>NZ_JBFAOG010000008.1:0-165038 GCF_040659695.1 Modestobacter sp. NPDC049651
AGGTCCTCCGCGTCCTGCTGGTTCCCCGACAACCGGTACGCCAGCCGGTACACCCGCGCCGAGTGCTCCCGCACCACCTGCTCCCACGACGGGGCGACCCAGGCCGCCTCGGCGGCGGGATCGGTGGGGGCCTCGGGCACGGGAGCAGGATCGCAGACGCCGACGGCCGGCACCTCCCCAGCGGGGGTGGTCGGCTCGGGGAGGCCGGCGCTGCCGGCACGCGTTCGGCGCACGTCCGGTCCAACGGACGGGCACTCGGCCGGTGTTCCCGGGCCGGCACGCGCACGGCACCCCGACCGGGCCCCCGCCCGGTCGGCGCGATCGGGTCCGCCCACTACCCTCGCCCGGTGACCACCGCCGCCGGACCACCGCCCGCGGGTGACGCCGGCGGAGCCGCCGTGTACGCCGACTCGTTCGCCGCCGAGTCGCCCGCGCTGGCGGCCGCCCGCGAGCGCGCGCTGACCTCCGCCGGAGCGTTCGGCACGCCCCCGCCGGTGCAGCCCGCCGTCGGCGCGACCCTGGCCGTGCTCGCCGCCGGCTGCAGCGCGCGGTCGGTGGTGTCGGTGGGCAGCGGCGGCGGCGTCGCGGGGCTCTGGCTGCTGCAGGGCATGCGCCCGGACGGCGTCCTGACCGCGCTGGACGGCGACCCCGCTGAGCTGCGCGCGGCGCGGCGGGCGTTCACCGAGGCGCGGGTGCCCAGCGGGCGCACCCGGCTGATCTTCGGCACGGCCGCGGAGGTGCTCCCCCGGCTCTCGCCCGGCGCCTACGACCTGGTGGTCTGCGACGGCCCGCCGGCCGAGTACGCCGCCCAGCTCCCCGGCCTGCTCGGGCTCATCCGGACCGGCGGCTCGCTGGTGTGCCACGGGCTGCTGTCCGACGGTCGGATCGCCGACCGGTCGGCGCGGGACGCGCACACCGTGGCCTGGCGGGACGTCGTCAAGCGGGTGCGCGAGGACGAGACGCTGACCAGCGCGGTGCTGCCGATCGGCGCCGGCCTGCTGGTGGCCACCAAGCGGGCGTGACCGCGCAGCCCGTCCCGGCGACGGTCGTGCGGGCCGCCGACGGCGAGGAGATCGACGTCGCCGGCGTGCGGCACCTGTTCAAGCTCACCGGCGGGCGGCTGGGCCTGGAGCGGTTCGAGCTCGCGCCCGGCACGGTCGGCGCGCGGCCGCACGTCCACTCCGCGCACGACGAGTACTTCTACGTGCTCACCGGCCGGCTGATGGTCGACACGACCGGCGGTGCGGTCGAGCTGGGCCCCGGCGACCTGGCCGCCGCCCCGCGCGGTGCCGTGCACGGCTACCGCAACGAGAGCGCCGACGTCCCGGTCACCGCGCTGTGCCTCTACACGCCGCCGGGGTACGAGCAGTACTTCCGCGACGTGCACGCGGCGGTCGCCGCCGGTGCGGAGCCCACGCCGGAGCTGCTGGCCGAGCTGCGCAGCCGCTACGCCACCGAGAGCCGCTGACCCGCACGGACCGCTGGACCCCTCCGACCCGGAACCGCCCCACTCCTGGGCCGCGGGGGTTCAACGGTTCAGCGCGACGAACACGGCGAGGGCCTGGCACCCGTCCGTCCACTGCTGGGCCGGGTTGACCCGGGCGGGGAGGGGTTGAGCCGCGTGCGCACGCGGCTCAACCCGTCCCGCTGCGGGTCGACCCGCACCGGGACGAGCACCGTGGCCGGTGCGGGAGCGGGCCGGGTCAGCGGAAGGGGAACTCCGCGTCGAGCTCCCAGGGCCCGCCGCGGTAGTGCCACAGACCGAGCCCGCGGGCGGTCGCCGTCCACCGGGTGAAGCCGGCCGACAGCTGGGCGTGCAGCGCCCGGGCGGCGTCCGGGGCGACCTTGTTCTGCACGGTCACGTGCGGGTGCCGCCACTGCCGGTCCTGCGGGGTGAGGTCGGCGGCGAACTCCGCCGCGACGTCGGCCCGCAGTGCGGTCAGCTCCGGCGCGGCCAGGTCGAACGCGACCCCGCGGCCCAGGAACCGCAGGCCGGTCACCGCCACCGCGAACGGCGGCCGGTCGGCGGCCAGCGCCAGGGCGCGGCGTACGTCGCCCACGCGCTCCCCAGGGAGCGCGTGGAACAGCGTGACGTGCGCGCCCACCACCAGCCGCTCGGGCGGGAAGTGGGCCGCGCGCAGGTCGTCGAACCGCTGCTGGGCCGCGGGGTCCAGCAGCAGGTCGACGATCAGCGCCGCGCTCAGGAGATGGCCCGGGCGCCCTTGCCGAGCACGGTGATCCCACCGGCGCTCACGTGGTAGCGCTCGCGGTCGTCGGCGAGGTCGACGCCGATCCGCGCGCCCGGCGGCACGTAGACGTTCTTGTCCAGGATCGCCCGGCGCACGATCGCGCCCTCGCCGATGTGCACGCCGTCCATCAGCACGCTCTGCTCGATCCGGGCACCCCGCTCGACGCGGACGCCGGGGCTGACCACCGACCCGGTCACCGAGCCGCCGTCGATGATCACACCGGCGCTGACCATCGACTCCTCGGCCCGCCCGCCGAGCACGAACTTCGCCGGCGGGAACTGGGGCGGCAGGGTGTGGATCGGCCAGCGGTCGTTGTAGAGGTTGAAGATCGGGCTGACCGAGACCAGGTCCATGTGGGCGTCGAAGTAGGCGTCGAGGGTCCCGACGTCCCGCCAGTAGCCGTGGTCGCGCTCGGTCTCGCCGGGCACCTGGTTGCTGCTGAAGTCGTAGACGTAGGCGTCACCGGACTCGGCCATCATCGGCATGATCGAGCCGCCCATGTCGTGCACCGAGTTCTCGTCGGCGGCGTCCACCCGCAGCGCCTCGAGCAGCGCGTCGGTGGTGAACACGTAGTTGCCCATCGACGCGAACGTCTCGTCCGGGTTGTCCGGCAGCCCCGGCGGGTCGGCCGGCTTCTCCAGGAACTGGCGCACCTTGCCGCTCTCGTCGGAGTCGATGACGCCGAACGCGGTCGCCTCCTTGCGCGGCACCCGCAACCCGGCGACGGTGACGCCCGCCCCGGTGGCCAGGTGCTGCTCGATCATCTGCGCCGGGTCCATCCGGTACACGTGGTCGGCGCCGAAGACGACGACGATCTCCGGGCGGTCGTCGTAGATGAGGTTCAGGCTCTGGTAGATCGCGTCGGCGCTGCCGGTGTACCAGCGCGGGCCCAGCCGCTGCTGCGCGGGCACCGGCGTGATGTAGCTGCCCAGCAGCGTCGACATCCGCCAGACCGTGGTGATGTGCCGGTCCAGCGAGTGGCTCTTGTACTGGGTGAGCACCGCGATGCGGCGGATGTCGGCGTTCACCAGGTTCGAGAGCACGAAGTCGATGAGCCGGTAGTTGCCGCCGAACGGCACGGCCGGCTTCGCCCGGTCCTGGGTCAGGGGCGCCAGGCGCTTGCCCTCACCGCCGGCCAGGACGATGCCGAGAACTCGGGGACCTCCACGCATGGGGGGAACGTAACCGGTCCCGGACCGGTTCGCCTGATCTTGGCCGCCTTCCACCACCTAGGGTGAGCCCGTGCGCATCGGCATCGTGACGCGAGAGTGGCCGCCGGACGTCTACGGGGGCGCGGGGGTGCACGTCGAGCACCTGGTCGCCGCGCTCCGCGGCCTGGACGACGGCCCGGCGGGCGGGTCGGTCAGCATCGACGTGCACTGCTTCGGCGGTCCACGGGACGACGCGACCGCCCACGCCGTCCCGGCCGGGCTGCAGGGCGCGAACGGCGCACTGCAGGCGGTCGGCATCGACGTGGAGATGGCCGCGGGCCTCGCCGGCGCGGACCTCGTCCACTCGCACACCTGGTACGCGAACACCGCCGGGCTGCTCTCCCAGCTGGTGCACGGCGCCGCGCACGTGGTGACGGCGCACTCGCTGGAGCCGCGCCGCCCGTGGAAGGCCGACCAGCTGGGCGGTGGCTACCGGCTGTCGTCGTGGGTCGAGCGCACCGCCTACGAGGCGGCCGACGCGGTGATCGCGGTCAGCCGCGGCATGAAGGCCGACGTGCTCGACGTCTACCCCGACCTCGACCCGGCGAAGGTGCACGTGGTCGGCAACGGCGTCGACGCGCAGGCCTACCGGCCGGTGCACGACCCGGACGTCGTCCGCTCGCTCGGCGTCGACCCCGACCGGCCCTACGCGCTGTTCGTCGGGCGCATCACCCGGCAGAAGGGCCTGATGCACCTGCTGGCCGCGGCCGAGCAGCTGCCGGCCGAGGCGGGGCTGGTGCTGTGCGCCGGCGCTGCGGACACCCCCGCCGAGCGGCAGGCCGTCGCCGACGCGGTGGTCGAGCTGCAGGCCCGGCGCAGCGGCGTGGTGTGGATCGAGGAGATGCTGCCGCGGGAGAAGCTGGTGCCGCTGATCACCGGGGCGACCGTGTTCGTCGTCCCGTCGGTCTACGAGCCGCTGGGCATCGTGAACCTGGAGGCGGCCGCCTGCGAGACCGCGGTGGTGGCCAGCGCCGTCGGCGGCATCCCCGAGGTCGTCGACGACGGCCGCACCGGGCTGCTGGTGCCCTACACCGAGGACGACCCGGCCGCGTTCGCCGCGGGGCTGGCCGCGCGGATCAGCGAGCTGCTCGCCGACCCCGACCGGGCGGCCGCGATGGGCCGCGCCGGGCGAGAGCGGGTGCTGGCGGAGTTCGGCTGGCCGGCGATCGCGCGCCAGACGGTCGACGTCTACCGGCAGGTGCTGGCCGCCCGCGGCTGACCACGCGCCGCGCGCCGGTGCGTTCCGCGCACCGGCCGCCGGTGGCAGCATCCGCGCATGCGGATCCGTCCCTCCCGGCTGCTGGTCCTCGCCGGCATCGCGCTGGCGCTGACGGTGGCGGTGCTGTCGGCGCTGGACGGTGACGTCCTCGGCCTCGTGGCCGGCGTGCTGATGGCCCTGCTGATCTGGTGGTGGAGCCGCCCGGCGGCCCCCTCGCCGGCGCACGTGGACGACGAGTGGGCGCGGGGCGTGCTCGCCGACGCCGGCCGCCCCACCGGCGTGGCCGCGGTCAAGGCCCTGCGGCAGGCCGAACCGGGGCTGTCGCTGGTGGACGCCAAGCAGCTCGCCGACCGCGTCGCCCGCTGAGCCGGGTCAGCCGCGGTCGATGCCGGCGGCGAGCGCGGTCAGCTCGTCGAGCACCCGGCGCACCACCCGCCGCTCGGCCCGGTCCGGCCGCAGCAGCGCGTCGACCTGCCGGCCGGCCGGCACACCGGTCAGCGGCAGCAGCCGCACGCCCGGCGGCAGCGCGGTCGTGTACCGGGGCAGCAGCGAGACACCGTGACCGGCGGCCACCACCGCCGCGGCGACCGCGAAGTCGTTGATCCGGTGCGTGATCGTGGGTGCGGTCCCCGACCGGGCGGCCACCGCGGCCAGCACCGGGGCCACCGGGAACCCCTGCCGCACCGTCGTCCACGGCTCGCCGGCCAGGTCCTCCGGCGTCACCGCCGCCTGCCCGGCGAGCCGGTGCCGTGGGCCGACGGCGACGTCGAGCGGCTCGCGGAACAGCGGCACGACCCGGACGCCGGGGCCCCAGGCCGCCTCGCCGTCCGGGCGGTGGGCGACCACGACGTCGAACCGGTCGGTGAGGTCGGGGAAGTCGACCAGCGCGACGTCCTCGTCGGTGCACTCGAGGACCACGCCGTCCATCGGGGCGACCGCGGTGAGCAGCCGCGGGAACAGCAGCTGCGCCGCGCTCTGGAACGCCGAGACGCGCACCGTGCCGACCGGCTGGTCGCGGAACGCCTCGCACGCGGCGCGGGCCCGCTCGACCGCGACGGCCACGTCGACGGCGGCGTCGGCCAGCGCCTCCCCGGCCGGGGTGAGCCGCAGGCCGCGGCCCACCCGCTCGGTGAGCGGCACGCCCATCTCGGCGGTCAGCGCCGCCAGCTGCTGGGAGACCGCCGAGGGCGTCAGGTGCAGCACGGGTGCCGCCGCGGTCACGCCGCCGTGGGTGCGCACCGCGCGCAACGTCTCCAGGGTCCGCAGGTCCATGCAGTCAGTCTGAACGGACCGTCAACAACTGTTCGCTGGAGTTGCACGTCGATCCGGGAGAGGGTCGTCGCGTGCCGATGCGTGACCGCCTGCTCGCCTGCCTCGTCGCCCTCCTGTGGGGCCTCAACTTCGTCGCGATCCACCTGTCGCTGGAGCAGTTCCCGCCGTTCGCGCTGGTGGCGCTGCGGTTCGCGGTGATCGCCGTCCCGACGCTGCTGTTCGTGCCGCGGCCCGACGTTCCGGTGCGCTGGCTGCTCGGGTACGGCACCGGCTTCGGCGTCCTGCAGTTCCTCTTCCTGTACCTGGCGATGGACACCGGGATGCCCACCGGGCTCGCCTCCCTGGTGCTGCAGTCCTCGGCGCCGTTCACCGTGCTGCTCGCCGGCTGGCTGCTGCACGAGAAGCTGTCCGCGCGGCAGCTGGCCGGCATCGGCACCGCCGTCGCGGGGCTCGGCGGGATCGCGCTGTACCGGGCGGAGGTGGGCGGTACCGCGCTGCTGCTGCCGGTCGTGCTCACCCTCTGCGGCGGGCTGGGCTGGGCGCTGGGCAACCTGTGCACCCGGCAGGCCCGCGCGACCGAGCCGCTGCGGCTGACGCTCTGGATGAGCGTGGTGCCGCCGGTGCCGATGCTGGCCGTCTCGCTGCTGACCGAGGGCCCCGCCGCGATCGGCCGCTCGTTCACCACGCTCGGCACCCAGCAGGGCGTGCTCGCGCTGGCCGGCCTGCTCTACACGGTCGTGGTCGCGACGCTGCTCGGGTCGGGCCTCTGGACGGCGCTGATGGCGCGGCACCCGTCGAGCACGGTCGCGCCGTTCTCGATGCTCGTGCCGGTCGTCGGCATCGGCGCCTCGTGGCTGCTGCTCGACGACGCCACGTCGGCGGTCGAGATCGGCTGTGGAGCGGTCGTCGTCGCCGGCGTGCTGCTCGCGACGTCCGCGCGCCGGTCCCGCCCGGCGGCCGGCGTCAGCACGCCGGTGGCGGGCCGGCCGGCACCGGAACCGGCCGGCTCGCGCTGACCGCCCGCGCTCCGCTCAGGGCCAGATGCTGGCGACGATGATCGCCGAGACGGCTAGCGTGGCGGCCGCCGTGACCAGGCTGGCCGGGTGGAAGTCGCGCTCCATGAGCACCGCTCCCAGCCGGCCGGGGGTCAGCAGGTCGAGCACCACGAAGGCCACCGCCTGCAACGCGATGCCGATGAGCCCGAACACCACCGTCCAGCCCAGCGCGTCGCCGAAGCCGCTGGTCGCGTTGGTCCAGATGGTGGTGAACGCGATCGCGCCCTGGCCGAGGAAGCCGGCCGCCAGCGCGATCGCGGCGTTGACCGAGCGCTCGGTGTAGATGTGCCGGGCCAGGTGGCCGGGGGTGAGCAGGTCGAGCGCGAGCGCGCCGAGGACGAGCAGCACGATGCCGACGGCGCTGTAGGCGACGGCGTAGCCGATGCTGGCCAGCATCGAGACCTCCGGGGACGGGAGCAGGGGGCCCGCGCAGCCTAGGGGCCAGGCCACACCGGGCGCCGGAATGGGCCCCGGTGGCGGCGCGCTGCACCCTGTGTGACCGACGCGCTGACCCTCTTCGACGTGCGTCCACCGGAGACCCCGGTCGACAGCAGGCTCCTGCAGGTCCGCACCGTGTACGCCGAGCCGGCCGCCGCGGCGTCCGCGCGTGGGCAGCAGGTGCTCGCCCGGTTCCCCGGCGCCGAGGTGGTCGAGGTGCCCTCGCACTGGCAGATCCCGGAGCTGCACGGCAACGAGGGCAACGTGGAGCGCTGGGTGCGGGTCAAGACCGAGACGCTGGTGCTCGGGGTGAAGAAGTCGGTGTCGGTGCGCCCCAACGGCCGGTCGGCGGACTTCATCGCGCCGTCGACCGCGAACGGCTGCGCGATGGCCTGCGCCTACTGCTACGTGCCGCGGCGCAAGGGCTACGCCAACCCGGTCACCGTGTTCACCAACATCGACCAGATCACCGGCGCCGTCCGCCGGCACGTCGCCCGCCAGGGCGTGAAGCCCGAGCCGAACGAGTGCGACCCGGTCGACTGGGTCTACGACCTCGGCGAGAACAGCGACTGCTCGGTCGACGCGCTGGTCAGCGACAACGTCGCCGACCTGGTCGCCACCTTCCGCACGCTGCCCACCGCCAAGGCCTCGTTCGCCACCAAGTTCGTCAACCGGCAGCTGCTCGACCTGGACCCGCAGGGCCGCACCCGGGTGCGCTTCTCGCTCATGCCCCACGACGACGCCACGCTGCTCGACGTGCGCACCAGCCGCATCGCCGAGCGGATCGCCGCGGTCGACGACTTCGTCGAGGCCGGCTACGAGGTGCACCTCAACTTCTCCCCCGTCGTGCTGCGCGAGGGCTGGGAGGCCGACTGGACGGCGCTGCTCCAGCAGCTGGACGACGAGCTCTCCGACGCCGCCAAGGCCCAGGCGGCCACCGAGATCATCATGCTGACCCACAACGAGCAGCTGCACGAGGTCAACCTCGGCTGGCACCCCAAGGCCGAGGAGCTGCTGTGGCGGCCGGAGCTGCAGCAGCCCAAGCGCAGCCAGAACGGGATGACCAACGTGCGCTACCGCAACGACGTGAAGCGGGCCGGCGTCGACCGGCTGCAGCAGCTGATCCGCGAGCACGCGCCCTGGCTGCGCGTCCGGTACGCGTTCTGATGCGGCTGTCGCTGCTGGACCGCTCGCGCACCCGCGCCGGCGAGCCCGACGCCCTCGCGCTCACCGGCACCGTCGAGCGGGCGGTGCGCGCCGAGCGGCTGGGCTACCGCCGGATCTGGGTCGCCGAGCACCACGGGGTGCCGGGCATCGCCGGCGCCGCGCCCGCGGTGCTGCTGGCCGCGGTCGCCGGGCGGACGACGTCCATCCGGATCGGCTCGGCCGGCGTGATGCTGCCGCACCACCAGCCGCTGGTGGTCGCCGAGCAGTTCGCCACCCTGACCGCGTTCGCCCCCGGCCGGGTCGACCTGGGCCTGGGGCGCTCCCCCGGCTTCACCCGGCCGGTGCGCCAAGCGCTGCGCTCGGACGCCGTCCGCGACTTCGCCGACGACCTCGGCGAGCTGCGCGACCACCTCACCGGCACCGCGCCGATCACCGTGCACCCGCGGCCGGTGACCGCCGTCCCGATGTACGTGCTGGCCACCGGCCGGGGGCTGGACGTCGCCGCGCAGCTGGGCCTGCCGGTGATCGTCGGCGGCCCGGTCCTGGGCGTGGCCGGCGACCCCGCACCGGGGCTGGCGGCGCTGGCCCGCTACCGCCGCAGCTACCGGCCCTCGGCGCAGGCGCCCGAGCCGGAGGTGGCGATCAGCCTGGACGTGCTGGTCGCCGACACCGCCGCCGAGGCCGCCGAGCTGGCGCTGCCCGAGGCGTGGGCGATGGCCCGGTCCCGGACAGAGGGCGAGTTCCCGCCGTTGCAGCCGGTGGCGGAGGCGCTGGCCGGCGCGACGACCGGCAGCCGGCGCCGCCACCTGGAGCAGACCCTCGCCATGGCGGTCACCGGCACCCCGACGCAGGTCGCAGCACGGCTGGCCGAGCTCGCCGAGCGCACCGGCGCGAGCGAGCTGGTCGCCTCCTCGAGCACGTTCGACCGGTCGGCGCTCGCCGCCTCGGACGCCGAGCTGGCCCGGCTGCTCGGCGCTCAGCCCAGCGCGGCCAGCGAGCTCGCCAGCTCGGCGCCGTCGGGCGCGTAGATCACCGGGACGCCGGCCACCCGCTCCTCCCGCCGCCCGCCGGTGACGTCGCGCAGCAGCACCGCCGCCACCCGGTCGGGCTGCTCCTCGACGAACTCCCGGTACAGCTGCGGGTCGTGCTCGCCGGTGTCGCCGACCAGCGTCCAACGCACCCCGGGCAGGTCGGCGGCGAGCCGGCGCAGCTCGGCCCGCTTGTGCGCCTGGCCGCTGCGGAACCAGCGGTCCGGCCGCGGTCCCCAGTCGGTGAGCAGCAGCGCGCCGGGCGGCAGGCCGTTGTGCTCGAGGAAGCGGGACAGCGGGCCGGCCAGGTTCCACGGGCCGTTGCTGAGGTAGAGCACCGGCACGTGCGGGGCGCCGGCGGTCAGCTCGCGCAGCAGCGCGGCCATCCCGGGCACCACCTGCCGCTGCCGCATCGGCTGCACGAAGGTGCGCCAGGCCGCCCGCAGCGGGCGCGCGATCCCGGTGACCAGCACGGTGTCGTCGATGTCGCAGACCACGCCGCGGCCGGCGTCCGGTGACGCCAGGTGCACCGGCGCGGACGCCGTCCGGCCGCCGGCGGAGAAGACGGCCGGGACCACCCCGACGTCGGCGAGCCCGGCCGGCAGGTCGACGGTGACGTCGACCAGGCCGTCGTCGTCGGCGCGGAGCCGGTGCCGCACGCCGGCGACCTCGACCTCCAGCTCGGCGCCGGGGCTCTCCAGGGTGAGGAACCGCTGCCAGCCGGGCACCGCGGAGCGGGCCGCCGGGTCGGTGCCCGGCGGGGCCAGCAGCACCCGGGCGAACAGCCGGGCCCGACCACCGCTGCCGTAGCCGGGGTGGGCCAGCACCGCCGGCGTCCAGCCGGAACGGCGGGCCGACCGGGACAGCAGCGCGCGCAGCGCGTCGTCGGCACGGCGGGCGAGAGCCGGCGGGGAGATCACCTGGTCAGCCTGCCACCGACCCGATGCGGACCGCGACGGCGCGCTTTGCCCCACCTGGGGCTGGGCTGTGCCACCGTGCACGCGCCCGACCCCCCGTGCAGCGAGGAGCCGAGATGCCGGCAGTGGAGATGCGCGCCGTGTCCAAGACCTACCGGCGCAGACGCCGGCCGCCGCAACGGGCGCTGGACGCGCTGGACCTGGTGGTGGAGTCCGGCGGCGTGCACGGCCTGCTCGGGCCGAACGGCTCGGGCAAGACCACGATGATCCGGGTGCTGCTCGGGCTCATCCGGCCCGACTCCGGCGAGGTCCGGCTGCTCGACCGGCCGGTGCCGGCCAGCCTGCCCGCGGTGATCGGCAGCGTGGGCGCGCTGGTCGAGACGCCGCTGTTCTTCCCCGGCTTCACCGGCCGGCGCAACCTCCAGCTGCTCGCCGAGACCGCCGGGGTGCCGCGGGCACGCGTCGACCAGGTGCTCGAGATCGTCGACCTCGCCGACCGCGCCGACGACCGGTTCAAGGGCTACTCGCTCGGCATGAAGCAGCGGCTGGCCATCGCCGCCGCGCTGCTCAAGCAGCCCCGGCTGCTCATCCTCGACGAGCCGAGCAACGGGCTGGACCCGGCCGGCATCCGCGACGTGCGCGAGCTGATCCGCCGGCTCGGCGACGACCCCGCGGTCACCGTGCTGGTCTCCTCGCACCTGCTCACCGAGATCGAGCAGGTCTGCTCCTCCGTGACCATCATGACCCGCGGCCGGTGCGTCGCGGCCGGGCCGGTGGCCTCGGTGCTGGCCGGCCGGTCGTCGGGCGACGTGCGGCTGCGGGTGGCCGACCGGGCCGCGGCCGCCGCCGTGCTCACCGGCGCCGGCTTCACCGTCAGCCCGGACGCCGACGCGCTGCTGGTCCGCGCCGTCCCGGCGCCCGCCGAGATCACCCGGCTGCTCGCGCAGTCCGGGCACTACCTGGAGGAGCTGACGCCGGTGGCGGCGGACCTGGAGAGCGCCTTCCTCGAGCTGACGGCGGAGCCGGCATGACCGCCGTCGCTCCCCCGCCGGACGTCGTCCAGCCCGCGGGCCGGTTCAGCGGGCTGCTGCGCGCCGAGGTGCACCGCTTCCTCGCCCGCCGGTTCATCGGGCTGCTGGTGGCGCTGGCCGCCCTCGCCGGGCTCGTCGGCCTGGTCATCGCGCTGCTGTACTTCCGCTCCCCGTCGTCCGAGGGGATCGCCGCCGCCCGCGCGGAGATCGACCGGGTGGTGGCCGAGCAGGAGCAGTACCGGCAGGAGTGCCTGCGCGACCCGTCGCTGCCGGCCGGGGCCGACCCGGCGGACTTCTGCGGCGGGCCGGTGCGCGCCGCCGACTTCTCGGTGGCCGACTTCCTGCACCCGGAGCCGTTCTCGCTGGCCGAGCTCGGCACCGGCGGCGCGATCGCGGTCGCGGTCGCGTGCTCCGCGCTGGCCTTCCTGGTCGGGGCGACGTTCGTCGGCGCCGAGTGGTCGAGCCGGTCGATGGTGTCGCTGCTGTTCTGGGAGCCGCGCCGCGGCCGGGTGCTCGGCGCGAAGGCGCTGGTGGTCGGCGGTGCCTCGCTGGTGCTCGGCGTGGTCGGGCAGGTCGCCTGGCTGGTGGCCTCGCAACTGCTGCAGGCGGTGGCCGGCGACGACCAGCCGCTGCCCGACGGCTTCTGGGGTGAGCTGAGCGGCGTCGCCGGCCGCGGCGTGCTGCTCACCGCGCTGGTCGGCCTGCTCGGCTTCGGGCTGACGAACCTGGTGCGCAACACCGGCGCGGCGCTGGGCGTGGCGTTCGTCTACCTGGTGATCGCGGAGAACGCCGCCCGGGGGCTGCTGCCCCGCGTCCAGCCGTGGCTGGTCACCGAGAACGTGGCCGCGCTGCTGCAGCCGGGCGGGATGAGCATCGTGCTCGACTGGGACATGCCGCCGGGGGCGAACCCCGCGACCTGGCAGCCGGAGGAGCACCTGATCACCAACCTGCACGCCGGGCTGCTGCTGACCGCGGTCACCGCCGTGATCGCCGGCGTGGGCATCTGGCTGTTCCACCGCCGCGACGTCTCCTGACGGCTCGCCGTCGTCCCGTGCCGCCTGTGTGCGCCCAGTGCTGCATCCCGGGCCGGGAGGCAGCACTGGGCGCACCCAGCCGGAGGGGAGCCGCCCGGTTACGGTGACCGGGTGGCCCGGGTCGTCGTGATCGGCGCCGGGCTCGGTGGCCTCGCCGCCGCCGCCCGGCTCGCGGCCGCCGGGCACGCGGTCACCGTGGTCGAGCAGGCCCCGGTGGTCGGCGGCAAGCTCGGCTGGTTCGCCCGGGACGGCCACGGCTTCGACACCGGCCCCAGCCTGGTCACCCTCCCCCAGGTCTTCCGCGAGCTGTTCGCCGCCACCGGCGACCCGCTGGACGACGTCCTCGAGCTGCGTCGCCTCGACCCGGCGGTCGCCTACCGCTTCGCCGACGGCACCCGGCTCGCCGTCCCCGGGTCGCTCGACCAGCTGCCGGCCGCCCTGGACGACGCCCTCGGCGCCGGCGCGGGCGCCCAGTGGACGGCGTTCCTCCGCCGCGCCGAGCGGATGTGGCAGGTCACCGAGCAGCCGTTCCTGCGCTCGCCGCTGGCCGGCCCCGCCACCCTGGCCCGGCTGGCCCGCAGCGCCCGCGACGTCGCGACCATCGCCCCCGGGCGCTCGCTGCGCGGGCTCGGTGCCCGGTACCTGACCGACCCGCGGCTGCGGGTGCTGCTGGACCGCTACGCCACCTACTCCGGCTCCGACCCCCGCCGCGCGCCGGCCGCGCTGGCCACCGTGCCGTGGGTCGAGCAGGCGTTCGGCTCCTGGTACGTGCCCGGCGGGCTGCGCCGGCTGGTCGAGGCGGTCGCCGACCGGGCCGTCGAGCGCGGGGCCGAGATCCGCACCGGCTGCGCGGTCACCGGGGTGCTGGTCGAGGGCGGCCGGGCCGCCGGGGTGCGGCTGGCGGACGGCGGCACGCTGCGCGCCGACGTGGTGGTCAGCAACGCCGACGCCGCCGCGCTCTACGGCGGTCTCGTGCCGGCGCCGCGGCGGGCCCGGGCGCAGCTGCGGGCGGTCACGCCGTCGTCGTCCGGGCTGGTGCTGCTGCTGGCGCTGCGCGGGCGCACCCCCGGCCTGGCGCACCACACCGTGCTGTTCCCGCAGGACTACGACGCCGAGTTCGACGCGCTGTTCGGACCACCGAAGCGGCCCGTCGCCGACCCCACCGTGTACGTCAGCGTCCCCGACGACCCGGCCACCCGCCCGGACGGCGACAGCGAGTCGTGGTTCGTGCTGGTCAACGCCCCGCGCCACGAGCCGGGCACCGGCGTCGACTGGACCGCCCCCGGGCTCGCCGACGCCGAGGCCGACCGGGTGCTCGCGACGATGGCGGCCCGCGGGCTCGACGTCCGCGACCGGGTGCGCTGGCGGGTGGTGCGCACCCCCGCCGACCTCGAGCAGGAGACCGCCAGCGTCGGCGGGTCGATCTACGGGACGTCGAGCAACGGCGCCCGGGCGGCGTTCCTGCGCCCGGCGAACCGGTCCCCGGTGCCGGGTCTGTTCCTGGTCGGCGGCTCCGCGCACCCCGGCGGCGGGCTGCCGCTGGTGACCCTCTCGGCGGCCATCACCGCGGCGCTCGTCGGCCCGGCCTGACCGGTTAGGGTCCTACCTACCGAGTAGTCAGTAGGTAGGAGGACCATGAGCGCGTTCGACGACGCTGTCACCGCGGTGCGGGGCGGCGCAGACCTCCAGCAGACGGCCCAGGAGCTGTTCGACCAGCTCACCCCGGACGAGCGGCTCGGCCTGCTCGACGGCGACTGGGAGTTCTGGGACGGCTTCCTCGCGATGCTGACCGGCGGCTACAACACCGTGCCGATCCCGCACGGCGCCGTCGAGCGCCTCGGGGTGCCCGGCACCCAGTTCGTCGACGGCCCGCGCGGCGCGGTCTCCGGCAACGGCACCGCCTTCCCCGTCTCGATGGCCCGCGGTGCCACCTGGGACCCCGGGCTCGAGGAGCGGGTCGGCCGGGTCATCGGCCGCGAGGTGCGCGCCGTCGGCGGCAACTTCTTCGGCGGCGTCTGCATCAACCTGCTGCGCCACCCCGCCTGGGGCCGCGCGCAGGAGACCTACGGCGACGACCCGCACCACCTCGGCGAGATGGGCGCGGCGCTGGTGCGCGGCACGCAGGAGTTCGTCATGGCCTGCGCCAAGCACTACGCGCTCAACTCGATGGAGAACGCCCGCTTCACCGTCGACGTCACCATCGACGAGGCGACGCTGCAGGACGTCTACCTGCCGCACTTCAAGCGCACCGTCGACGAGGGCGTCGCGGCCATCATGAGCGCCTACAACTCGGTCAACGGCGAGTGGGCCGGGCAGAACCACCACCTGCTCACCGAGGTGCTGCGCGATCAGTGGGGCTGGGACGGCATCACCGTCAGCGACTTCATCTGGGGCCTGCGCGACAGCGCCGCCTCCCTGAACGCCGGGCTCGACCTGGAGGAGCCGTTCCGCCAGCAGCGCGCCCAGCACCTGCCGGGCGAGCTCGAGGCCGGCGCCACGAACTGGGCCGCGGTCGAGCGCTCCGGCGTCCGGGTGCTCGCCGCGATGATCCGCTCCTACGCCACCCGCACCGGCGGCGAGTTCTCCCCCGAGGTCATGGCGGACGACGAGGCCCGCGCGCTGGCCCGCGAGGTCGCCGCCCGGGCGATGGTGCTGCTGCGGAACGAGCCGGTCGACGGCGCCCCGCTGCTGCCGCTGGACCCCTCGTCGGTCGCGACCGTCGCGGTCATCGGCCGGCTGGCGACCGCCGCCAACCAGGGCGACCACGGCTCCTCCGACGTCCGGGCGCCCACCGCCAGCACCCCGCTCGACGGCATCACCACCGCGTTCCCCGGTGCCCGCATCGTGCTGGTCACCGACGACGACCCGGCGGCCGCCGCGGAGGCCGCACGGGCCGCGGACGTCGCGATCGTCGTCGCCGGGTTCACCGCCGAGGACGAGGGCGAGTACGTCGGCTCGGACACCATGAGCAACCCCGACCTGCTGGCGCTCTACCCGCCGCGCCCGGACGGCGTGCGCGCCACCGGCGACGAGGTCGTCATGACCGCCGGCGAGGGCTTCGGCGGCGACCGCACCTCGCTGCGGCTGCGGCCCGTCGACGCCGACGTCATCCGGGCGACCGCGGCGGCCAACCCGCGCACCGTCGTCTCGATCGTCGCGGCCGGCCCGGTGCTCACCGAGGAGTGGCGGCACGACGTCCCCGCGATCGTGCTCATGTGGTACGCCGGGATGGAGGGCGGCGCGGCACTGGCCGACGTGCTCACCGGCGCGGCCGAGCCCTCGGGCCGGCTGCCGTTCAGCGTGCCCACCAGCGAGGAGCACCTGCCGTTCTTCGACATCGCCGCCACCGCGATCACCTACGACCGGTGGCACGGGCAGCGGCTGCTGGACCGGCTCGGCGTCGAGGCCGCGTACCCGCACGGGTACGGGCTGTCGTACACCTCGTTCACCATCGGCGACGTGCGCGCGAGCGGGGAGGCGGTGACCGCCGTGCAGGTCAGTGCGACGGTCACCAACACCGGCGACCGCGACGGCCGGCACGTCGTCCAGGTGTACGGCCGCACGCTGACCGGCGGTTACGCCGGTGAGCAGCTGGTCGTCGGCTTCGCCCCGGTCGCGGTGCCCGCCGGGCAGTCGGTGACCGTCGAGGTGCCGGTGAGCCTGCTGGCGCTGGCCCGCTGGGACGACGAGCGCCGCGAGCGGGTGCTGCCCGAGGCCGCGGACGTCGAGCTGGAGGTGGGCGCGCACGCCCACGACCCGCAGGCGGTCCGGGTCCGGCTGGGCTGACGTGCGCGAGGCGAGGGTGCGCGGCCCCGGCAGCCGCTGGACGCCGGAGGAGCGGCGCCGGCAGATCCTCGACGAGGCGACCCGCATCGTCGGCCGGCGCGGCCACTACGGGTTCAGCGTGCAGGCCGTCGCCGACGCCTGCGGGCTGACCCTCGCCGGCCTGCTGCACCACGTCGGCTCCAAGGACGGGCTGCTCGTCGCGCTGCTCGAGGACCGCGACCGCCGGGACGCCGAGGCGGTGGCCGGCCAGCTCGGGGCCGCCCTCGACGACCTGGACGGCTCCTCGCCGGCCCAGGTCGTCGAGGTGCTGCACGCGATCGTCGTCCGCAACACCACGCAGCCGGAGATCGTGCGGCTGTACACGGTGCTGCGGACCGAGTCGCTGGACGAGGGCCACCCCGCCCACGCGTACTTCCGGGACCGCGACGCCCGGGTGCTCGCCACGTTCACCCGGTTGTGCACCGGGCACGTCGAGCACCCGGCGTCCACGGCCCGGCAGCTGCTGGCGGTGATGGGCGGCCTGGAGGAGCAGTGGCTGCGCGACCCGGCCGCCGTCGACCTGGTGCAGGAGTGGGACCGCGCCGTCGCACTGCTCCTCCCCTGAACGCGCCGCTGCCCCGGTCCTCCGCGGAGGGCCGGGGCAGCGGTGGGCGGTTCAGGCGTCGCGGCGCCGGAAGACCAGCGTCGCGGCGACCAGCAGGGCCGCGGTCTCGGCGGCGAACACCGCGAACCCGGTCCACGGCGCCAGCGACGCCCCGGTGAACGGCACCACCTGGGCGACCGCACCGCCGGCGTTGCCCGGCAGCACCTTGGCGATCCACTCGCCCCACTCGCCGGGCAGCGCGTAGGCGACGTTGCCGACCACCAGCACCAGCGCGATGCCGACGGTCAGCGCGGCGGCGGTGTGCCGGATGAGCAGCCCCGCGGCGAGGGCGAACAGCCCCAGCCCGGCGAGGTACAGGCCGTTGCCGATCAGCGCCCGCACCACGCCCTCGTCGGCCAGCGAGAGGCCGACGCCCTCCCGGTCGAGGAAGAAGTTGCCGCCCAGGTAGCCCAGCAGGGCGGTGACCAGGCCCGCGGCGAACAGCACGGGGGTGAGCACCAGCGCCTTGGCCGCGACGATCCGGCCGCGGCGCGGGACGGCGGTGACGCTGGCCCGGATCATCCCGGTGCCGTACTCGCCGGTGACCACCAGCGTGCCCAGCGCCAGCGCGGTGAGCTGGGAGAACAGCAGGCCCCAGGTGAGGAACGAGCCGGCGTCCTCACCGGTGGCGCCGTCGGCGATGTCGCCGGCCGCCGCCCAGCAGACCAGGGTGGTGAGCCCGGCGCCGAGCAGGAACAGCAGGGCCAGCGACCAGCGGGTGGACCGCACGCTCCAGAGCTTGATCCACTCCGCGTGCAGCACGGCGCCGAAGCCGGGCGCCCGCACGCCGGGGACGTTGCGGTCGGGGTCGAGGGACACGACCTCGGGTCCGGCCGGTCGGGCCGGCACGGTCTGGACGTCGCTCATCGGGGGGCTCCTGCGGTCTCGGGCACGGCACCGGCGGTGGGGGTCGCCGTCGCGTGGGTCGCGTACTCGACGCTGTCGGCGGTCAGGCTCATGAACGCGTCCTCCAGCGAGGACTGGACGAGGGTCAGCTCGTGCAGGAACAGCCCGGCCCGGCCGACCAGCTCGCCGACGCCGGCCGCGTCCAGGCCCTGCACCCGCAGCGCGCCGTCGGCCCGGACGACGTCCGCGCCGTTGCGCTGCAGCAGCTCCGCGACCTCGGCGGGGCGCGGGGCGCGGACCCGCACGTAGGAGGCGGCGTGGTCGGCGATGAACTGCGCCATCGAGGTGTCGGCGAGCACCCGGCCGCGGCCGATGACGACCAGGTGGTCGGCGGTGAGCGCCATCTCGCTCATCAGGTGGCTGGACACCAGCACCGTGCGGCCCTGGCCGGCGAGCTCGCGGGCCAGCGTGCGCACCCAGCGGATGCCCTCCGGGTCCAGGCCGTTGACCGGCTCGTCGAGGACGACGACCGGCGGCTCGCCGAGCAGCGCGACGGCGATGCCCAGCCGCTGGCCCATGCCCAGGCTGAACCGGCCCACCCGCTGGTCGGCGACGTCGGTGAGACCGACCAGGTCGAGCACCTCGTCGACCCGGCGGGCCGGGATGCCGTTGCTGGCGGCCAGCCAGCGCAGGTGGTTGCGGGCGCTGCGGCCGGGGTGCAGCGCGCGGGCCTCCAGCAGCGCGCCGACGGTGCGCAGCGGCGCCGGCGACTCGGCGTAGCTGCGGCCGTTGACGGTGACGCTGCCGCGGGTCGGGCGGTCCAGGCCCACCATCATCCGCATCGTCGTCGACTTGCCGGCCCCGTTCGGGCCGAGGAAGCCGGTGACCCGGCCGGGCTGCACGGTGAAGCTGACGCCGTCCACGGCGACCTTGGAGCCGTACGTCTTCGTGAGGTCGCGGGCGACGATCATCGCTGCGCCCGCCGGAGCTGAGTGCCTGTCGGAGTCATGGCACGAGCCTGTCGGCGCCGCTCCCCCGGGACCATCGGGGAGGCCCCCCAACCGACCCTGAGGCTGCCCCGACCGGGAACCCTGGGAACGCCCTGAGCAACCGGTCCCGCACCCCCGCCGCCGGACGCGCCCCCGGTTCAGCCGCGGGCGCCGGCCAGGCCGAGGACGGCGGCCAGCCCGAGGGCGGTGCGCGGCGCGTACGGCGACCGCCACAGCCCGCCGTGCGCGGCGGCGTACGCCTCGTCCTGCCACGGGTGCTCGTGCACCGGCCCGCCGCCGGTGTGCAGGTCGTGCACCAGCAGCGCGGCCATCAGCACGTTCGACGTCGCCGGCTCGAACACCTCGACGCCGAACCGGTGCGCGCCGGCGTAGGCCGCGGCCAGCGCCCGGTTCTTCACCACCGACCGGGTGCGGGTCGGCGGGGCGACGTTCATCGACACCGTCGTCCCGGCCGCCCGGGCGACCTGCGCCCGCCAGCGCTGCACCCGCTTGGCCAGCGCGTAGTTCGGCCCCTGCTGCGGCACCAGGCTGTCGTTGATCCCCGGGTCGGCGCCCGGCAGGTAGCCGCGCTGCAGCAGCCGGCCGGCCGACAGCGTGCGCAGCGGCCGGGCCAGCAGCTTCGCCGCGGCCGGGCGCCGCTGGTAGGCCGCCACGGAGAACGCCACGGCCTCGGCCGGGACGGCGAACACGTCGGTGGGCGTGGCCAGGAAGCCCAGCGCGACGTCGGGGCGGGCCGCTCCCAGCCGGAGGGTGAGCGCGTCGACCGCCGCGGACAGCCGCACGTTCGTCGCGCCGTCGGCGTAGCCGTAGTTGCCCAGCACCAGGGTGCCCTCCAGCGCCGCGAGCCAGTCGGCGACCGCGGGGACCTCGGCGACGAGGTCCGCGCCGGCGGTCGCGGCAAGGTCGGCCGACCCGGGCGCCGCGGGCACCAGCAGCCGGCCCGCACCGCGCCGGCCGGTCTCGAGCACCCGCTGCCACACCGGCGGGCGGGGCAGGTCGACCGCCGCGACCCGGGCGCCCCAGCGCAGCAGCGCGGTCAGGGGCCCCATCTCCGCACCCGCCCCGAGCACGGCGACGCTGTGCCCGGGCAGCGCCAGCCACTCGGGGTGGGCGGCGACGGTGCGCACGGCCTCCGCGCAGTTGGGCTCGATCGACCCGGCGGCGACCCAGTGGTCCAGCCGGCGCAGCAGCGCGTCGCCGCGCAGCCGCTCCCCGTGCCAGGGCAGCGACAGCTCGCGTTCCGGTTCGGCGTCGCCGGTCACCTCGGCCGTCTCCAGCC
Organism: Modestobacter sp. NPDC049651; assembly: GCF_040659695.1. Taxonomy (NCBI): domain Bacteria; kingdom Bacillati; phylum Actinomycetota; class Actinomycetes; order Geodermatophilales; family Geodermatophilaceae; genus Modestobacter; species Modestobacter sp. NPDC049651. Next base: position 20,186 of record NZ_JBFAOG010000008.1, read on the forward strand.
GGCGGCGGGCGGGCGCGGTGGCCAGCGCCGCGAGCGGCTGCTCGCCGTCCGGACCGGCGACCCGCATGCGCTCGTGCAGGGCGGTGAGCCCCGCGTCGGCGATCGCCAGCGCGGCGTCGCGGGAGGCGAGGCCCGCCTCGACCGCGCGCCGGAAGTGGGGGAGGTAACCGGACCGCCAGGTGGTCTCCTGCTCCGCCGCCCGCGCGCCGGTCGGGTCGACCGGCCGCAGGGCCTCCGCCAGCACGGCGCGGCCGACGGCGGCGGTGCTGCGGCGCCCGTCCGGCCCGGCCGGGAAGACGACGCCGGTCTGCTGCTCCTGCGGTGCGGTCACCCGGGCGATCCTGCCGGACCGGCGCCTCCGCGCGGGCGCCGGTCCAGGGGGCGGGCTACTCGGTGCCCAGCTTGCCGTCGGCCAGGTCGCGGCCCTTGTCGATCTGGGACTCGTGCGTCCCGCCGGTCTTCTGGTCGGCGAGCTGCTCGCCCTTGTCGAGCACCTTGTCGCTGGTCTGCTCGTTGCTCATGGCGTCCTTGGCCTTGTCCATCAGTCCCACGGTGGTTCCCCCTCGGGTCGGGACCGCACCGGACGGCGCGGCTCACCCCTGCCCCCTGCCCGGGACACGCCGGATGAACACCTCAGTCGCGAACGATCTCCTCGCCTGGCTCCACCGGGGCGCCGGCCGCCAGCCACCGCAGCAGCGTGCGGACGCCGAACCCGGTGCCGCCCTTCACCACGTCGGCGTCGTCCTTCGCCGCGCGCGCGGGCCCGGCGACGTCCAGGTGCGCCCACGGCAGGTCGCCGGCGAACGGCTGCAGGAACAGCGCCGCGGTCGTCGACCCGGGGTTGCCCGGGGCGTTGTTCGCGTCGGCGACCCCCGATTCCAGCTGCGCCCGCAGGGAGCCGACGTGCTCGTCGGTCAGCGGCATCCGCCACAGGTCCTCACCGGCGTGACCGCCCGCGGTGCGCAGCGCCTCGGCCAGGCCGTCGGCGGTGGCGTAGAGCCCCGCCGTCCGGGTGCCCAGCGCGGTCGTCATCGCGCCGGTCAGGGTCGCGACGTCGACCAGCGCGGTGGCGCCCAGCACGAGCCGGGCGTGGGCCAGGCCGTCGGCCAGCACCAGCCGGCCCTCGGCGTCGGTGTTCAACACCTCCGTGGTGCGCCCGCCGACGTGCCGGACGACGTCGGCCGGCCGGTAGGCAGCGCCCGACACGGTGTTCTCCGCCAGCAACGCGACCGCGGTGACCGGCGTGGGCAGCCGCAGCCGGGCGGCGGCGTCGACGGCAGCGAGCACGGTGGCGGCGCCGGCCATGTCCGTGTGCATGTGCCGCATGCCGGCGTTGGTCTTGATCGACAGGCCGCCGGTGTCGAAGGTGATGCCCTTGCCGACGAGCACCGGGTGCTGCCCGGCCGCGCCGCCGGGCTGCCAGCGCGCGACGACGACCCGCGGCGGCCGGGCCGAGCCGCCGCCGACGGCGAGCACGCCACCGAAGCCGCCGGCGGCGAGCTCCGCGGGGCCGAGGACCGTCACGGTGACGCCGTCCAGGGCGCCCAGCCGGGCCTGCGCCTGGTCGGCCAGCCAGGCCGGGTCGGCGACGTCGGGTGGGGTGTTGACCAGGTCGCGGGCCCAGGCGGTGGCCCCGGCGGCGGTCCGGCCGGCCGCGGCGGCCGCGGTCACCGCCGGGTCGGCGGCGTCGGCGAGCACCACGAGCACCTCGGCGAGCCGCGGCGGGTGCGGGGCGGCGGTCTGCCGGAACCGGTACCCGGCGAGCAGCGCGGTCTCGACGACCGCGCGCACCTCGTCGGCGCCGGCCGGGGCGGCTCCGGTGTCCAGCGGCAGCACCAGCCGGCGGGCGCCGTGCTCGGCGAGGGCCTGCGCGCGGCGGACGGCGACCGCGGCGTACGAGCGCAGGTGCGGCAGGGTCGCGTCGCCGGTGCCGACGGCCAGCACGGTGCGCGGCGCCCGGCCGGGCAGCGGCACGGTCGTGACCCCGCCGGGCCGGCCCCCGTTGCCGGTGTCGGCGAGCGCGGCGGCGAGCAGGTCGGGCTGCACCGGCGGCTGGGTCCCGTGCGCGGGCGAGGTCAGCCAGGTCGGCAGGGCGCCGCGGGCGCCGACGGGGACCACCAGCACGTCGTCCGACCGCAACGGCGGGAGCGCGCCGGCGACGTCGACGCGGGGGAACGGCGCGGCCCCGGTCGCCGGGGAACCGGCGGCCGGGGCCGTGACGTCGTTCGCGGGGCTGCCCGGGGGCAGGCTCGCGGCGGTGTTCAGCTGGTCGCGCCCTTCAGGGCCTCGGCCAGCGCGGTCGCCTCGTCGGCGTTCAGCTCGACGACCAGCCGGCCGCCACCCTCCAGCGGGACGCGCATGACCAGGCCGCGGCCCTCCTTGGTGACCTCGAGGGGACCTTCACCCGTGCGCGGCTTCATGGCCGCCATGCGTGCCTCCTTCACCTGCCACCCACGCACCGGCTGGGCGCGGCGTGGCATCCGTTCTGACGAGCTCCGGTCCCATGATCCCGTATCGGGGCCCGTTCGACCAACCTGGACCCCTCACCCGCGCGCCCGGAAGCACGTCGCGACGTGGTCGTCGACCATCCCGGTGGCCTGCATCAGGGCGTAGGAGGTGGTCGGCCCGACGAACGAGAAGCCCCGCCGCTTGAGCTCCTCGGCCATCGCCACCGACTCCGGGCTCGTCGCCGGCACGTCGGCCATCGACTGCGGCCGGGGCCGCGGTGCGGTCGGCGCGAACGACCACAGCAGCGCCGACAGGCCCTCGGGCAGCTGCTGCGCGGCGCGTGCGTTGCCCACCGCGGCACGCACCTTCGCCCGGTTGCGCACGATGCCCGGGTCGGCGAGCAGCCGCGCCTCGTCGTCCTCGGTGAAGGCCGCGACCGCCTCGATCCGGAACCCGGCGAACGCAGCCCGGAACGCCGGCCGCTTCCGCAGGATGGTGATCCAGGACAGCCCGGACTGGAACGCCTCCAGGGTGAGCCGCTCGAAGAGGGCGTCGTCGCCGCGCAGCGGGGTGCCCCACTCCTCGTCGTGGTAGCGCACGTACTCCGGGGCGCTGGTGGCCCAGCCGCACCGGGGCAGGCCGGGATCTGTCGTCGGGCGGTCCACAGCCGCCGAAGCTAGCGTCTGCGGTCGTGCGCGTGCTGATCACCGGAGGGGCGGGCTTCATCGGCTCGCACGTCGTCGCGGCCCACCGGGAGGCGGGGCACGAGGTGCGGGTGCTCGACGCGCTGCTGCCCGCCGTCCACCCGCCCTACCCCGGCGGCGTACCCGGGCTGGACGGCGTCGACCTGGTCGTCGGCGACGTGCGCGACCCGGGCACCGTCGACCGCGCGCTCGACGGCGTGGACGCGGTGAACCACCAGGCGGCGATGGTCGGGCTGGGCGTGGACGTGCAGGACATGCCCGCCTACGCCGGCATCAACGACCTCGGGACGGCGGTGCTGCTCGCCGCCATGGCGCGGGCCGGGATCGGCCGGCTGGTGCTCGCCGGCTCGATGGTCGTCTACGGCGAGGGCCGCTACGAGTGCCCCGAGCACGGGATCGTCCCCGCCGCCCCGCGCCGCCGCGCGGACCTGGACGCCGGCCGGTTCGAGCCGCCGTGCCCGGTCTGCGGGCGGCAGCTCACCTGGGGCGAGGTGGCCGAGGAGACCGCGGCCGACCCGCGCAACACCTACGCCGCGACCAAGCTGGCCCAGGAGCACCTCGCGGCGGCGTGGGCCCGGTCCACCGGCGGCGGCGCGGTGGCGCTGAGGTACCACAACGTCTACGGCCCGCACATGCCCCGCGACACCCCCTACGCCGGGGTGGCGTCGATCTTCCGGTCGTCGCTGGAGGGCGGCCGGGCGCCGCAGGTGTTCGAGGACGGCGGCCAGATGCGCGACTTCGTGCACGTCAGCGACGTCGCCCAGGCGAACCTGCGGGCCCTGGAGAGCACCCCGCCCGACTCGGCGCTGCGGGCCTACAACGTCGCCTCGGGGGTGCCGCACACCGTCGGCGACATGGCCCGGGCGCTGGCCGAGGCGTTCGGCGGGCCGGCGCCGGAGGTCACCGGGGAGTACCGCATCGGCGACGTGCGGCACGTGGTGGCCAGCCCCGCCCGCGCGGAGGCCGAGCTGGGCTTCCGGGCGCGGGTGCTCTTCGAGGACGGCATGCGCGAGTTCGCCACCGCCCCCCTCCGCCCCGCCCCCTGACCCTCCCCGGATCCGGTTTCTCGCGAGGAACCGGGTCTAGGGGACGGCGGCGTCCACGTCGGCGAGCTCGGAGGGCTCCCGGCGCACCGGGCTGCGGCGGGTGGCCAGCACGCAGCCGAGCAGGATCACCGGCAGCCCGACGGCGAGGCCCAGGGTGAACGGCTCGTCGAGGAACAGCACGCCGGCCACCACCGCGACCGCCGGGTTCACGAAGGTGATCACCAGCGCCCGCTGCGGGCCGGCCTCGCGGATCAGCTGGAAGAACAGCGCCATCGCCACGGCCGTGCAGACGACGCCGAGCACCGCGACCGCGGCCAGCGCGTCGCCGGGCGCGTGCGCCACCTGGTCCATCCGCGGGACGGCGAACGGCGCGTAGACCACCGCGGTGACGGCGAGGGCGAACGCGCTCGCGGTCACCCCGGGGACGTCGGGCAGCGCACGGCTGACCACCAGCGGCGCCGTGGCGTACCCCAGGACGACGAGCGCCACCGCGCCGATGCTCAGCAGCTGCGCCCCGCCGACGTCCAGGCCGAGCAGCAGGCCGATGCCGAGCAGCCCCAGCACCATGCCGCCCAGCCGCACCGGGGTCAGCCGCTCGGGCTCCCCGGCGACCCGGGCGGCGACCGCGGACACCAGCGGCACGGCGGCGACCAGCAGCCCGGTCAGCGAGCTGGACAAGGTGGTCTCGGCCTGGCTGAGCAGCAGCCACGGCCCGGTCATCTCCAGCACGGTGAACAGCAGCAGCGGCCGCCAGTGCGTGCGGGCGGCGCGCAGCCCGCCGTGGGTCAGCGCCCAGGGCAGCAGCAGCGCCGCGCCCACCAGGCACCGGGCGAACACGACCACCACCGGCGACAGCTCGCCGACGGCCACCTTGATCAGCAGGTAGGGCACGCCCCAGATCACCGACATCGCCGCGAACAGCAGCCAGCCCCGCCTCGTCACCACGTCATTCTCACCGCGCACCGGTCGCCGGCGTGCGCAGCCCCGCTGCCACGTCCGGCCACACCCGCTTTCGGCGCCGAAACCGGCCCCGCTTTCGGCGCCGGAAGTGGTCCCGGTTTCGGCGCCGAAAGCGGGTCACCACTCGGTGCGGACGTGGGTCTCCACCCAGATCGCCACCACCGCGCCCGCGGCCAGCCAGAACCGGCGCTGCCGGGCGGGCAGGAACGCCACCGCCGGCAGCAGCCACACGTAGAACGGCAGCCAGATCCGCTCGGTCTCGCCGCGCACCAGCCCGGTCGCGTCGCTGGCCAGCACCCCGGCGAGCGCGGCCAGCGGCAGCACCGCCAGCCGGGACCGGCGCAGCGCGGCCAGCCCGCCGACCGTCGCCGGGCCCACGGCCACCGCGGCGGCGGCCAGGTTGGCGACCACGAAGAAGCCGAACGGCCGGTCGGCGTAGGAGGGGCCGGTGCGCACCCGGTCACCGGCGGCGGAGAACCCGTCGAGCCACCAGTAGCCGCCGGCCGCGAACGCCAGGACGACGACGAGCACGCCGGCCGCCGCGACGGCCAGCACCCGCAGCACCCCGCCCGCGCTGAGCCGCGACCGGTGCACCAGCACGACCCCGAGCACGAGCAGCCCGAGCGCGGTCAGCCCGAAGGAGAGGAACAGCGCCGCGCCCAGCAGCAGGCCGCCGGCGAGCGCCCGGACGTCGCGCCCCGGGCCGCCCTCGTGCGCCGCGGCCGCGGCGACCAGGGCCACGCCCCACGCGGCGACCCCGGCGAACAGCGCGTCGGCGCTGGTGGCCACCCACAGCGCCAGCGGGGCGAGCACCAGGAACGGCGCGGTGGTGCGGGCGGCGTCCTCCCCCACCACTGCGCGCACCCCGACCAGCACCGCGGGGACGGCGAGCGCGCCGCCCGCGATGCACATCGCCGCGGCCCAGGAGAGCCCGGTCAGGCCGAGCCGGTCCAGCGCCACGAAGGCGAGCGTGGCCAGCGGCGGGTGGCCGGCGACGTGCGTCGTCCAGGGGTCGGCCGAGCCGGCGGGCACCGAGTCGGTGAAGGTCCGCAGGAACTCCCCCACCGAGCCGATCCGCGGCACGTCGTGCGGGTACTCGTAGCGCACCGCCAGCGGCGCGTAGAGCCGGTACCAGCCCGAAGCCAGCGCGAGGGCGACCGCCCAGCCCGAGGCCAGCACCGCGCTGCCGGGCAGCAGCACCCACCAGCGCACCCGGTGCGCGAGCGCCGGTCCGGCGGCCACGACGACGACCGCGACGGTGACCGGCAGCCAGGTGTGCGCGGTCTCCGCCGGCCCGTACTCCCCGCGCAGCAGGAAGCCGCCGAGCAGGTGCAGCACGGTGCCGGTGTCGGTGAGGTGGCGGCCCACCCGGACGACGACGTCGACCGCCACCCCCACCACCAGCACCGCGAGCAGCGGCGCCCACCGCTGCCGGCGGGTGACCGGCGGCCCGGTCACCGGGGCGGCGGCCGGCGCGGTGGTGGTCATCGCCGGGAGCCTAGGGGTGCCCGTCGTGCCCCACCCATCCGAATGGTGGGACACGACCGAACACCGGGCGATGCACAGCGACCACAGCTACGGTCCCGGGATGCCGGACGTCGTCCTCCCCTGCCTCGACGAAGCCGGGGCGCTGCCCTGGGTGCTCTCCCGGTTGCCCGCCGGGTACCGGGCGGTCGTCGCCGACAACGGCTCGACCGACGGCTCACCGCAGATCGCCGCCGAGCACGGCGCGACCGTCGTGCACGTGCCGCAGCGCGGGTTCGGCGCCGCGGCGCACGCCGGGCTGGAGGCGGCCACCGCGGACGTCGTCTGCTTCTGCGACGCCGACGGCTCGATGGACCCGCAGGACCTCCCGCTGGTCGCCGGCCCGGTGCTGGCCGGGGACGCCGACCTGGTGCTGGGCCGCCGCCGGCCGACCACCCGCGGCGCCTGGCCGGTGCACGCCCGGGTCGCCAACACCGCGCTGGGCGTGATGTTGCGCCGGCGCACCGGCCGCGCCCTGCACGACCTCGGGCCGATGCGCGCCGCCCGCCGGGAGGCGCTGCTGGACCTCGGGATCACCGACCGGCGCTTCGGGTACCCGCTGGAGATGGTGACCCGGGCGGCCGACGCCGGCTGGCGGATCACCGAGGTCGACACCCCGTACGCCGTCCGTGCCGAGGGCACCAGGTCGAAGGTCACCGGCACCGTCCGCGGCACCGTGAAGACGATCAACGACATGCGGAAGGTGCTCGCGCGGTGACCCAGCTGCTGGTGATCACCAAGGCACCGGTGCCCGGGCGGAGCAAGACCCGGCTGACCCCGCCGTGCACCCCGGAGCAGGCGGCGCAGATCGCCTCCGCCGCGGTCGGCGACACGCTCGACACCGTGCGCGCCACCCCGGTCGCCCGCCGGGTGGTCGCCCTCGACGGGGCGCCCGGCGACCTGGACCTGTCGGGCACGGACGTCGTCCCGCAGGTGGACGGCGACCTCGGCACCCGGCTGGCCGCCGCGTTCGGCGCCGCGATGGCCGGCCCGGACGGCGACCGGCCGACGCTGCTCATCGGCATGGACACCCCGCAGGTCTCCCCCGCGCTGCTCACCGACTGCCTCGACCGGCTCGTCGCCGCCGGCCCGGGAGCGGTGGTGCTCGGGGTCGCGCCGGACGGCGGCTGGTGGGCGCTCGGGGTGCACACCCCCGCTGCGGCGCAGGTGCTGCCCGACGTGGCGATGTCCCGCGACGACACCGCGGTGCACACCCGGGCCGCGCTCGAGGGCGCCGGGTTCACCGTGCTGGACCTGCCCGAGCTGACCGACATCGACCACTTCCCGGACGCCGTCGCGGTGGCGGCGCTGTGCCCCGCGGGCAGCCGCACCCGCCGGGTGGTCGCGGAGATCGCCGGCGGGCTCCCATGACGCTGGACCGGCTGCTCGGGGCACGGCTGCCCGGCCCACCGGCCGCGCTGCGCCGCGGCCCGTTCCGGGAGGGCGCGTTCAGCAGCCCGCTGCACTCCGAGCGCCGCGCGGCCCGCACCGGCGTCCTGCTGGGGCTGGCCTTCGCGGTCTGCTTCCTCACCGGGCTGGTCAGCCACCTGGTGCAGCACCCGCCGTCGTGGTGGGTCTGGCCGGCGTCGCCGTCCTGGCTGTACCGGGTCACCCAGGGCGTGCACGTGGCCACCGGGCTGGCGAGCATCCCGCTGCTGCTGGTCAAGCTGTGGACGGTCTACCCGAAGCTGTTCGCCTGGCCGCCGGCCGGGTCGCCGGCCCGGCTGGTCGGCCGGCTGTCGCTGCTGGTGCTGGTCGGCGCCAGCACGATGCAGCTGCTCACCGGCCTGGTGAACATCGCCGAGTGGTACCCGTGGGCGTTCTTCTTCACGACCACCCACTACTGGACCGGCTGGCTCGCCATCGGCGCGGTCGCCGTGCACGTCGGCGCGAAGGCACCGGAGATCCGCCGCGGCCTGGCCCGGCGCGGCAGCCCGGCCGCCACGGCCGGGCTGCCCGCCGGGGAGGCCACCGCGCAGGCGGCGGCCGACGACGCCGCGGAGACCAACGCCGTGCCGCGGCGGGCGTTCGTGCTGGCCGGCGGGCTGGCGGTCGGCGCGGTCACGCTGGCCACCGTCGGGCAGACGGTCTCGCCGCTGGCCCGGGTGTCGGTGCTCGGCCCGCGCGAGCCGGGCGTGGGCCCGCAGCGGCTGCCGGTCCGGCAGACCGCGCACAAGGCCGGCACGGCCGACGTCGGCGCCGACTACCGGCTCACCGTCGCGGGGCCGCGCCCGCTGTCGCTGTCGCTGGCCGACCTGCAGGCCCTCCCCCAGGCGACCGAGCGGCTGCCGATCACCTGCGTCGAGGGGTGGAGCGCGAACGCCACCTGGACCGGCGTGCGGCTGGCCGACCTGCTCGAGGAGGCCGGGCTGCCCCGCGGCACCGAGGTCACCGTCGAGTCGCTGCAGACCGGCGGGCTGTACCGGGTGTCGACGGTGTCGCCACCGCACGCCCGCAGCCCGCGCACCCTGCTGGCGCTGCGCCTGGACGGCGAGCAGCTGGCCCCCGACCACGGCTACCCGGTGCGGCTGATCGCGCCGAACCGGCCCGGGGTCATGCAGACCAAGTGGGTCACCCGGATCGCCCCGGGCAGCGGCGGGATCGGCGCATGAGCACCCCGCTCACCGACGCGCTGCGGCCCTGGTGGCGGTGGCTGTTCGTGCTGCCCGGGCTGGCGGCGGTCGGCTACGGCGCGCACGGGCTGCTCACCGCAGGTGGCCGGGTGCCGCTGGGCTCGTGGGCCACCTGGTTCGTCGGCAGCGCGCTGCTGCACGACCTGGTCCTCGCCCCGCTGTGGATCGGGCTGGGCTGGCTGGCGGCGCGGTGGCTGCCCCGGGCGGCCCGCCCGGTGGTGGCCGTCGCCGCGGCGGTCAGCGGGGTGCTCACCCTCGTCGCGCTGCCGTTCGTGCTGGCCCGCGGCCGCGATCCGCGCAACCCGTCGTTCCTGCCCCGCGACTACGGCCTGACCCTGCTGCTGGTCGTGGCGGCGGTCTGGGCGCTGGCCGCGGTCTGGGCGGCGGTCGCCGTCCGGCGCGCCCGCGGCTGACCCAGCTTCCTCGCTAGGAAGCGGCCCGGTTCCTCGCTGGAAGCGGCCCGGTTCCTCGCGAGAGAGCAGGCAGGTTCCTCGCGGGAAAGCGGACGGAGGGGTCAGTGCCGGCGGGCGAAGTCGGCGAACCGGCGCAGCGACAGCCGCACGCCCACCACCACCGCCGGCCGGACCAGCGGCCAGGCCAGCCGGCCGAGCAGCCCCAGCGGCAGGTCGAGGTCCTCGGTCCAGACGAACCGCGACCCGGCGCCCGACGGCTCCACCAGGAAGGTGCCGGTGCCGCGGACGACCGGCCCCACGTGCCGGACGTCGGCCCGGAACGGCGGCTCCCAGCGGGTGAACAGCATCGGGTCGGGGACGCCGAGCCGCCGGCCGGCCACCCCCAGCCCGGTGACCGCGCGGATCCGCGCGCCCACCCCGCGGCCGCCGCCGTCGGTGGCCCGGACGTCGGTGAGCAGCATCCACTCGCCCTGCCGGTCCCAGTCGATCAGCGCCGACCACACCTGCGGCGGCGGTGCGGCGATCTGGATGCTCTCGGTGATCTCAGGCACCGGTGCTCCCCTCCTCGGCGTGGCGGTCCCCGGCGGCGGGCGCCGGCCGGTCCAGCTGGGCGCGCAGCGACGCGAGCTCGGTGTCGCGCTGGTCCAGGGCGGTGGCGAACTGCTCGAGCAGCCAGTCGACCTCGGTCATCCGGTAGCCGCGGGCGGTCACCGACAGCCGCAGCGCGCGGACGTCGTCGCCGACCACCGGCCGGTCGTCGGGCAGCTCCACCGGCGAGCGGTCCAGCTCCGCGGGCGGCTGCGTCTCGCCCCGGCCGAGCAGCACCGAGGCGCCCAGGAACAGCAGGCCGCCGACCAGCAGCAGGCCGATGACGAAGACGATCGCCGACACGGTCAGCTGCCGTTCGGGGGCGCCGGCGGGTCGACCGGCGCGGCCGGGGCGCCGCGCTCCTGCCGGGCGGCCGGCGACACCTGCCGGCCGGCCTCCCGCTCGCGGCCGAGCTCCGCGGCCTGGATGACCGCGACCGCCTCGGCGACGTCGTCGGTGACCACGAACAGGTCGAGGTCGGCCGGGCTGACCATGCCGTCGGCGAGCAGCGTCGAGCGGATCCACTCGACCAGCCCGGACCAGTACCCGGTGCCGAACAGGATCACCGGGAAGCGGGTGACCTTGCGGGTCTGCACCAGGGTCAGCGCCTCGAACAGCTCGTCGAGGGTGCCGAAGCCGCCGGGCAGGATGACGAACGCCTGGGCGTACTTCACGAACATCGTCTTGCGCACGAAGAAGTAGCGGAAGCTGATGCCGACGTCGACCCACTCGTTGAGCGACTGCTCGAACGGCAGCTCGATGCCCAGCCCCACCGACATGCCGCCGGCCAGGTGGGCGCCCTTGTTGGCCGCCTCCATCGCGCCGGGCCCGCCGCCGGTGATGACCGCGTAGCCGGCCTCGGCCAGCGCCCGGCCCAGCTGCACGCCCGCGTCGTAGTACGGGGAGTCGGCCTTGGTGCGCGCACTGCCGAAGACGCTCACCGCGCGGGGCAGCTCGGCGAGCAGGCCGAAGCCCTCGACGAACTCGCTCTGGATGCGCAGCACCCGCCACGGGTCGGTGTGCACCCAGTCGGTGGCCCCGCGCCGGTCGAGCAGGCGCTGGTCGGTCGTCGTCCCGTCGCTGCGCGGGTCGGGCTCGCTGCCGCGCAGGGTGATCGGGCCGCGCTGGCGCGTCGGGCGTGCCCGGCGGGGAGCGTCGTCGGAGGTCATGCGGCACTCCCGGTGAGGTAGGTGGCGAGGGCGTCCTCGGCGGGCTGGAGCCGGTCGACCCGGACGTACTCCCCCGCCTGGTGGGCGAGCGTCGGGTCGCCGGGCCCGAAGTTGACCGCCGGGATGCCGAACGCGGCGAAGCGGGCAACGTCGGTCCAGCCGAGCTTGGCCCGCGGCGGCGCGCCGACCGCGGCGACGAACTCGGCGGCCGCCGGCTCGGACAGCCCGGGCAGCGCCCCGCCGGCGGAGTCGGTCACCTCGAGGGTGACCCCGGCGGCGAGCGCGTCGGCGAAGACCTCGCGCACGTGTGCCTCGGCGGCGTCCTCGTCCCGGTCGGGCGCGTAGCGGAAGTTCACCGTCACCCGGCACTCGTCGGGGACGACGTTGCCGGCCACCCCGCCCTCGATCCGGACGGCGTTGAGACCCTCGCGGTAGTGGCAGCCGTCGATGTCGACCTCGCGGGCGGTGTACCCGGCGAGCGTGGCGAGGATGCCGGCCGCGCCGTGCACGGCGTTGACCCCGAGCCAGGACCGCGCGCTGTGCGCCCGCTTGCCGGGCACGGTGAGCACCACCCGCAGGGTGCCCTGGCAGCCGGCCTCGATGCCGCCGTCGGTGCCCTCGAGCAGCACCGCCAGGTCGCCGTACAGCCAGCCGCGGCGCTCCCGCGCCACCCGGCCGAGCCCGTTGCGCGCGGACTCGACCTCCTCGCAGTCGTAGAAGACGAAGGTGACGTCGCGCGCGGGCGCGGCGCCGGGCACGCCGAACCGGCCGGCCAGCCGCAGCATCACCGCGTCGCCGGACTTCATGTCGCTGGTGCCGCAGCCGTACAGCCGCTCCTCGCCGTCGACGGTCTCCAGCCGGCTGGGCAGGTTGTCGGCCAGCGGCACGGTGTCCAGGTGCCCGGCCAGCACGATCCGGCTGTCCCGGTCGGCGTTGGTGCGGGCCAGCACGGTGTTGCCGACCCGCTCGACCTCCAGGCCGCCCAGCGCGCGCAGCGCCGCCTCGACCGCGTCGGCCAGCGGGGCCTCGGTGCCGGAGACCGAGGGGGTGTCGACCAGCGCCCGGGTCAGGGTCAGCACGTCGGCGGACAGGTCCAGCGGGAGGACGGCGGTCACGGGGGCCGAGCCTAACCGGGCTGGTGCGGGTGCCGCCGTCCGTGCGGGTCGTGCCGGCGCACTGGGTAGCCTCGGTGCCCGTGACGACCGCACAGACCACCGGCGCCAACGGCGTCGGCATCGCCACCGTGGCCTCCGACGGCACGGTGCTGGACACCTGGTACCCGGCTCCCGCGCTGAGCAGCGCCGACCAGGGCGACACCGGCACCCAGCAGATCGGCGTGCTGGAGCTCGAGGGCCTGCTCGGCCCCGACTACTCGGCCCTGGTGCGGATCGACGACGTCCGCGGCGTGAACGTGATCGCGGTGGCCACCACGATCGCCGACCTCGCCCAGCCGCCGGTCGACGCGCACGACGCCTACCTGCGGCTGCACCTGCTGTCGCACCGGCTGGCCACCCCGCGCTCGGTCAACCTCGACGGGATCTTCGGGGTGCTCGCGAACGTGGCGTGGACCAGCGCCGGCCCGGTGCCCGCCACGGAGCTCGACGCCGTCCGGGCCCGGCTGCGGGTCGCCGGCGGCCACCTGACCGTGTTCGGCGTCGACAAGTTCCCGCGGATGGTCGACTACGTGCTGCCGGCGGGCGTCCGGATCGCCGACGCCGACCGGGTGCGGCTGGGCGCCCACCTGGCCGAGGGCACCACGGTGATGCACGAGGGCTTCGTCAACTACAACGCCGGCACGCTCGGCCCGTCGATGGTCGAGGGCCGGATCAGCGCCGGCGTGGTCGTCGGCGCGAACTCCGACATCGGCGGCGGCGCCTCGATCATGGGCACGCTCTCCGGTGGCGGGAAGCAGGTCATCTCGATCGGCGAGGGCACCCTGCTGGGCGCCAACGCCGGGGTGGGCATCTCGCTCGGCGACGGCTGCGTGGTCGAGGCCGGGTGCTACGTGACCGCGGGCTCGAAGGTGACGCTGCCCGACGGGTCGACGGTCAAGGCCGCGGAGCTCTCCGGCCGCGACGGGCTGCTGTTCCGCCGCAACTCGGTCACCGGCGCGCTCGAGGCGGTCGTCCGCAACGGCGACTGGGGCTCGCTGAACGCGGCGCTGCACGCCAACTGACGCCGGCGCGACCCCCGCCACAGCACGGTCCCACGGCTCCCCTCCGGCGCACCGGCGCCGGAGGTCCCGGGGCTCACAGGCCGCCGAATTACGATCGGCGGTGATGGCGAGCTCCCCGGTCGCGACCCGACGGCCCCCGGCCCGGTCGTCCCGCCCGGCGGGCCGCACCGGCGCGAAGCGGCCCCGGTCGGGCACCCGCCCGCGCAGCGGGACCCGGCGCCGGCGGCGGTCCCGCAGCGGTCTGCCGAGGCTGGGTCCGGCCGGCTGGCTGCTCGTCGCGGTCGGCGTGCTGGTCGTGCTGGCCTGGAGCTGGCACCCACCGACAGGCCCCGCCCCTGGGGCTGCCGCGTGGACGTCCGGCTGCCGGGTGCCGGGATCGGACACGACGCTCACCCAGGAGCAGTACGGCAACGCCAGCACGATCGCCCGGGTTGCGCACGACCGGCAGCTGCCCGACCGCGCGGTGGCGCTGGCCCTGGCGACCGCCATGCAGGAGTCCCGGCTGCGCAACCTCGACTACGGCGACCGCGACTCCCTGGGGCTGTTCCAGCAGCGGCCGTCCCAGGGCTGGGGCTCGCCCGCCCAGGTGCAGGACCCGGTGTACGCGGCCGGGAAGTTCTACGACCACCTGGTCCGCATCCCCGACTGGCAGACCGGGGACTTCACCCTGACCGCAGACGCCGTCCAGCGCAGTGCATTCCCGCTCGCTTACGGACGGTGGTCGACGTTCGCCGAGCGCTGGGCCCCCGCCCTGCGATCGGGCGACGTCGACTGCGCCTAGCGCGGTCACGACGAGCGGTCCGCGAGGGCGGCGAGCAGCGCTGCGCCGGCGGCCAGCGAGGTCACCGTCCGCACGGTGTTCCAGGCCGTCCAGCGGGTGAGGAACGACTCCCACACCGAGCCCGCGGCGTCCGGGTCGGCCGCGGCGAGCGTGTCGTTGAGCGGCACGTTGCCCAGCCCGGTCACCAGCACGGCACCGGCCAGGTAGAGGCCCACGCCGGCCAGCACCAGCACCCGCCGGTCGCCGCGCAGCTCGAGCACGGCGACGAGCACGCACAGCACCGCGGTGCCGAAGAGCAGCAGCATGAACACCGGCCGGACGGCGACCCGGTTCACCGACTGCATCGCCCGCACCCCCTCGGCGGTGGACAGCGCCCGCAGCGCCGGCAGCACCATCACGCTGAACACCAGGAACGCCCCGGACACCAGCAGCGCTCCGGCCGCGGTGACCCCCACCAGCGGCCTCATGACCAGGCCCCCGCGGCGGCGCCGGCCCGGAGGTGGTCGGTGACCTCGCGCGCCGGCCGGCCCAGCAGCCGGGCCACGCCGTCGGTGGTCCGGGCGTTGCGCCCGTCGAGCACCTCGGTGAACAGCTGCACGAGCAGGTCCGCCACCTCGGCCGGCACCCCGTCGGCGGCCAGGCCGGCGCGGAACTCCGCCGCGGTCACCGACCGGAACACGACCGGCCGGCCCAGCGCCGCGGCGATCTCGTCGGTCACCGCACCGAAGGTCAGCGCCCGCGGTCCGGTGAGCTCGTGCACGACCCCGTCGGGCCCGTCGCCGAGCAGCACCGCCACCGCCGCGTCTGCGATGTCGTCGGCGTCGAGGAACGGCTCGGCGACGTCACCCACCGGCAGCGCCAGCTCCCCCGACCGCACGGCGCCGGCGAACTGGCCCTCGGTGAAGTTCTGCGCGAACCAGCTGCACCGCAGCACGGTGGCCCGGACGCCGGCCGTCCCCAGCACCGCCCGCTCCGCCGCCTCGGCGCCCGGCTCGCCCCGGCCCGACAGCAGCACGACCCGCTGCACCCCGGCGGCGGCCGCCCGGGCGGTGAACTGCCCGACCACGGCGTCGGCGCCGGGCACGGCGAGGTCGGGGGCGTAGGCCAGGTACACGCCGGTGACCCCGGCGAGGGCGGCGTCCCAGGTGGCCGGGCGCTCCCAGTCGAACCCGGTGCTGCGCGCGGCTCCCCGCACCGGCACCCCGCGCGCCTGCAGGCGCGCCACCACGCGGCGACCGGTCGTACCGGTCCCGCCCGTCACCAGCTGCGTTCCCGTGCTCATGTCCCTCGTGCTCACGTCCCCAGTGCTCATGGGTCGAGTACAGCCAGCCGCGCTGCGCCGGGACATCGCCGAGGCTCCCGAGGACATGCGCGCGCGTCTACCGTCGCGGCCGTGGACGCGGTGACCGGTCTGCTCAGCGGCCCCCGGGCCAGCGGCGCCTTCCTGCTGCGCTCGGTGCTGGAGCCGCCGTGGTCGATGCGGATCGCCGACCGGGCCCCGCTGACCGTGCTCGCGGTGCTGCGCGGATCGGCGTTCGTGCTGGTCGGCGGCGCCCCGCCGGCGCAGCTGCGCCCTGGGCACGTCGCGCTCCTGCGCGGACCGGAGCCCTACACGGTGGCCGACGACCCCGCCACGGCGCCGCAGGTGCGCATCGGCCCGGGCCAGGAGTGCACGCCGCTGCCCGGGCAGCCGGCCATGTCCGGCCTGGGCACCCGCACCTGGGGCAACGACTCCGCCGGCGGCACCGTGCTGCTCACCGGCACGTACACCAGCCCCGGGGCGGTCGGTGACCGGCTGGTGCGGGCGCTGCCGCCGCTGGTCGTCGTCCCGCCGGACGACGGCACCGGTGCGGTCGCGGCGCTGCTGGCGGCGGAGACGGCGCGCGAGGCGCCCGGCCAGGAGGCGGTGCTCGACCGGCTGCTCGACGTCGCGCTGGTGTCCGCCGTCCGGGCCTGGGCCGCGCGGCCGGGCGCCGGCGCACCCGGCTGGTACCTGGCGGCCGCCGACCCGGTGGTCGGCCCGGCGCTGCGGCTGCTGCACGACCGGCCGGCGCACCCGTGGACGGTCGGTTCGCTCGCGGCCGCCGTCGGGGTGTCCCGGGCCGCGCTGGCCCGGCGGTTCACCGACCTGGTGGGCGAGGCACCGATGGGCTACCTGACCGGCTGGCGGATCGCGCTGGCCGTCGACCTGCTCGCCGACCCGGCGCTCACCCTGGAGGCCATCGCCCGGCGGGTGGGCTACGCGACGCCGTTCGCGCTGAGCACCGCGGTCAAGCGGGTCACCGGGCGGAGCCCGGCGCAGCTCAGGCCGTGAGCCGCTCGACCGCGGCGCCGATGCGCTCGTCGGTGGCGGTCAGCGCCATCCGCACGTGCTGCTCCCCCGCCGGGCCGTAGAAGCTGCCCGGCGCGGCGACGACGCCGAGCCCGGCGAGCCAGTCGATCGTCGCCCAGCAGTCCTCGCCGCGGGTGACCCAGAGGTACAACCCGGCCTCGGAGTGGTCGATCCGGGCGCCGGCCGCGCGCACGGCGGCGGCCAGCCGTTCCCGGCGCGCCCGGTAGCGCTCGCGCTGCTGCGCCACGTGCTCGTCGTCGGCGAGCGCGGCGGTCATCGCCGCCTGCACCGGCGTGGGCACCAGCAGGCCCAGGTGGCGGCGCACCTCCCACGCCCGGCGCACCAGCACCGGGTCGCCGGACAGCAGCCCGGCCCGGTAGCCCGCGGCGGTCGACTGCTTGGACAGCGAGTGCACCGCCAGCAGCCCGGTGTGGTCGGGGCCGGCGATCGCCGGGTGCAGCACCGACCGCGGCGCGACGTCCCAGCCCAGCTCGATGTAGCACTCGTCGGCGACCACCGGCACGCCGTGCGCGCGGCCCCAGGCGACCCAGGTGCGCAGCTCGTCGTCGGTGAGCACCCGGCCGTGCGGGTTGCCCGGCGAGTTCAGCCAGACCAGCACGGTGTCCCCGGGGTCGGCCGGCGGGGTGTCCGAGCGCAGCACCGACAGCCCGGAGACCACCGCGCCCACCTCGTAGGTGGGGTAGGCGACCTCGGGGATGACCACGGTGCCCGCGTGCAGCCCGAGCAGCGTCGGCAGCAGCGCGACGAGCTCCTTGGAGCCGACCGTCGGGATCACCGACGGGTCGGCGCCCAGCGGGTCGGCCAGCTGCACGCCCAGCCGCCGCGACAACCAGCCCGCGGCCGCCTCGCGCAGCGGCGCGGTGCCCAGCGCGGTCGGGTAGCCGGGCGCGTTGCCCGCGGCCGCCAGCGCGGCGCCGAGCAGCGGCGGGGTGTCGTCGACCGGCGTCCCGATGGACAGGTCGACCACCCCGCCGGGGTGCTCAGCGGCGCGCGTCCGGGCCGCCGCCAGCGAGTCCCAGGGGAAGTCGGGCAGCCCGCGGGCGGGGGCCGACGCGGTCAGTGGCCCTCGCCCTGCGGCGGCAGGGCGGCGACCAGCGGGTGGTCCTTGCCGACCTTGCCGGTCTTGGCCGCGCCGCCGGGGCTGCCCAGGTCGGAGAAGAACTCCACGTTGGCGTTGTAGAAGTCCTTCCACTTGTCCGGGACGTCGTCCTCGTAGTAGATGGCCTCCACCGGGCAGACCGGCTCGCAGGCACCGCAGTCGACGCACTCGTCGGGGTGGATGTAGAGCATCCGGTCGCCCTCGTAGATGCAGTCGACCGGACACTCGTCGATGCACGCCTTGTCGAGGACGTCGACACAAGCCTGGGTGATGACGTAGGTCACGGGTCTCCTCCGGGACGCGCGGGCGGCACCCCCGGAGCAGCTCCGGGGGCCGGTTGATCGTGGACAAGTATCACCCGGGGCCCGGCATGCGGGCACGACGGGTGCCCGGCCGACGGGTACCCCATGGGGGCAGGTGCTGCGGGAGGCGGCTCAACCACCGGGCGGGACGACCGATGACCGGGACGTGGCAGAGGCTGGACGGCGACGCAGCGCCCCGCGACGGCCGGCGTCCGCGTGCCCCTACGACGCGGTCGCCGCGCTCGAGGGGCTGCTCGCCCGGCTGCGCTCGGCGACCGGCGCCTCGCGCGTCGCCGTCTGGGTGCACGAGGCGAGCACCGGGGTGGCCGTGCCGTTCCGGCAGGTGCGCAGCGGGACGCCGGCGGGCACCGGGACCACCGACGACCGGGTGCCGCTCGCCGTGGACCACTCCCCCGTGCTCACCGCGATCATCCGCGAGCGCCGCACGCTCACCCAGCGGCTGGCGGAGGCCGAGGCGGCGGTGGCCGCGGAGGCCGCCTCGTACGGCGTCCGCTCGGCGCACGGCGAGCCGCTGCTCGTGCACGGCGCCGTGGTCGGCGCACTCTTCCTGGAGCCGGCCGCGGCCGCCTCCCCCACCCTGCTGCGGCAGGCGACCCCCGAGCTGGCCGAGTCGCTGTCGGCGGCCTGGGCCCAGCACCGCGCCGAGCGGCGGCTGGCCCAGGCCGAGGCGCTGCTGGACCTCGTCGAGCGGGCGCACCAGGCCGACTCCGTCGACGAGCTGCTGACCGGCGCGTGCCGGCAGCTGGCCGGGCTGGCCGAGGTCGACCGCGCGGTGGTGCTGCTGCAGCGCGACGGCCGGCTGGTGCCCTGGGCCGCGAGCGCGCCCGAGGGCCGGCCGGCCCCCGACCGACGGCCCGACGCGCCGGTGCTGCCGCTGGCGCTGGCCGTGCTGCGCACCGGGACGGCCACCGCGGCCGACCGGGGCGACCCCCTGCTCCCGGCCGCGGCCGCCGCCGCGCTGGACATCGGCTCGGCGCTCGCGGTGCCGCTCACGACGGCGTCCGGGCCGGTCGGCGTCCTGGTGCTGGACAGCCCCCGGCCACACCCCTTCCCCGAGGACGTGCGCCGGCTGGCCACCTCCGCCGGCGCCCACGTCGGCGCCGCGCTGGAGCAGGTGCGCGCCCGGCAGGCGCGGGCCGTGTCGCTCGCGACGTCGGAGGTGGCGCGGCAGCTGCTGGTCGACGGTGCGTCGGCGCGCAGCGTCGCCGAGGCCGCCGAGGCGCTGGCCGCCGCCGTCCAGCGGCTGCTGGGCACCGACCGCAGCGCCACGTACACGGTGACCGACGGCGTCGTCGACGACGTCCGCCCGATCGGCTGGCCCGCCGGGCGGCGGCAGGACGTCCGGGACAAGGTCATCGGGCGGCCCGCCGAGGGCTTCCCGCTGTGGCGGCACCTGGTGGCCGACCCCAGCCCGGTGTTCGTCGAGGACGCGACCACCAGCGACCTGATCCCCGCCGACGTGGTGGCCGCGATGGGCACCGGCTGCTTCGTGTGCCTGCCGCTGCTCGCCGGCGACCGGCTGCTGGGCCTGGTGCTCAGCGGGTCCGACGGCCCTGCCTCGTGGCCGGAGGAGCTGCGGGAGGCGGTCCGCCAGGTGACCCTGGAGGGCTCGCTGGTGCTGGAGAACGCGGTGCTGCGGGCGACCGAGGAGCGCCGGCTGGCCCAGCTGGCCGCCGAGGCGCACGTCGACCCGCTCACCGGGCTGGCCAACCGGCGACGGCTCACCGAGGACCTCGAGGCGACTGTCTACCGGACGCCCGCCCGCCGGTCCGCCGTCCTGATGATCGACCTCGACCGGTTCAAGGAGATCAACGACAGCTTCGGGCACGCCGTCGGGGACGAGCTGCTGTGCCTGGTCGCGGCCCGGTTGCAGGAGGCGCTCGGCCCTGGCGACCTGCTCGCCCGGATGGGCGGCGACGAGTTCGCGGTGCTGCTGCCCGGCGCCGGTGCTGCCCGCGCCCAGGACGTCGCCGACCGGCTGGTCGGCGCGCTGCGCGACGCCTTCGTGCTCGGCGGCATGCCGCTGCACGTCGACGCCAGCATCGGCATCGCGCTGTGCCCCGACCACGGCCGGGACCGCTCGCTGCTGCTGGCCCGCGCCGACACGGCCATGTACGTGGCCAAGCGGGGCCGGCACGGCGCCGTGGTCTGGACGCCGGACTCCACCCCCGACGCCCGCGAGCGGCTGGAGACCCTCGAGCAGCTGCGCACCGCGCTGGACACCGACCAGCTGGTGCCGCACTACCAGCCGCAGGTCGACCTGTGCAGCGGCCGCGTCGTCGGCGTCGAGGCCCTGGTCCGCTGGCAGCACCCGCAGCGCGGGCTGCTCGCGCCGGCCCTCTTCCTGCCGCTGGCCGAGCAGGCCGGGCTGATGCGGCGCCTGGCGCTGCGGGTGATGGAGCAGTCGCTGCGCGACCTCAGCCGCTGGCGGGCGGCCGGGGCCCACCTGTCGGTGGCCGTGAACCTGTCGATGTCCAACCTCGCCGACGTCGCCCTCCCCGGGCAGGTGGCGATGCTGCTGGAGGCGACCGGGGTGCCGGCGCACGCGCTCACCCTGGAGATCACCGAGGACGTGCTGATGGCGGACGCCGCCCGCAGCTCGCAGGTGATGAGCGGGCTGCGCGACCTCGGGGTGCGGCTGTCGATCGACGACTACGGCACCGGCTACTCCTCGCTGGCCTACCTGCGCGCGCTGCCGGTCGACGAGCTGAAGCTGGACCGCAGCTTCGTCGCCGACCTGGTCACCGACCCGCGCAGCGCCGCCATCGTGCGCAGCACCCTGCAGCTGGGCCGGGACCTGGGCATGACCATGGTCGTCGAGGGCGTGGAGGACGCCGGCGCGCTCGCCGCGCTGCGCGAGTGGGAGTGCGACCTCGCGCAGGGCTGGCACGTCGCCCGGCCGATGACCGCGGCAGCGTTCCCCGGCTGGCTGGCCGCCTGGGACGCCGCGCCGCAGCTGCTGCCCCGCGGCTGACCCCGGCGGCGGCCGTGGCGGGCCGACCGGCGAGGATCGGGTCATGGGACAGAGGCGGTCACCGCTGGGCGTCGTCGAGCTCGAGCGGGTCGCCGCCCGCGGGTGGCCGGGTCTGGCGCAGGACCGCCTGGGCGACTGGCTGCTGCGCGCCGGCGAGGGGTTCACCGGCCGGGCCAACAGCGCGCTGGTCGTCGGCAACCCCGGCCTGCCGCTGGACGACGCGGTCGCGGCGGTCGGCCGCTGGTACGACGAACGCGGCCTGGTGCCGTGCGCCCAGCTGCCGGGTGTGCAGTCCCGGGCCGCCGACGCCGCGTTCGCCCGGGCCGGCTGGGCGCGCGACGAGGACGTGCTGGTGCTCACCGCGCCGCTGACCCCGCCCACGGCGGACGTCGCGGCCGCGGCGGACGTCGTCCTCTCCCCCGCGCCGGACGACGCCTGGCTGGCCGGCTACCAGCACCACGGCGGTCCGCTGCCGGACGCGGCCGTGCGGGTGCTCACCGCCGGCGAGGGGCTGGTGTTCGCCTCCGTGCGGCTGGACCCCGCGCCGGCCCCGCTGGCGGCGGTCGGCCGCGGCGCCCTGGCCGACGGCTGGCTGGGCATCACCGCGCTGACCGTGGCCGAGGAGCACCGCCGCCGCGGGCTGGCCACCGCCGTCACCGCCGCGCTGCAGCGGTGGGCGGCCGAGCGCGGCGCCACGTCGGCCTACCTGCAGGTGACCGCGGGCAACGCGGGCGCCCGCGAGCTCTACCGGCGGCTCGGGTTCATCGAGCACCACCGCTACCACTACCGGCGCCGGGTCGGCTGACCGGCCGGGTGCCCGGGCCGGCGGTGACCGCCCGGCCCACCGCGAACGCGGCAGCGAGCACGCCGAGCAGCAGGAACCCCAGGTTGACGATCGAGGTGACGCCGTCGCCACCGGTGATCAGCAGGTCGCCCTCGCTGCGCTGCCGGGCCGCGGTGAGCGCGACACCCAGCCACACCACGGCGGGCAGCACGGCGACCAGCCGGGAGCGGGACAGCCGGTGCGCGGCGCCGACCAGCAGCACGTTGCCCACCACCGCGGCCAGCACCGACACCGGCACCGGCACGCCGCCCGGGCGCCAGGGCAGCCAGAACACCTCGACGACGGCCAGCCAGCCGGCGACGGCGACCGCCGCCACCGCCCAGCCGAGCAGCGCGACCGGGCGCATCAGCCCAGCCCGGCGAACAGGTCGTCCTCGCGGCCGTCGGCCCCGGCCGGGCCCGGCTCGCCGCGGACCAGCCGGTAGTACTCGGTGGGCAGCAGCGGCTGGCCCAGCCCGTTGGACAGCGCGAAGAACTCGCCGTGCACGACGACCTGGGTGGCGTGGGCGCGCATCGCAGCCGCCTTCCCCGCCAGGTGCGCCCGGCCGTCGACCGCCGTCGTCACCTGGTCGTCGGGCATCACGAACGGGACCTCCCCGACGTCCTCGGCGGCGGTGAACGGGGTGCCGGCGGCGGGCAGCGCGGCCAGCCCGGCGGCGAGGACCGACGCCGGCACGCACGTCCAGTAGACCTTCGCGACCTGCCACGCGGGGCCGAGGTCGGGCCGGTGGCCGGGGTCGGCGGCGAGCTCCACCGCGCGGGTCGCCACCCGGTGCGCCTGGATGTGGTCGGGGTGGCCGTAGCCGCCGTCCGGGTCGTAGGTGACCAGCACCTGCGGCCGCACCTCCCGGACCACGGCGACGGCGGCGTCGACCGCCTCGCCCGCGTCGGCGTTCCAGAAGGCGCGCGGGTGCTCGTTGGCCGGGGTGCCGATCATCCCCGAGTCGCGCCACCGGCCCGCACCGCCGAGGAACCGGTGGTCGATGACCCCGAGGGCGGCCATCGCCGCGGACAGCTCCGCGATCCGGTACCCGCCGAGCTGGTCGGCCTGGTCGGCGGCGAGCCGGGCCAGCTCGGGGGTGATGATCTCGCCTTCCTCGCCCAGCGTGCAGGTGAGCAGCGTGACCTGCGCGCCCTCGGCGACGTAGCGCGCCATCGTCGCCCCGTTGTTGATCGACTCGTCGTCGGGGTGGGCGTGCACGAGCAGCAGGCGACGGTCGGCGGTCACGGGTAGATGATCCCGGACGCCGGCACGGCTCTGCCGGGGACGGGTACGGAACACGCGCCGAGAGGCGCTGTGGCGCCCCATCGCGGGCCCGGAGGGTCCCGATGGGGCGCCACGAAACGGCTCAGCGCAGGCGCGGGAGGGCACCTGGCCGCGGTGCGACGCGGGAGCGTCGCGATGCGCACCGCCTCAGATGACCTTGAGCTCCTCGGCGTAGTGGCACGCGTTGAGGTGCCCGGCGCTGCGGTTCTCCAGCTTCGGGTCCTCGGTCATGCACTTCTGCCGCTCGCCGTCGCTGAGCACGTTGGCGAACTTCTGGCAGCGGGTGCGGAACCGGCAGCCCGACGGCGGGTTGGCCGGGCTGGGGACGTCGCCGGAGATGATGATCCGCTGGCGGTTGCGCTCCCGGCGCGGGTCCGGCAGCGGGATCGCCGACAGCAACGCCTGGGTGTACGGGTGCGCCGGCCGCTCGAACAGCTCGTCACGGGTGGCCACCTCGATGATCCGGCCCAGGTACATGACCGCGACCCGGTCGGAGATGTGCCGGACGACCGAGAGGTCGTGCGCGATGAACAGGTAGGACAGCCCGAACTCGTTCTTCAGGTCCTCGAGCAGGTTGATGACGCCGGCCTGGATGGAGACGTCCAGCGCCGACACCGGCTCGTCGAGCACCAGCACCTTGGGCTGGAGCGCCAGCGCGCGGGCGATGCCGATGCGCTGCCGCTGCCCGCCGGAGAACTCCGCGGGGTACCGGTTGGTGTGCTCGGGGTTGAGGCCGACGGTCTCGACCAGCTCGCGCACCCGGCGGCGGAGCTCCTCCTCGCTGTTGGTGAGCCCGTGGATGATCAGCGGCTCGGCGACGATGTCGAACACCGGCAGCCGCGGGTTCAGCGAGGCGTAGGGGTCCTGGAACACCAGCTGGATGTCCCGGCGCAGCGGGCGCATCTGCTTGCGGGAGAGCCCGACGAGCTCCCGGCCCTCGAACACCACGGAGCCCGCGGTGGCCTGCTGCAGGTTCAGGATCGCGCGGCCGGTCGTGGACTTGCCGCAGCCGGACTCGCCGACCAGGCCGAGCACCTCGCCCGGGTAGAGGTCCAGGTCGACCCCGTCGACGGCGCGGACGGCGCCGACGGTGCGCTTGACCAGCCCGCCGCCCTTGATCGGGAAGTGCTTCTCCAGGCCGCGGACCGACAGGATCGGCTCACCGCGCCGGGGCGCGCCGTCGCTGGAGCGCGCGGTGGTGCTGGGGGCGGTCATGCCCGGTCTCCGTCCTTCGTGCCCTGGTCTGCGTGCGTGCTCACGACGCTGCCGGTGTCGGCGGGGGTGCCCGCGCCCGGCTCGGTCTGGTCGGCCGGCGGGGTCGCGCTGACCACGGCGTCCGCGGCGTCCGCCCCGGTGGCGAGGTCGGCCGGCAGCGGCTCCCCGACCAGGAGGTCGTCGGCGGCGGCGGTCTCGAACACGTCGGCGGCGTGCCCGTGGGCCTGCGCCACCTGCTCGGTCCGGATGCAGGCCGCGTTGTGGTCGGGCCCCACCTGGAACAGCTCCGGCTCGGCCTCGTCGCACGCCGCGATGTGCAGCGGGCAGCGGGGCGCGAACGGGCAGCCCGGCGGCATGTTCACCAGCGAGGGCGGGGAGCCCTTGATGGGGGTGAGCCGGTCGCCGCTGCTGGAGTCCAGCCGCGGCAGCGAACCCAGCAGGCCCAGCGTGTAGGGCATCCGCGGCTCGTAGTAGATGTCCTCGACGCTGCCGACCTCGATCGGCCGGCCGGCGTACATGACCAGCACCCGGTCGGCGATGCCGGCGACGACGCCCAGGTCGTGGGTGATCAGCACCATCGCGGCGCCGGTCTCCTGCAGCGCGGTCTGCAGCACCTCGAGGATCTGCGCCTGCACGGTGACGTCCAGCGCGGTCGTCGGCTCGTCGGCGATGATCACCTCGGGCTGGTTGGCCATCGCGATCGCGATGACGACGCGCTGGCGCATGCCACCGGAGAACTCGTGCGGGTAGGACTTCACCCGGTCGCGGGCGTTCGGGATGCCGACCAGCTCCAGCAGCTCGACCGCGCGCGCCTCGGCGGCCTTCGAGCTGAGGTCCTTGTCGTGGATGCGCAGCGTCTCCACGATCTGGTCGCCGACCTTGTAGACCGGGTCGAGCGAGGTCATCGGGTCCTGGAAGACCATCGAGACGCCCTTGCCGCGGATCCGCGACATGCTGCGGTCGCTCTGGCCGAGCAGCTCCTGGCCGCGGTACCGGACCGAGCCGGTGACCCGCGCGGACGCCGGCAGCAGGCCCATGACGGCCAGCGACGTGACCGACTTGCCGGAGCCGGACTCGCCGACGATGCCGAGCACCTCACCGGCGCGCAGCGTGTAGTCGACGCCGCGGACGGCGTGCACCGCGCCGTCCTCGGTGGGGAACCGGACGTTCAGGTCGCTGACCTGCAGCAGCGGGGCGTCGGGGTCGAACCCGGGCAGGCTGGTGGTGCGGCCGCGGGTGAGCGTGCCGCTGGTGGACGTGCCGCCGGACGGGGTGGCGCCGACGGCCGTGGCACCGGCGGCGGGCAGACCGCTGCCGGTGGTCCCGGGGGTGGTCATGGAACTCCCTCTCAGGCCCGCACGCGGCGGTTGCTCGGGTCGAAGGCGTCACGGATCCCGTCGCCGATCAGGTTGATCGACAGCACGATGATCAGCAGGGTGATGCCCGGGAAGTAGAAGAGCCAGGGGCGGGTGCTGGCGGCCTGCACGCCGTCGGAGACCAGGCGGCCCAGCGACGTCGCGTTCGGGTCGTTGACGCCGAAGCCCAGGTAGGTCAGCGACGCCTCGAGGATGATCGCGGTCGCCGCGGCGAGCGTCGTCCAGACGATGAGCGAGCCCAGCGCGTTGGGGATCAGGTGCTTGAAGATGATCCGCTTGTTCGACGCACCGAGGGCGTGCGCAGCCTCGACGTACTCCTTCTCCCGCAGGGAGAGGAACTGGCTGCGCACGATGCGGGCGAGGTCCATCCAGCCGAACAGACCCAGGATGACGCCGACGCCCAGAGGCGTGCGCAGACCCGGGAAGTTGCTGGCCACGACGATCAGCACGACCAGCAGCGGCACGGTCAGGATGAGGTCGACGATGCGCATCAGCACGCTGTCGACCCACTTGCCGTAGTAGCCGGCCAGCGCGCCGATCAGCAGCCCCAGCGGGAACGCGATCGCGACGAACAGCACGACGATCAGCAGTGAGCGCTGGATGCCGTCCATGATCCCGGACAGCAGGTCGCGGCCGATGGCGTCGCTGCCGAGCAGGTAACCGTCGGTGCCGGGCTTGACCGACTGGGCGTTGCGGTTGAGCTCGTCGTAGGACTTCGGGTTGATCAGCGGCCCGATGAAGCCGAACACCAGCAGCAGGACGAAGATGACCAGCCCGGTCATCCCGACCTTGTTGTGCAGGAAGCGGCGCACGATCTGCTGCCGCTGGCTGCGGGCCTTGACGGTGAACTCGCGCTCGACGCCGCCGCCGGTCGGCTGACCCGGCTCGGCCGGGAGGACTGCGCCCGCGGTCTCGGTGGCCGCCTGGGTGGTGGACATGGGGTCCTTCTCTCTGGCTCTCTGGGGCGCGCCGGGTCAGGCCAGTCGGATGCGCGGGTCGAGGACCGCGTAGAGGACGTCGGCGACCAGGTTGAACACGACGACGAAGGCGGCGCTGACCAGCAGCCAGCCGAGCACCACGTTGATGTCGTTCTGCCCGATCCCGTCCTGGATGAGGTACTCGCCCATGCCGTGCCAGACGAAGACCTGCTCGGTGATGATCGCCCCGCCGAAGAGGGTGCCGATGCCGAGGGCCACGACGGTGGTCAGCGGGATGAGCGCGTTGCGCAGGCCGTGCTTGAGCACCGTCCGGCGGTAGGTCAGGCCCTTCGCCCGGGCCAGCCGCATGTAGTCGGCACCCAGCACGTCGAGCATCGCGGAGCGCTGGAAGCGGCTCCAGGCGGCGAACGACAGCAGCGCGAGGCTGACCGTCGGGAGCACCAGGTGGCCCAGCCGGTCCTGCCACAGCTCCCAGCCGCTGGCGTAGAGCTGGATGCCCGGGGTCTGCTCGCCGATCGTGTAGAGGACCTGCGACCCGAACAGGTCGTTGATCCCGCCGGCGACGAACTCCTTGAGCAGCGCGGCGAACCAGAACGTGGGCAGCGCGATGAGGATGTAGACGATGAACGTCGTCACGTAGTCCGACGGCCGGTACTGGCGGACGGCGCCCAGCACGCCCACGATGATCGCCAGCACGATGGCGATGACGATCGCGCCGACGATCATCCGACCGGTGACCTCGAGCCGGTCGACCAGCTGGCCGGCGACCGGGGTGCCGTTGATGGTCTTGCCGAAGTCGCCGTGCAGCGCGCCGGTCAGCCAGTGCCAGTAGCGCACGAAGAAGTTGTCGTTGAGCCCCAGCTGCTCCCGCAGGTTGTCGAAGAACGACTGCGGGGGCGGGGGGTTGCGGTTGTAGTACTTGGACAGCGGGTCGAAGCTGGCCGCGCAGAGCGCGAAGACCAGGAACGAGCTGACCAGCAACACGACCACCGACGCGAGGATCCGTCGGATCGTGAAGAAGAACATGCGGTGACCTTACGCCGAGAGCGGATGCCGTCCGGTCGGAACGACGGTGTCAGCGGGCTCCTGCGGTGCGCCCGACGCAGATCGTGCGCGGGGACCGAGCCGGAGTGCAACGGGGCACCGGGCCGCGGTGCAGCGGGACGCCCGGGGCGGGGAGTCCGCCGGGAACCCGCAGGTCACCGGAGCGGCACAGCGGTGTCACATCGATCCCGGACACACCACGACCCCTGGGAGGGGACCCAGGGGTCGTGGGGCCGGGAGCCGGGGCCGCCGCGTGCGGCGGCCCCGGGCCGGGTGTTGCGCGGTCCAGCGACTCAGCGGCCCGAGGGGCCAGTGGTCACTGCACCTGCCAGGTGGAGGAGTTCCAGAGCGGCCCCGCCTGGGTGGGGTTGTCCTTCACGTTCTTCACCGTGTTGCTGTAGGCGATGAAGGTCGGCTTCTGGTACAGCGGCAGGGTCGCCATCTGGTCCCAGAGCAGCTTGTCGATCTCGTTGCCGGTGTCGGCGACGGCCTTCTCGTCGGTCTCGCCCAGCCACTGGGTCAGCAGCTGGTCGATCTGCGGGGTACCGGTCCGCGAGTAGTTCTGCTGGACGGCGCCGGCGCCCTCGGGCGACTCGTAGATCGGCGGGGTGCCCGAGATGAACGGGCTCCCGACCCACGCGAACAGGGCGATCTGGAAGCCACCCGCGACGAGGCTGGTCGGCGACTCCGGACCCTTGAAGATGTCCGGGTTGGCGTTGAACTGCGCCTCGATGCCGGCTTCCTTGAGCTGCGGGATCATGACGTTGATCGTCTGCTCGCGCAGCGGGTTGTTCGCCGTGGTGTCGATCTTGAAGGTCAGCTTCTGGCCGCCCTTGGCGTAGATGCCGTCGGCACCCAGCGCCCAGCCGTCGCTCTCGAGGAGCTGCTTGGCCTGCGCGGTGTTCTTCTTCTTGTACTGGTCAGGAGCGTTGTCCTTGTACTGGTCCTGCGTGTTCAGCCACACGTGGTTGTTGAGCACCGACGCGTCGGAGGAGAACTGGCCGACGGTCTGGTCGACGATCTCCTGCCGGTCGAGCGCCATGGCGAACGCCTGGCGGACCTTGACGTCAGCGAGCGGCCCGTAGGTCGTGTTGAAGTCGAGGTGCTCGTAGTTGATGCCGAAGTTGATCTCGCTCTCGACGTTCGGCTTCAGGTCCTCGATCTGACCGACCAGGTCCAGCTGCGGCTGCGGGTAGATCACGTTGATCTCCCCGTTCTTCAGGCCCTGGACGGCGGTCGTCGGGTCGTTGCCGATGCCCTGGATGACCAGCTGCGCGGCGCGGGCCTTGTCGCTGCCCCAGTACTTCTCGTTCGGGGTCAGGATGGCGATCTGGCCGCCGACGTCGATGTTCGACTTCTTCAGCTGCCAGGGGCCGCCGGAGATGTCGCTCGGGAAGCCGTCGGCGATCGGCCAGCCGGTGGTGATGAGGTCGCAGTTGGCCTTCGGGTCGCCCTTGTCCATCAGGTGGGCCGGGAAGACCGGGGTGTTCGACCCGGTCCAGAGGGCCTTCCAGTCGGCGTAGGGCTTGGCGAGGGTCACGGTGACGGTCTTGTCGTCGTCCGAGCCCTCGACGTTGGTGACCTGGTCGAAGCCGGTCGTGCTCAGCAGCGACTCGCAGCCGCCGTCGGCCGGGTCGGTCGACCGCTGGATCTGCCAGGAGTACTTGAAGTCGGTGGCCGTGATCGGCTCACCGTCGCTCCACACGGCCTCGGGCTTGATGTGGTAGGTGATCTTCTGGCCGCCGCCGGAGGTGTCCGACGAGGGCTCGTCGGTGAACAGCTCCTTGTTGTACTCGACCGAGAGGTCGGGCTTGACGATGAAGGCCTGCGGCATGATCTGGGCCTCGATGTCGGCCACCGAGGTCGCGTTGCCGGCCGAGATGAGGGGCATCAGGTTCTCGGGCCAGTCGGTGGCCTCGCCGAAGACGATGCGGCCCTTGGCCTCGCCCGACGAGCCCCCGCCGTCGCCACTGTCGCTGCCGCCACCGCATGCGGTGAGCGCCATCGCGCCGGCCACGCCGGTCGCGACGAGCACCGCAGTGCGCTTGCTCAACTTCACGTTCGAATGCCTCCTCGGCCCGCGCCTGCGGGGAGTGGTCAGGCCGGCCCCTGTCACGGAACGGTCAGGGGACGGTCGGTGACGAGTGCGTGCGCACCCGGCGACGGCTTGGCGAACAGCCGGTCCCCAGGTGCAGACGGAACGGACCCTAGGCCCGTGGGAAGGGGTCGTCCACGACCGTCATCATTTCGTGACCTGGTGTCAAGATCGATCGGAATCCGCTGAAACATCGCCGCAACACGACGGTTTCCCCCGGAAACCCTGCGGTTCCGAGCGCCCGGCAGCGCAGAGACGACCAGTGTCGGGCATCACAGAACGGCGTCGTCCGCATTGGTGCGGTGTGCTCCCGGCCGTGGCGGGTAGTGCCCCTCCGCCAGTGCACCCCAGCCCAGGAGGAGCGTCATGAGCGGCATCGACAAGATGAAGAACAAGGCCCAGGAGCTCGGCGGCGAGGGCAAGGCCGCCGTCGGCGACGCGACCGACAACCGTGACCTGCAGGCCGAGGGCGAGAAGGACCAGGCCGCCGGCAACCTCAAGCAGGCCGGCGAGAAGGTGAAGGACGCCTTCAAGTGACCTGCGCCTGACGCAGCGGTCGCGAGAGCGCCGTCCCCTCCGCGGGGGCGGCGCTCTCGCGCGCCCCGGGGCGGGTGCACCGCCCGGGTGACCCCGGGAGCAACATGGTGAACATGGCTCAGGACATCCCCGCGGCGGTGGGGTCAGCGGCCTTCGACGCGGCCACCGCAGCCGTCGAGGCCGCGCTGGCGGCCGGCGCGCGGTACGCCGACGCCCGGCTGGTCGACCGGCGGCACGAGTCGCTGACCGCGCGGGACGGCGACGTCCGGTCCCTATCGCAGACCACGTCGGCCGGGCTCGGTGTGCGCGCCCTGGTCGGCTCCTCGTGGGGTTTCGCGGCGCTCGGCGACCCGGCCGGCGACGCCGACGCCCGCCGCACCGGCGCGCGAGCCACCGCGATCGCCCAGGCCTCGGCCGCCGTCCCCGGCCCCCCGATGGAGCTGGTCGGCGTGCCGGCCGTGCAGGGCGGCTGGGCGAGCGAGTGCCGGGAGGACCCGTTCGCCGTCCCGCTCGCGGAGAAGGCCGACCTGCTCACGGCAGTCACCGCCACCATGCGCGCCGCGGGCGTCGCCGTCGCCGAGGCGCTGTCGCAGGCCTGGGACACCCGCACCGCGTTCGTCTCCAGCGAGGGCGCCCGGATCGGGCAGCACGTGCGGGAGACGGGCGCGGGGATGCACTGCCTGACCGTCGGGGACGGCGAGACGCAGCGCCGCTCCTACCCGGCGTTCCGCGGCCAGTACGGCACCCGCGGCTGGGAGCTGGTCCGCGAGCTCGACCTGCCCGGCCACGCCGACCGGATCGCCGCCGAGTGCCAGGAGCTGCTCACCGCGCCGCAGTGCCCCTCCGGCGACACGACGCTGCTGCTGGGCGGCGAGCAGATGTCGCTGCAGATCCACGAGTCGGTCGGGCACGCGATCGAGCTGGACCGCATCCTCGGCTGGGAGGCCGCCTTCGCCGGCACCTCCTGGCTGGACCTGCAGCAGCTCGGGTCGCTCCGGTTCGGCTCCGAGCTGATGAACATCACCATCGACCCGACCATCCCCGGGGCGCTGGGCTCCTTCGGGTTCGACGACGAGGGCACCCCGGCCACCGCGCGCGACGCCGTCCGCGACGGCGTCTGGGTCGGCGTGCTCGCCGGCCGCGACTCCGCGGCGGTCGCCGGGCTGGACTACGCGGGCTCCGTGCGCGCCGACGGCTACGCCCGGCTGCCCATGGTGCGGATGACCAACGTCGGGCTCGAGCCGGGCCCGCACACCCTCGACGAGATGATCGCCGCCACCGACGACGGCGTGCTCATGGAGCACAACCGGTCCTGGTCGATCGACGACCGCCGGCTGAACTTCCAGTTCGGCTGCGAGATCGGCTGGGAGGTCAGGAAGGGCCGGCGCGGTCGCATGCTGAAGAACCCCTCGTACACCGGCATCGGGCCCCGGTTCTGGCAGTCGCTGGACATGCTCGGCGGCCGCGCACCCGGCGAGTGGCGGGCGTGGGGCACGCCCAACTGCGGCAAGGGGCAGCCCGGCCAGGTCGGGCACACCGGGCACGGCGCCGCGCCCGCCCGGTTCGCCGGCGTCCGGGTGGGGGTGCGGGGATGAACCTCGACGACCTCTCCACCGCCGTCCTCGACGAGGTGCGCCGGCAGGCCGGCGCCGACGCCGCGGCCACCGTCCGCGCCCAGCAGGCCGCGCTCGCGCTGACCCGGTTCGCCGGGTCGGCGATCCACCAGAACGTCGCCGACGAGCAGGTGACGGTGCACCTCGAGCTGACGGTGGACGGCGGCCGTACCGCGACCGCCTCCACCACGCGCGCCGCCGCCGTCCCCGACCTGGTGGCGGCCACCCTCGCCGCGGCCCGGCTGCGCCCGCGGGACGCCGGCTGGCCGGGGCTGGCCGGCGCCGCTCCCCTGCTCTCGCCCGGGTCGTACGACCCCACCACCGCCGAGGCCTCCCCCGCTGCCCGGGCCGAGGCGGTCGCCGCCTTCGTCGAGGCCGCCGGCGGGCTGGAGACGGCCGGCTTCGTGCAGACCGCCGCGCTCACCACCGTGCTCGCCACCACCGCCGGCCAGCACGTCCGCGGCGCCACCACCTCCGCGATCTGCGACGGCATCGCCCGGCTGGCCGGCGCCGACGGCGTGGCCCGCGCGATGGCCGGCCGGCTCGCCGACGTCTCCCCCGCCGCATTGGGCGCCCGCGCCGCCGCCAAGGCCCGCGCGGGTGTCGACGCGGCCCCGGTCGAGCGGGGCCCCTGGCCGGTCGTGCTCGAGCCCGCCGCGGTCGCCGACGTCATCGGTGGACTGGTCTCCGGGCAGTTCAACGGCAAGGCCGTGGTCGACGGCACCTCCGGTCTGCAGCTCGGCTCGGCGCAGTTCGACCCCGCGGTCACGCTGGCCGACGACCCGCTGGCCGGCGTCGGGCTGCCCTTCGACACCGAGGGCACGCCGGCCGGCCGCACCGAGCTCGTCCGGGACGGCGTCCCGGTGGGGCTGACCACCGACCGGCGGACCGCCGCGGCGCTCGGGCGGACGTCGTCCGGGCACGCCTCCGACGCCAGCGCCACCTGGGGACCGGTGGCCGGCGACCCGGTGCTCACGGCCGGCGCGGGCGGGTCGGTCGACGAGCTGGTGGCCGGCCTGGAGCGCGGGCTGCTGGTCAGCGACTTCTGGTACACCCGCGTCGTCGACCCCAAGCGGTCGGTGTGGACCGGTCTCACCCGCAACGGCGTCTGGCTGGTCGAGGACGGGCGGGTCGTGCGGCCGGTGAGCACGCTGCGGTTCACCCAGTCCTACCTGGAGGCGCTGGCCCCGGGCCGGGTCGTGGTCGGCTCGGACGTCGACCCGCAGCCGTACCGGCTGATGGGCCCGATGGGCTACAACCGCGTCGCCGTCCCTGCCCTGCGCCTGGCCGCCTGGAACGTCACCGGCACCACCACCGGCTGACCCGCCCCACCCCTCCACTTTCGGCGCCGAAAGCGGGGACGCTTTCGGCGCCGAAAGAGGGTGTGGGGCTCGGCCCGCGTCATCGAGGAGTCAGGGCCTCGCGGATCCGCTCGACGACGGCGTCCAGGTCCCGCAGGTCCGCGTTGGCCAGCCGGATGACCCGCCACCCCGCCGCCCGCAGCGCCGCGTAGCGGGCGTCGTCCTCCTGCTTCTTCCGGGCGTCGAAGTGGTGCGGCCCCTCGTACTCCACGACCAGCTTCGCCTCCGGCCAGGCGAGGTCGACCTTGCCGAGGAAGTCGCCCGCCTCCACGACCACGTACTGAGGGATCGGCAACGGCAGCCCAGCGAGGTGGCAGGCGACGCGCACCCAGGACTCGGCCGGGCTCTGGGCCCGGCCGTCGACGAGCGCCAGTGCCCGGCCGGCCCGCCGGGATCCCCACCGTCCGCTCGCCGCTGTCTGCACCTGACGGAGCAGGTGATCGCTCAGCTCCCCCGCGAAGGCCATCGCGTCGAGGCAGGCGACGGCGTCCTTCAGCCGCTCGAGCACCGCGACGTCCCAGGCCGTCCGCTCGACGGACGTGATGCGGACGCCGTCGTCGGTGGTGACGACGTCGCCCGGCCCCAGCTCGGTCCGGTGGACCTGCACACCATGCGGCCCAC
Organism: Modestobacter sp. NPDC049651; assembly: GCF_040659695.1. Classification (NCBI taxonomy): domain Bacteria; kingdom Bacillati; phylum Actinomycetota; class Actinomycetes; order Geodermatophilales; family Geodermatophilaceae; genus Modestobacter; species Modestobacter sp. NPDC049651. Next base: position 54,287 of record NZ_JBFAOG010000008.1, read on the forward strand.
GCCAAGCGGAACCGGGCGGCACGACGACGCGGACCGGGTCCCGAGGGTCCGCGGTGCGTCCGTCCCACCACACGGCGGCGGACCGGCCGGCCAGCACGGCGTCCGGCGGCATGACCAGAGACGCCGCCCGGGCGACCAGCTCGTGGTCGAAGCGGATCCCCGGCGACACGTAGACGCCGCGCAGCACCCGTCGGTACAGCCCCCGGGAGAGCTGCTCCTTCGTGACCACTCCCTCGGCGACGGCGTGGGCACCGATGAAGAGGCCATGCGGGGGCCGGCGCAGAGGAGGCACGACGCGGAGCGTGGCCCAGCCGACCGACCCGCCGCTGGCGCCGTCCACAGCCCCGGTTTCGGCGCCGAAAGCGGCCCCGCCTTCGGCGCCGAAAGCGGTGAGGGGTCAGAGGCGGGTGAGGAGGGCGCGGACGGCGGGGAGGAGGGGGCGGTCGGCGGGGATCCAGTCCAGCGCCTCGAGCCCCTCGGCCGGCAGCCAGCGCAGCTCCCGGTGCTCGTGCGCCACCAGCTCGCCGTCGGTCACCCGGCCCCACCAGACGCGCAGGGTCGAGGCGCCGGGCACTCCCCCGCCGACGGCGCCGTCCAACGGCACCTCGCCGAGGAAGGCCTGCGGCACGATGCCGACGCCGAGCTCCTCCCGGCACTCGCGCACCAGCGCGGCCAGGTCCTCCTCGCCGCGCTCGACCTTCCCGCCGGGGAACTCCCACAGCCCGGCCAGCGGGCCGGTGCCGCGCTGCGCGACCAGCACCCGGCGCCGGTCGTCGACCAGCGCGGCGCCCACCACCTGGGTGACGCCCTGCGCGGCCCGGGCGGCGGCCGCGGCGAACAGGTCCAGGTGCGCCTGCATCGCGCCCACCAGCCGCCGGCGCGGCACCGTCTGGTCGACCAGCCCGCCCAGCGCGCCGGGCAGCGGGGTGGCCCAGTCGACCTGCTCGTCGACCAGCGTGCCTGCGCCGGTGGGAGAGAAGGTGCGCGAGTGGACCAGCCACCGCCAGCCCCCGCCGGGGGCGGCCGTGTAGACGTCGCGCCACGGCCGCTCGGACACGACCTCCACCAGCGGGCGCGGCCACGGGCGGCCCAGGGTGCGCGCGACGTCGAAGGCGACGGTCAGCGGCGCCTCCACCAACGTGGTGAACCGCAGCTGGAACACACTGCCGAGCTTTCCAGACACGGCAGGATGGACCTCGTGCGCATCACCGCCCGGGTCGACTACGCCGTGCGAGCCGCGGTCGAGCTCGCCGCCGCGGCCCCCGAGTCCCTCACCAGCGAGCGCATCGCGCAGGCCCAGGGCATCCCCGCCCGGTTCCTGCAGGCGATCCTCGGCGACCTCCAGCACGCCCGGCTGGTCACCAGCCAGCGCGGCCGGGACGGCGGGTACCGGCTGGCGCTGCCACCGGAGGAGGTCTCGATCGCCCGGGTGATGCGGATCGAGCAGGGGTTCCTCGCCGAGGTGCACGGCCAGCGGCCGGAGGACGTCGAGTACCCGGGTGCCGCAGCCGCGCTGGCCGGCGTGTGGGTCGCCGCCCGGGAGGCCTACCGCCGGGTGCTGGAGAACGTCACCCTCGCCGACGTCGTCGCCGGCAAGATGCCCGGCCACGTGGCGGAGCTGGTCGACCTGGAGAGCGCCTGGCGCTCGTTCGGTCTGAGCGAGGTCGACTGACGGCACGACCCGCCGGCCGACGGACGCCGCTGTTCCCGTGTGGCACCATCGGGGTGTGACGGACGCCGGCGCCCTCCTCGTGGCGCGCCTGCACGTCGACCTGGCGCGGGTCTCCAGCGCCATCTGTCTCGCCGCGCGCTGATCCGGCCCCCGCTCCCGCAGCCGCTCCGAGCTGCACCCCCGCACCGGCCGCGTCGCGCACGCCCTGCCGTGCCGGCGCAGATGGAGTTGTCCTGACGTGTCCTCCCCCACCCGCACCAGCAACCGGCCCCAGCGTGGCCAGGGCCAGTGGGCGCTGGGCTACCGGGAGCCGCTGAACCCGAACGAGCGGATGAAGAAGGACTCCGACGGGCTCGACGTCCGGCAGCGGATCCTCGACATCTACGCGCACACCGGCTTCGGCGGCATCGACCCGGGCGACCTGCGCGGGCGGATGCGCTGGATGGGCCTCTACACCCAGCGCGCCCAGGGCATCCCCGGCGGCAAGACCGCCGTCCTGGAGCCCGAGGAGCTCGAGGACGAGTTCTTCATGATGCGGGTGCGCACCGACGGCGGGCAGCTGACCAGCGCCCAGCTGAGGGTGCTCGGCGAGATCAGCACCGAGTTCGGCCGGGACGTCGCCGACGTCACCGACCGGCAGAACATCCAGTACCACTGGATCCGCATCGAGGACGTCCCCGCGATCTGGGAGCGGCTGGCCGCGGTCGGCCTGCAGACGACGGAGGCCTGCGGCGACACCCCGCGCGGCATGCTCAACTGCCCGCTGGCCGGTGTGCTGGCCGACGAGGTCGTCGACGCCAGCGACGTGATGGCGCAGACGGTCGCCCGCTACGTCGGCGACCCGGCGTTCAGCAACCTGCCGCGCAAGTGGAAGACGTCGATGAGCGGCTGCGTCGACCAGTGCACCGAGCCGGAGATCGACGACATCTCCTTCAACGGCGTGGTCACCGCCGACGGCGAGGTCGGCTACGACCTGTGGGTCGGCGGCGGGCTGTCGACCAACCCGATGTTCGCCCAGCGGATCGGCGTGTTCGTCCGGCCCGAGCAGGTCACCGACGTGTGGGTCGCGGCCACCTCGATCTTCCGCGACTACGGCTACCGCCGGTCCCGCAACCACGCGCGGATCAAGTTCCTCATGGCCGACTGGGGTCCGGAGAAGTTCCGCCAGGTGCTGGAGGACGAGTACCTGCACGCGAAGCTCCCCGACGGCCCGGCCGCGGCACCGCCGGCGCACGAGTCCCGCGACCACGTCGGCGTCAGCAAGCAGAAGGACGGCACGAACGCGCTGGGCTTCGCGCTGCGCACCGGCCGGATCAGCGGCTCGCTGCTCACCCGGATCGCCGACCTGGCCGCCGAGCACGGCACGCAGGGCGGCCGCATCCGGACGACGACCCAGCAGAAGATGGTCGTCCTCGACGTGCCCGACGAGCGGGTCGAGGACCTGGTCGCCGCACTCGCCGAGCACGACCTGCTGGTGCGGCCCAGCGCCTTCCGCCGCGGCACGATGGCCTGCACCGGCCTGGAGTTCTGCAAGCTGGCGATCGTCGAGACCAAGCAGCACGCCCAGGACATGTACGGCGAGCTGGAGAAGCGGCTGCCGGACTTCGACGAGCCGATCGGCATCAACGTCAACGGCTGCCCGAACAGCTGCGCCCGCTTCCAGACCGCGGACATCGGCTTCAAGGGCATGATCGTCCGCAACGCCGAGGGTGAGAGCGTCGAGGGCTTCCAGGTGCACCTGGGCGGCCACCTCGGCGTCGAGGCCTCGTTCGGGCGCAAGTTCCGCGGCCACAAGATCACCAAGGACGAGACGGTGGACTACGTGGAGCGGGTGCTCCGCGGCTATCTCGAGCGCCGCGAGCCCGGTGAGCGCTTCGCGGCCTACGTCGCGCGCGCCGAGGAGGAGTGGCTGCTGTGACCGAGGGAGGGCGCCGCGAGGCGCCGGTGTCCCGGGGAAGCTCCCGACAGGCGCCGGTGTTCCACTGCCCGTACTGCGGTGAGGAGGACCTCGTCCCCGCGGGCGAGGGCTGGCACTGCGGCGCCTGCCTGCGCACCTTCACCGTCCAGCTGACCGGAACAGGGGTGGACCGAGCGTGACCGCTGCCGTCGTCCGACCGACACCCGAGCTGGCCGCCGAGGCCGACGCCCGCTTCGCGGGCATCGCCGACCCGGTCGAGCAGGCCCTCGCCGTGCTGCGCTGGGCCGGCGAGACGTTCGGCGACGGGTTCGCGATCACCTCGAGCATGGCCGACGGGCTGCTCGCCCACCTGGCCGGCACGGCCGTCCCCGGCGTCCACGTGGTCTTCCTCGACACCGGCTACCACTTCGCCGAGACGATCGGCACCCGCGACTGGATCACCGGCGTGCTGCCGATCACCCTGGTCAACGTCACGCCGCCGCAGACCGTGGCGGAGCAGGACGCCGCGCACGGCCCGCGCCTGCACGAGCGCGACCCCGACCTGTGCTGCTCGCTGCGCAAGGTGCAGCCGCTGGCGTCGGCGCTGGCCGGCTACTCCGCGTGGGGCTCCGGCGTGCGGCGGGACGAGACGGCCGCCCGGGCGGGCACCCGGCTGGTCGACTGGGACGCCAAGCGCGGCATGGTCAAGGTCAACCCGATCGCCGCCTGGACCCAGGACGTCGTCGACGCCTACCTGACCGAGCACCAGGTGCCGGTGAACCCGCTGCAGGAGCTCGGCTACGCGTCGATCGGCTGCGCCCCCTGCACCCGCCCGGTCGCCCCGGGCGAGGACCCGCGCGCGGGCCGCTGGGCCGGCAGGGGCAAGACGGAGTGCGGCCTGCACGTCTGAGCGACGACGGCGGCATGATCGGCGCATGCCGCGCCCACCCCGCCTCTCCCCCGAGGACGTCGCCGCCGGTCTCGCCGGGCTGCCGCTGTGGTCCGGCGGCCCCGACGGCATCGAGCGCACCGTGCAGCTGCCGAGCTTCCGGGCCGCGGTGGACGCCGTGGTCGCGATCGCCGACGTGGCCGAGGAGATGGACCACCACCCGGACCTGGACCTGCGCTGGCGGACGCTGCGGATCGCCGTGGTCACGCACTCCGCCGGCGGGCTGACCGAGCTGGACCTCACGCTGGCCCGCCGGGTCGACCGGCTGCTCCCGGACGCCGCTCAGCCGGGCAGCGGCGCGTAGAGGTCGACCCGGAACCCGTCCGGGTCCTGCACCGTGGCGTACCGCTGCACCCAGGGCGCGTCCCACGGCGCGGTGACGACGGTGTGGCCGGCCGCGGCGACCCGCCCGGCCACCTCGTCGACCGCGGCCGGGGAGTCGAACCGGAGCGCGAAGGCCGCGAGGTTGCCCGGCCGGGGTGGCTCCCCCAGCAGGCCGGTCATCATGGCCGCGCTGTCGATCATCAGCCGGGCACCGGACCCGGCTGACTCCACGTGGTCCTCGTCGTCGCCGGCGGGCGGGAACGAGAACCCGAGCAGCTCGTAGAAGGCGACGGCCCGGCGCAGGTCGGTGGCGCTCACGCCCACCGCGGAGATCTCCATGGGCGAGGAGTAGCAGCAGGGTCCGACAGGACCCTGCCGCGCGGACCGGCGCACCCTCGGTCACGACGCGCACGCCCGCCCCGACGGCACTGCCGGGCAGCACCTGGAACGACCGGCCGGGACTAGCTTCCGACCCGTGACCACCACGGCCGGCGGCACGGCCGTCGACAGCTACGCCCGGGCCTGGGCGGAGACCGACCCGGCGGCCCGGCGAGCGCTGCTGGAGCGGTGCTGGGCGGTGGACGGCGTCTACTGCGACCCGCTGGGGCGGGCCACCGGCCGCGACGGGCTGGCCGACCACATCGGCGGGTTCCAGGCGGAGCAGCCGGGCGCCCGGCTCGAGGTGGTCAGCGGCGTGGACGAGCACGACGGGTACGTGCGGTTCGGCTGGCGGCTGCTCGCGCCGGACGGGTCGGTCGCGCTCGAGGGCACGGACTTCGGGGAACTGGACGGCGACGGAGCGCTGCGCCGGATCGTCGGCTTCTTCGGCCCCCTCCCCGCGGGGGGACCGGCGAGCTGACCCGACGCCGCCTCCCCGGACGGAGGTCGGCATGGCCGCGATCGTGGTGCTGGGCGGTGGGGTCTGCGGGCTGGCCACCGCGCTGCTGCTGAGCCGGGACGGGCACGACGTCCTGGTGCTGGAGCGGGACCCCGCCCCGGTCCCCGACGACCCCGGGACGGCGTGGGACACCTGGGAGCGGGCGGGCGTCGCGCAGTTCCACCTGGCGCACTTCCTGCACGCCCGGACGACGCGGCTGACCGAGGCCGAGCTCCCCGACGTGGCCGCCCGGCTGGTCGCGGCCGGCGGGTACCGGCACGACCCGCTGGACAGCGCGCCCCCCACGCTCGGGCCGATCGAGCGCCGTCCGGGTGACGAGCGCTTCGTCACCGTGACCGCGCGCCGTCCCACGCTGGAGCAGGTGGTCGCCCGGGCGGCCGAGGAGGAGCCGGGCCTGCGGGTTGAGCGCGGCGTCGTGGTCGACGGGCTGCTGCTCGGGACGGCGGACGGCGTGCCGCACGTGACCGGGGTGCGCACCCGCGGCGGCCGGCAGGTGCCCGCGGACCTGGTCGTCGACGCGACCGGCCGCCGGTCGCCGCTGCCGGGCTGGCTGCGGGCCGCCGGGCGGCAGCCGCCCCGGGAGGAGGCCGAGGACTCGGGGTTCGCCTACTACGGCCGGTTCTTCCGCACCCCCGACGGCGGTTCGCGGCCGGAGGTCCGGGCGAGCCTCAACTCCCCGCTGGGCTCGTTCTCCCTGCTCACGCTCCCCTCGGACCGGGACACCTGGTCGGTCACCCTGGTCACCGACGCGCACGACCGGCCGCTCAAGGAGCTGCGGCACACCGACGTGTGGACCTCGGTGGTCGCCGCCTGCCCCCGGCACGCGCACTGGCTCGACGGCGTCCCGCTGACCGACGTGGTGTGCATGGCCGGGCTGCAGGACCGGCTCCGCCGGCTGGTGGTCGACGGCCGGCCGGTCGTCACCGGGCTGGTCCCCGTCGCCGACGCCTGGAGCTGCACCAACCCCTCGCTCGGCCGCGGGATCAGCCTCGGGCTGGTGTCGGCCGTGCTGCTGCGCGACGTGCTGCGCGCCGGGGCGGACGACGACCCGACGACGTTCGCCGTCCGGTGGGACGCCGCCCTGGAGCTGGAGCTGGTCCCCTGGTACCGGACGACGCTCGCCGTCGACCGCGGCCGGCTGGCCGAGATGCGGGCCGACCGGGACGGCGCCCCGGCCACCGCACCGCCCGGGGCGCCCGGGCTCGGTGCGGCCCTGGGGCAGGCCGCCGGGCAGGACGCCGACCTCTTCCGCGCGCTGCTCGAGGTCATCGGCTGCCTCACGCTGCCGTCGGAGGTCTTCCGCCGCCCCGGCCTCGCCGACCGCGCGCTCCAGCTGGCCGGCGACCGCCCGGCCCCGGGCCTGCCCGGCCCGGACCGCCGGCAGCTGCTGGAGCTGGTCGGGTGACGGGTCAGGCCTGGACGGGCAGCACCAGCAGCCGCAGCAGCCGGTCGGCCTCGGCGTCCGGGTCGGCGGTGAGCCCGGTGTGCACCGGCCCGGGCTGGACGACGGTGCTGCGCGGCGCGGTCAGCCACCGGAACCGCGATCCCAGCGCCTCGCGGCCGGCCGCCCCCACCCCGGGCGCGGCCGCGCACACGTCCGCGGACGCCTGCAGCGCGGCGCCGATCGCAGCCGGGTCGGCCGTAGGGTCCAGCGCCCGCAGCCGGTCGACGTCCAGGTGCACCCGGGAGCCGAGGTAGTCGCGCTGCCGGCAGTAGACGAGCACGCCGGCGTTCAGCGACTCCCCCCGCTCGACCCGCGGCACCACCCGGAGGACGGCGTACTCGAACGTCTCCCGCGAGGTCACCGCTGCGACATCCCCTCGGGTGGCGGCGGGCCCAGCCACGACGGGCGGTTCCGCCCGCGCGGCGCCGTCCGGCGGCCCGCTCCCCCGGCGGCCGCGGCGGCGACCACCCCGGGCAGCCACGCCTCCCGGGCCCCGAGCCGGGCCAGCAGCTGGGCGACGTAGCGCTCCCGGACGTCGTCCGGGGCGTCGTCCGGCGACGGGCCCTCCAGCCAGGCGTCGGGCACCTGCGCGAGCACCTCGGTGAGCACCGGCCGGGTCACCCGGCCGGCGAGCGCCGCGTCAGCGGCCCGGACGTCGGGCGCGCACTCGACGAGCGCGTGCTGCGCGGCGTCGTACGGGCGCGTGACGGCTGCCTCGGCGCCCGGCCAGTTGTGGTGGAACGTGAGCGCGGCACCGTGGTCGATCAGCTGCAGCCGGCCGTGCCAGAAGAGCATGTTCGGGTTGCGCCACGAGCGGTCGACGTTGCCGATGAGCGCGTCGAACCACAGCACCCGTCCGGCGAGCTCCGGGTCGACCTGGGCCGCGCCGGCCTCGAAGTCCAGCGCCCCGGGCAGGTAGTCCATGCCGAGGTTGGTGCCGGCCGAGTTCTTCAGCAGCTCCTGCACCTCGAAGTCCGGCTCGCCGACCGCGAGCTCGGGGGCGACGTCGACGGTCACCAGCGCGGGCACCGGCAGCGCCAGCCGGCGGGCCAGCTCCCCGCAGACGACCTCCGCGGCGAGCACCTTCACGCCCTGGCCGGCCGAGCGCCACTTGACCACGTAGGTGCCGAGGTCGTCGGCCTCCATCAGCCCGGGTAGCGAGCCGCCCTCACGCAGCGGCGTGACGTAGCGGGTGGCGGTGACGGCGGTGAGCACAGTGCCCGCCAGACTACGGCGTGATCAAGAGCGAAGTCGGCCCGGCGCAGAGTTAGCATCGGGTTTCCCATCGAAGCGCCCCTCCGTGATACTGAGCCACAGTGCACAATTTGTGGATTGACGAGCAGCCCAGTATCACGAGGACACAGATATGAAGTCCTGGATGACCCCTATCGAGGCACCACCCGTCTGGACTCAAGCCAGGCCGACAGGAAGCTGACACGCTACAGCCCTATTCATGCACCTCCATTGGTCAAGGTCGCTTTTGCATAAGCGCGTTATCACAATTGAGCATCTGATTTATCCCCCTCGCCGAGGATTGCGCGCTCGCGACGCTTGGGGCGCCGAGGGTAGCCATCATATGCACTCGAAAAGAGCGACTCCTCCTGCAGTACGAAGCGGAACATCTCGTTCGGCTCCGCAAAGGTTGCGCTAGTTACCAGATATTGTCGGCCTTCGAGGTCCGGAAGGCCGCACCACCGAAACCGTGATGGCCTCGCGAACGTCACTTCCTTTCCGCGACTGTCGCGCAGCCTTACCGACGAGCGTCCCCATTGGTCGACCTCGTGACCCTCAAAACCGAACTCGACACGAGTTAACCCGGAGACTTCCAAAAGGTGCACCGCTTCGCGGGCAGCTCGCAAGCATTGGATAAAGCGGTCCGAATCCGCCCTCGAGCGCCTGAAGTGGAGTTGCTGATTTCTTATCTCACTGATCCTCGAGTCCATCAAGACGCGCCCGACCTCGCGCAGTGAATGAATGACTCGATCTCGGGCCTCGGGTTGCAGATCAAGGAAAGGAAGGACATGATTGAACGGAAAGCTCTGCAGGGCGGTGAACTGAAACCGCTCGGGCCGATCCGCCGCGGGCCTCAAGTGATCATCCGCTTCTGATACGACCGTTGCGACGCGGTCTCCAAGCAGCTTGAATCCGAGACAAAGACTATAGAGCGAGGCGCGCTCGTCCGAGTAATCCGGCTGCGGATCCGCCACCCCCTTCGCCAGTTCGTTCAAATAAGTCGTACTATGCCTTCTGGCCACACTCGGTCGAAAAACGAACGGCTGAGCACTAGCAAAGTGGTCATGCGTCAAGACCCACGCCGAGAAGTGCAGAGCGTCATCGAGCAATCCCTCCAATGCTACAAAATAGTTTGCCGCCAGCGAGCGGATAGCCTCCTCGTCAAGCAATGGACTAACCGCAGCGGTCGTGAGCCTCTGCTCAAGAGCGGCGTGCCTCTTCCAATAAGACTCATGCGGATCGCTCGGATCATCCGCCATCAAACCCAGACGCCAAAGTACGTGCTCGATCACCTCGTCGTCCCCACTGCTTTCCGGGAGGGCGAATCGCAAGTGCTTTGCGGTACCCAAAACCTTCTCTTTCCGCATAGCAATAAGGCGCCCAATGACTTCGCTGGGCGTGGTTGTGCGCAGGAATTCGGCCAGCCGCGCTTCCAAAGAGGGGCCGTCGACCTCACGGAGCAGCCATTCAAGATCCTCAGCGGAACTTGCAACCTCAACTCCATACAGCTCGGAAGTTAGCCGTTGCAGTCGCAATGTCGGTACGTCCGACGAAGCGGCAGCGATGCGGACACCGCGGTATCCCAACTCGACCTGGACGCCCCAGGCTCCAGCATGACGGTCAGCGTTCACAACCGGGCGCCGAACCTCCGTACGAGGCACAACGATTTTAGAGTCCTGCACACAAGCGTCCAGGGCCTCCACAATAACCGAATCTTTCAGGAGAAGGATCAGCTGAAGCAGGCGGGCTTGGTCGAGACTTTCCGCAATCTTTACAGAAGGCCCCCGAAGCCTTAGTGCGGCGATCTTCGACCGTAGACCGGAGTTGCTATCAAGTAGTTGTCCAAAAAGAATGCGCAGCTCAGGCAGAGTCAAGCTGTCGCCAAGTAGATAGGGCAGCGACCCGGTATTTAGATCGTCGTAGCTGCCGGCCAGAGACATCCCAATATCTCGGATGAAGCTAGCCCATTGCCAGGCCCTTTTGCTGCCACGCTCGAGATGCCGATGAATTTTTGAACGGTACTTGTTGACCGGCGCTTCGTCGGATGAATCAAGGTGCACCTGATGCACTGCGTCACAGGTCAGATCAACGCAGTGCCGGAGCGGAACCCAGCGCTCAACGGACAGCGTTCGAACTTGATCGCTCCACAAGAGGCCGAACGGGCCGGTGATCCAGAAGCGCTCTTGAAAAATGCCAATCGGCTGGTCTTGAAGCAGTTGGATTGTCTCATCCAACAACAGGTGGTGCCGCTCTTCCTCGTGGAGGTCAGCGAAACGGTCGTACAGTTGACGCCCGAAAACATACGGGTAAAGAAGGGTGCCCTTCAAGAGCTCGCCAGATATGGCTTGGCTGAGCTTCCCGATGTCAATCCGGTCCACATCAATGAGCGGATCCTCATGCGCAGTGACCAGCAAGCAAAGCAGCCTGGCCTCTTTTGTTGGGACACTTTCTCGTCGCTGCAGATGGACAGCAACTTTGTCACCAATCGAAGAAAGTGCGATAGCCGAGTTCAGTTCGTCCGACGGCTTGTAGGTGTCATCGATGATCGAATTATGAAGAAGCCCGACGAGAGCTGTGACCTCTAAGAGGTTCTCGCGCCAAGCGGCGTCAGGGTACTTCTCCAGCAGTGCCTGCTTATCCAGCGTCACATGCGCAGCCTGCAACATGCGCCTCCCGATGGCTAGAAGCCAAGCCGTCAGGCGACCGGCAAGAACCTAAGTTGGACCAGACTGGAGCGGTGGGCCTCCTCCGTCGTCGCACCCTCGCCGACCTGACCGACGCACCGTTCAGCTACGCCGACGTCGGGGGCACCCGCGCCGGGGAGCTGCCGGCCGGCTACGACCACGTCGTCCGCACGGCGGTGGTCGGGCACGGCCGGGAGCAGTTCGAGCGGGCCGCGGCGGCGGTCTTCCGCTGGGCCGCGCAGCGCGGTGCCGGCCTGCGGGTGCGGGCCGACGGGCCGGCGAGCACCCCGGGCACCGTCGTCCTGATGACGGCGGGCCTGCCCCGGCTGGGGCTGGACATCCCCTGCCGGGTGGTGTGGGTCGCCGACGAGCCCGACCGGCGCGGTTTCGCCTACGGCACCCTGCCCGGGCACCCCGAGACCGGCGAGGAGTCCTTCGTCGTCTCGCTGGAGCCGGGCGGGGACGTCGTCTACACGGTGCAGGCGTTCGCGAACCTGGCCACGCCGCTGTCCCGGCTCGGCGGCCCGCTGAGCAAGCAGGTGCAGTCGTTCGCGCTGAGCCGCTACGTCGCCGCGATCCGCCGGGCCGCCCGGGGGTGAGCCGTCACCGGGCCCGGGCCCGCTCCTCCCGGAGCATGTCCTTGCTCCGCACCAGGCGCAGCAGGGTGACGACCAGCAGCCCACCGGCCATGTTGAGCAGGACCGTGTACCAGAACCAGGCCACCCAGTCGCCGTAGCCGAACGGCGCCCCGGCGTGCAGCGCACCGAAGACCAGCAGCGAGTCCAGGATCGAGTGGAACAGCTGCAGCCCGGCCAGCACGAGGGCCCCGGCGACCGCCGCGACGAGCTTGGCCGGGTCGGAGGTGGTGCCGTGCTGCATCCGGGTCATCAGCGTGATCGCCACCCCGGCGAGGAAGGCCAGCGCGGCCGACCGCAGGTCCAGCGGGGAGTCGACGAAGTGGGCGGCGCTGCTCACGATGCCGGACCGCAGCTCGGGGAAGGCGCGGACCACCACCCACATGAGCGCCCACCCGCCGACCAGGTTGCCCAGCAGCGTGCCGAGCCACAGCTTGCCGAGCTGCGCGGCGCTGGCCCGGCCGGCGGCCACCGCGGTGACCGGCACCAGGAAGCCCTCGGTGAACAGCTCGCTGCGGGCCAGCACGAGCGCGATGAACCCGACGCTGAACGCCAGCCCGGCCAGCAGGTGGCTCCCGGTCTCCGCGTACACGGCGACCATGAGCAGCACCCCGAAGCCCACCTCCAGCCCACCGGCGAGGCCGGTGGTGAGCACCTCCCGCCAGCTGCGGTGCAGTCGCTGGGCGCCCTCGCTGACGATCGTGTCGAAGGCCTCCTGCAGCTGGTCCTCCGCCGGGCCCTCGCTGTCGCCCAGTTCCTCCCGCGCCCCGCGCTGCTGTGCCATGCGGGGGCCCTACCCGGCCACGGGCGCGCGGAACGGGACGGCCGGACGCCGGGCTACAGGTCACGGCGCACCAGCAGCACCGCGGCGGCGGCCCAGCCGGCCAGCGCCCACCCCGCGCTCAGCGCCAGCCCGGCCGCCCAGCCGGGACCGTCGGCGAGGAACGGCACGCCACCGACCCGCCGTCGGCCGCCGCGGCGACCGAGCCGCCGGCGCGCTGCAGCCCCGCCGCCAGCAGGGCGGTCTGCGGGGTGCGCACCCGGACGACGGCGCGGGCGCCGAGCAGCTCGGCCATCGGCACGTCGGCCAGCAGCCGGCCCCGGCCGAGCACGACCAGGTGGTCGGCGGTGTCCTGCACCTCGCTCAGCCGGTGGCTGGAGACCAGCACCGTGCGGCCCTCGGCGGCCAGCCCGCGCAGCAGCTGCCGGACCCAGCGGACGCCGTCGAGGTCCAGCCCGTTGACCGGCTCGTCGAACAGCAGCACCTCCGGGTCGCCGAGCAGCGCGACGGCGATGCCCAGCCGCTGGCCCATCCCCAGCGAGAACCCACGCACCCGCTCGTCGGCGACGGCGTCCAGGCCGACCAGCTCCACGACCTCGTCGACCCGGTGCCCGGGCAGGCCGTTGCTCTGCGCGGGCGCCCGCAGGTGGCCGCGCGCGGTGCGGCCGGGGTGCCGGGCCCGGGGGTCGACCAGCGCGCCGACCCGGCGCATCGGGACGTCGAGCTCCGCGTAGGGGACGCCTTGCACCGCCGTCCGCCCGGCGGTGGGGCGGGCCAGGCCCAGCACGCAGCGCATCGTCGTCGTCTTGCCCGACCCGTTGGGGCCGAGGAAGCCGGTGACCCGGCCCGGCCGCACGGTGAACGTGACGTCGTCGAGGGCGGTGCGCGCCCCGTAGCGCTTGGTGAGGCGCTCGGCCTCGATCACCCGACCACCCCACCAGACGGGCGCCGGGGTGTCGGGTGCCCCGCCCCGGGTAGCCGGGACCGGAGTCGATCACAGGAGGAGCCATGCCCCCCGCACGCCAGCCCGACCAGTCCGCCCCGAGGACCGTCAGCCCCACCGGTGTCGGGTACGAGGGCCCCGAGCGGGGACGCGATCCGCGAGCCCAGGCCGGCGACTTCCTCACCACGCCCAACGGGGTGCGCATCCCCGACACCGACCACTCGCTGAAGGCCGGGCCGCGCGGTCCGGTGCTGCTGCAGGACTTCCACCTGCGCGAGAAGATCATGCACTTCGACCACGAGCGCATCCCGGAGCGCGTGGTCCACGCCCGGGGCGCCGGCGCGCACGGCGTCTTCACCGCCTACGGCACCGCCGCCTCGGTGACCCGGGCGGCCGTGCTCGCCGAGGAGGGGCTGGAGACACCGGTCTTCGTCCGGTTCTCGACCGTGCTCGGCTCGCGCGGCTCCGCCGACACCGCCCGCGACACCCGTGGCTTCGCGACGAAGTTCTACACGAAGGAGGGCACCTGGGACCTGGTCGGCAACAACATGCCGGTCTTCTTCATCCAGGACGCCCTCAAGTTCCCCGACATCATCCACGCGGGCAAGCCGCACCCGGACCGCGAGATCCCGCAGGCCCAGTCGGCGCACGACACGTTCTGGGACTTCGTCACCCTGCACACCGAGGCCACCCACCACACGATCTGGAACATGAGCGACCGGGGCATCCCGCGTTCCTACCGGATGATGGAGGGATTCGGCGTCCACACCTTCCGGCTCGTCGACGCCGACGGCGGCACCTCGCTGGTCAAGTTCCACTGGAAGCCGAAGCTGGGCGTGCACTCCCTGACCTGGGAGGAGGCGCAGCTCGCCGGCGGCGTCGACCCCGACTTCCACCGCCGCGACCTGGCCGACGCGATCGAAGCCGGGGCGTTCCCCGAGTGGGAGCTCGGGATCCAGGTGATGCCCGACACCGAGGACGAGACGTTCGAGGGCATCGACCTGCTCGACCCGACCAAGCTCGTGCCCGAGGAGCTGTGCCCGGTGCAGCCGATCGGGAAGATGGTGCTCACCGCCAACCCGACGAACTACTTCGCCGAGACCGAGCAGGTCGCGTTCCACACCGGCCACCTGGTGCCGGGCATCGAGCCGACGAACGACCCGCTGCTGCAGGGCCGGAACTTCTCCTACCTGGACACCCAGCTGACCCGGCTGGGCGGGCCGAACTTCACCCAGATCCCGGTCAACCGGCCGCACGCGCCGGTGAACGACAACACCCGGGACGGCTTCCACCAGGACGCGGTCCACCAGGGTCTGGCGCCCTACACGCCCAACAGCGTCGACGACGGCAGCCCGTTCCCGGCCGGCGCGGAGGACCGGGGCTACGTGTTCGTGTCCCGGCCGGTCTCCGGGGAGGTGGGGCGCGCCGCGCCCGCGTCGTTCGACGACCACTTCTCCCAGCCGGCGATGTTCTACGCCAGCCTCTCCGAGCCGGAGAAGACGCACGTCACCGAGGCCTACACCTTCGAGCTCGGCAAGTGCTACGAGCAGGCCGTCAAGGAGCGCGCGCTCACGGTCCTGGCGAAGATCGACGCCGACCTCTGCGCGCAGGTCGCCGCCGGGCTGGGGCTGCCCGCCCCGGCCCCGGAGCCGGTCGAGCACCTCGACCCGTCGGAGGCGCTCCGGCAGGTCAAGGACACGGTCTTCCCGGTCGACGGGCGGATCGTCGGCATCGTCGCCGGCCCGGACGCCGACCTGCCCGGCGTCACCGCGCTGCGCGAGGCGCTGGAGGCGGCCGGCGCGGTGGCCAGGGTCATCGCCCCGGTCGGCGGCGAGATCAGCCGGGACGGGGCCACGGAGGTCGTCGAGCGGACGTTCGTGACCGCCCGGTCGGTCGAGTTCGACGCGGTGGTCATCGCCGGCGGTGCCCCGAAGGAGAAGGACCTGAAGGCCGTCGTCCTGCTGCACGAGGCGTTCCGCCAGCTCAAGGCGTTCGGCGCCTGGGGCGACGGGGCGGACGTGCTCGCCGCGGCGGGCATCGACCCCTCGGCACCCGGCGTGCTCACCGCGGACAGCGGGGCAGGGCTCGCCGACGACCTGATCGCGGCGCTGGGCCGGCACAAGGTGTGGGAGCGCGAGCAGCTGGTCATGGCGAACGCGGTGGCCCCCGCCGCCTGAGCCCCGCCGTGGAGTGCCAGGGACGCGTTCTCCGCGCCCTGGCACTCCACCCGGGTCAGGCGGTGGGCTGCTCGACCTTCGTGGCCGGGTCGCCGTCGGCGGCCTGGCCGAGCGCCGCCTCGACCCGCTCCAGCAGGTAGGGCAGCGCGAGCGGGCTGCCGTACCCGAGGGCGCCCATCAGGTCGTCGGTGTAGGCGCCGAGGTAGACCGTCCGGTCCTCCTGCACGGCCGCCAGCGAGGTGAACAGCGGGCTGGTGGCGACGGCGTCGGTCGGGCCGAAGCCGCCGCCGATGAGCACGTCCTGGTCGATGAGGCCGAGCTGCTCGTTGCTGACCGCGGTGCTGGCGTCGGGCACGGTGAAGCCCAGCGCGGTGAAGAACTGGCTGCGCAGGTCGTCGGCGCCCATCAGGAAGTGGTCGGAGCCGGCGACACCGTTGTAGTCGACCGCGACCGACGTGCCGGCGAACTCCGGGTGGTCGGCCCTGGCCTGCTCGAACTTCGCCTCGACGTCGTCGACCAGGTCCTGCGCCTGCTCCTCGCGGCCCAGCGCCTTCCCGGTGAGCAGCGTCTGCTCCTGCCAGGGGGTGGCACCGTCGGCGTACTCGTCGGTCTGCGCCAGTGTCGGCGCGATCGCCGACAGCTGGTCGTAGGTCTGCTGGTCGATGAAGGAGTAGACGCCGACGATCAGGTCCGGCTTGAGCGCCGCGACCTTCTCCACGTCGATCTCCGTCTCACCGACGGTGGGCAGCTCCGCGCCCTTCGCCGACGCCGGGGCCCACGGCCGCTGGCTGGCGTCGTAGCCCAGGTTCGCCCGGGTGCCGACCGGCGTGACGCCCAGCGCCAGGACGAAGTCCAGGTCGTTGAACCCGATCGTCACCACCCGCTCCGGTGCGGACTCGACCTCGGTGGTGCCGAACTTGTTCTCGATCGACACCGGGAAGGCGCCGCCGGCGCTCCCGGACGCGCCCGCGTCGGCGGGGTCGTCGGAGCCGCCGCAGGCGGAGACCCCGGCGGCGAGGGCCACCGCCAGCAGCGGGACGGCGAGACGGGACGGACGGCGCACGGGGACTCCTCGAGATCGCGACAGGGCGCGCTGAGGTTAGCCTGCCCTCATCCCGACCGGTGAGGGTGGCCTAACTCCTGCGCTCACGCGCGCTCCGGCACCGCCAGGGCCGAGGGACCGAACCGCTCGACCCGGATGACCCCCGGGTCGACGCCCATCCCGACCAGCAGCTGGCTGGCCGCCTCCGCGAACCCGGCGGAGCCGCACACGTACGCCGTCTGGTCCGGCTCCCACAGCGGCAGCAGGTCCATCGCGGTCATCCGCGCGGCCGGCCGGATGCCGTGCGCCTCACGGGTGAGCACGACCAGCGCACCGGCCTCGGCCAGCTCGTCGGCGTAGGGCAGCTCGGCCAGCGTGCGGCTGGAGACCGCCACCCGCAGCAGGTCGAGCCGGCCCAGCGCCCGCGCGTGCCGGACCATCGCGACCAGCGGGACGACGCCGGTGCCGCCGCCGACCAGCAGCGCCGGGCGCTCGCCGTCCCAGACGAACCAGCCGCCGATCGGCCCGCGGACCTCCAGCTCGTCGCCCGGCTCGACGACGTCGGCCAGGTAGGTCGACACCTCGCCGTCGGCGAGCCGCTCCACGAACAGCTCGACCAGCGGGTCACCGGGCGCCGAGGCGATCGAGTACGACCGCTGCGCCGTGTACCCGTCCTCGGCGGTCAGCCGGACGACGTAGTGCTGGCCGGGCAGGTGGTCGACCCGGTCGTGCACGTCGAGCCGGAGCTCCACCGACGCCCGGATCGGCCGGCGCAGCCCCGCGACGGTCGCCGTCCGCCAGCCGCCGCTGGGCGCACCGGTGGCGGTGAACCCGGCGGGCTCGACCGGCTGCGGCTCGGCGCCCGGCGCGGTCGCCGGGTCCGGCAGCGCGTCAGTCACCCTGGTACCGCTGCTGCTTCCACGGGTCGCCGCGGTCGTGGTAGCCGTTGCGCTCCCAGAAGCCGGGCTGGTCCCGCTTCATCACGGTGATCTTGCTGATCCACTTGGCGCTCTTCCAGAAGTACAGGTGCGGCACCAGCATCCGCACCGGGCCGCCGTGCTCGACCGGCAGCGGCTGCCCCTCGTACTCCCACACCAGCCACGCCTTGCCGCCGGTGACGTCCTCGATCGGCAGGTTGGTCGTGTAGCCGGTCCTGGAGGTGGCCATCACGAACCGCCCCTCGGCGGTCGGCCGCGCGGCCTCCAGCAGGCTGTCGACGCTGATGCCGGCGAAGTGCGTGTCGAACTTCGACCAGGTGGTCACGCAGTGGATGTCGCCGCTGTAGGCCGCGGCCGGCAGCGCGTGCGCCTCGTCCCAGGTCCAGGTGGTCGGGTTCTCCACCTCGCCGTCGACGGTGATGGTCCAGGTCTCCGGGCTGATCCGGGGGGTGGGCTCGGCGGTGAGCACCGGCCAGTCACCCCCGGCGTCGTACTGGCCGGGGGGCAGCCGCGGGTCGTCAGCGCCACGGCGGCGGCCCAGGAAGCCTCGGGTCGGTCCTGCCACGTCGTCGTCCTCTCGGAGCGGCAGCGGTTGTCGGCGGCGATCTTCCTCCCCCGGCGGCGCCCTGTCTCCCCCTGGGTCCCTCCCGCCGGGGAACACCCCGCGGGGCGTCGCCGTCGCCCTCCGGGCGGGGTCGGCGCAGGTGAGGGTCGCCTTACATGAGGCGTTTCACGCGGGCCACGCCGCGTGTCTCCTCACAGGTGGGCTTACCTTGAGCACTTGTGGCGACAGTGACGACGCAACAGGCCCCACGACGGGCGCCGAAGACCGGGCGGTTCAGCAACTCGGTCGTCAAGAAGGCCGTGATGGCGGTCAGCGGCCTGATCATGATCGGGTACCTCATCGCCCACATGATCGGGAACCTGCACGCCTTCCAGGGCGCGGAGGAGTACAACCACTACGCGACCTGGCTGCGCACGTTCGGCGAGCCGGCCGTCCCCCGCCGGACGCTGCTCACGATCATCGAGATCGTCCTGGTGGCCAGCGTGGTCGGGCACATGTGGGCGGCGATCTCGCTGTGGCGCCAGGCCCGGCGGGCCCGCCCGGTCGCCTACGTGACCAAGAAGCGCGTCCAGCAGAGCTACGCGTCGAAGACGGTGCGCTGGGGCGGGCTGATCATCTTCGCCTTCATCGTCTACCACATCCTCGATCTCACCAACGGGTCGATCAACCCCGCCGGCACGGGCACCGAGCCCTACGAGCGGCTGATCGCGGACTTCACCAACCCGTGGATCACCATCTGGTACTGCATCGCCCTCGTCCTGGTGGGCGTCCACCTGCGGCACGGCATCTTCGCCGCCACGCAGACGCTCGGCCAGACCAACAAGCGCCGCGAGCGCGCGGTCAACGGCATCGCCTACCTGGTCTCCGCGGTGATCACGGTCGGCTTCCTGCTCGTGCCGCTGTCCATCGCCTTCGGCTGGATCGACTGAGACAGGAGTACGACGATGCCTCTCGAGCTCTTCTCCGTCGGCGAGCCGATCGCCGACACCAAGTCCCCCCGCGACGTCCCGCTGCCCGAGCGCTGGAACGAGCGCAAGTTCCGGGCCAAGCTGGTCAACCCGGCCAACCGCCGGCGGCTGTCGGTCATCGTCGTGGGCACCGGCCTCGCCGGCGGCTCCGCAGCGGCGTCCCTCGGTGAGCTCGGCTACCGGGTCAAGTCCTTCTGGTTCCAGGACAGCCCGCGCCGCGCGCACAGCGTCGCCGCGCAGGGCGGCATCAACGCCGCGAAGAACTACCGCAACGACGGCGACAGCGTCCACCGGCTGTTCTACGACACGGTCAAGGGCGGTGACTTCCGCTCCCGCGAGGACAACTCCTACCGGCTGGCCGAGGTCAGCGCGAACATCATCGACCAGGCGGTCGCCCAGGGCGTGCCCTTCGCCCGCGAGTACGGCGGCCTGCTGGACAACCGGTCCTTCGGTGGCGCGCAGGTGTCCCGCACCTTCTACGCCCGCGGCCAGACGGGCCAGCAGCTGCTGTACGGCGCCTACCAGGCGCTGGAGCGGCAGATCGGGCTGGGCAACGTCGAGACGCACCCGCGCTCGGAGATGCTCGACCTGATCGTCGCCGACGGCCGGGCCCGCGGCATCGTCGTCCGCGACCTGGTCACCGGCGAGATCACCACGCACTTCGCCGACGCCGTCGTCCTGGCCTCGGGCGGGTACAGCAACGTCTACTACCTGTCCACGAACGCCAAGGGCTCGAACGTCACCGCCGCCTGGCGGGCGCACAAGCGGGGCGCGCTGTTCGCCAACCCCTGCTACACGCAGATCCACCCGACCTGCATCCCGGTGTCCGGCGACTACCAGTCGAAGCTGACGCTGATGAGCGAGTCGCTGCGCAACGACGGCCGGGTCTGGGTGCCCAAGGAGCGCGGCGACAGCCGCGACCCGCGGCAGATCCCCGAGTCCGAGCGCGACTACTACCTCGAGCGGATCTACCCCTCGTTCGGCAACCTGGTGCCCCGCGACATCGCCTCGCGCCAGGCCAAGAACGTCTGCGACGAGGGCCGCGGGGTGGGCCCGAACGGGCTGGGCGTCTACCTGGACTTCACCGACGCGATCGAGCGGCTCGGGCTGAAGGCCATCCAGTCGAAGTACGGCAACCTCTTCGACATGTACAACCGCATCACCGGGGAGAACGCGTACGAGACCCCGATGCGGATCTACCCGGCCGTGCACTACACGATGGGCGGGCTGTGGGTCGACTACGACCTGGAGTCCAACATCCCCGGCCTGTTCGTGATCGGTGAGGCCAACTTCTCCGACCAGGGCGCCAACCGGCTCGGCGCCAGCGCCCTCATGCAGGGCCTGGCCGACGGCTACTTCGTGCTCCCCTCGACGCTGGCCAACTACCTGTCGCAGGGGCCCTTCCCGAAGGTCGACGACAGCCACCCGGCCGCCGCCGAGGCCCTGCAGACGGTGAGGTCGCAGACCGAGAAGCTGCTGTCGATCAACGGCACCCGCACGGTCGCCTCGTTCCACCGCGAGCTGGGCAAGCTGATGTGGGACCTGTGCGGCATGGAGCGCTCCGAGGAGAGCCTGCGCAAGGCGCTGGACCGGATCCCCGAGCTCAAGCAGGAGTTCTGGACCAACGTGAAGGTCTCCGGCGAGCAGGGGCGCTTCAACCAGAACCTGGAGCACGCCGGCCGGGTCGCCGACTTCATCGAGCTCGCCGAGCTGATGTGCATCGACGCCCTGCACCGCAACGAGAGCTGCGGCGGCCACTTCCGGGCCGAGAGCCAGACCCCCGAGGGCGAGGCGCTGCGCGACGACGAGAACTACGCCTACGTCGCCGCCTGGGAGTACACCCCCGACGGCACCGCGCCGGTGCTGCACCGGGAGAACCTCGAGTACGAGTACGTCCACCTCGCACAGCGGAGCTACAAGTGAACCTGACCCTGCGTGTCTGGCGTCAGCTGGACCGAGCCAAGAAGGGCAAGATGGTGACGTACCACGTCACCGACGTCTCGCCCGACATGTCGTTCCTCGAGATGCTCGACGTGCTCAACGAGAAGCTCATCCTCGACGGCGACGACCCGGTGGCCTTCGACCACGACTGCCGCGAGGGCATCTGCGGCTCCTGCGGCCTGATGATCAACGGCATCGCGCACGGCCCGGAGCAGACGACCACCTGCCAGCTGCACATGCGGTCGTTCTCCGACGGCGACGTCATCGACATCGAGCCGTGGCGCTCCGGCGGCTTCCCGGTCATCAAGGACCTGGTCGTCGACCGGTCGGCGTTCGACCGGATCATCTCCGCCGGTGGCTACATCAGCGCCCCGACCGGGACCGCGCCGGAGGCGCACTCGGTGCCGGTGCCGAAGAAGGACGCCGACGCGGCGTTCGACGCGGCCACCTGCATCGGCTGCGGCGCCTGCGTGGCGGCCTGCCCGAACGGCTCGGCGATGCTCTTCACCGCCGCCAAGGTCGCCCACCTCGGTCTGATGCCGCAGGGCCAGCCCGAGCGCGACACCCGCGTGCTGCGGATGGTCGCCCAGCAGGACGCCGAGGACTTCGGTGGCTGCAGCAACATCGGTGAGTGCTCCGCGGTGTGCCCGAAGGGCATCTCGATGGAGACGATCTCGCGGCTGAACCACGACCTGCTCGGCGCGCTGCGCGCTGGGGCGGTCCCCACCAGCTGACACCCGCTCCACCGCGCACGGGCGGGCACCCCCTCGGGGGTGCCCGCCCGTCGTCGTCTCAGGTGACCGGGACGCGCCGCGCGGCCAGCCACTCGTCGAGCTGGGCGGCCGGCAGCGGCCGGCTGATGTGGTAGCCCTGCACCACGTCGCAGGCCATGCCCTGCAGCGCGCTCACCGTCTCCTGGTCCTCGGCGCCCTCCGCGACCAGCACCAGCCCGAGGGACTGCGCCAGCTGCAGGGTGGAGGCCACCACCGCGGCGGCCCGCGCGCTGCGCGGCATGTCGGCCAGGAAGGACCGGTCCAGCTTCAGCTCGGTGACCGGCAGCGAGGCGAGGTAGGCGAGGCTGGAGTAGCCGGTGCCGTAGTCGTCGATCGAGATGCCCACCCCGGCGGTGCGCAGCTGCTCGAGCACCCCGGCCGCGCGCACGCGGTCGGCGACCAGCAGCGTCTCGGTCACCTCGAGCACCAGCACGGACGCCGGCAGCGCGTGCCGCAGCAGCGCCGCGGCCACCTCGCCCGGGAACGCCGGGTCGACCAGGTCGCTGGGGCTGACGTTGACCGAGACGCCGAGCTCCCGGCCGCCGTCCCGCCAGGCCCGGCACTGCGCCAGGGCGAGGTCGAGCACCGCGGCGGTCAGCCGGGGCATGAGCCCGCCGGACTCCGCGAGGTCGACGAAGGCGTCGGGGTACAGCAGCCCGCGGTCGGGGTGCTGCCAGCGGACGAGCGCCTCGACGTCGTGCACCTGGCCGCTGCGCAGGTCGAGCTTCGGCTGGAAGTGCAGGAGCAGCTGGCCCCCGGCGATCCCGGCGCGCAGCTCCTCCAGCGTCTCCAGCCGGTGCCGCCCCTCGCCGTCGCGGGCGTCGTCGTACACCGCGGGGCCGGTGCGCGCCGCCTTGGCGGAGTACATCGCCAGGTCGGCCAGCTGCAGCAGCTCCTCCGCCGCGGCGGAGTGCCCCGGACCCGCGGCCACGCCGATGCTGGCGTCCACGGTCAGCGACAGCGCGCCGAGCCGGAAGGGGCGCTGCAGCTCCTCGCGCAGCCGGCCGGCCAGCGCGTGCGCCCCGGCCGCGTCCAGGTCGGCGGCGAGCACCACGAACTCGTCGCCGCCCAGCCGGCCGACCAGGTCACCGGACCGCAGCTGACCGGCCAGCCGCGGCGCGACCTCCCGCAGCACCAGGTCACCGGCCGCGTGGCCCAACGAGTCGTTGATCTCCTTGAACCGGTCCAGGTCGACCACCAGGACGGCGAGCCGGTCGCCCCGGGCCAGCGCGGCGTCGGCGGCACCCAGCGCCTCGTACACCGCCCGCCGGTTGGGCAGGCCGGTCAGCTCGTCGGTGCGCGCCTGGCGGCGGCTGTCGGCGAGCGCGCGCACCTCGCGGAAGCTCAGCAGGGTGCGGGTGAGCGCGGCGAGCACGGCCGCCAGCGCGAGCCCGCCGGCCACGACGTCCCCGCTCTGCAGGTAACCGAGGAAGAGCAGGACCAGCGCGGCCACCGCGCAGATGCCCGGCAGCACCAGCCCGCTGCGGCCCTCCAGCCGCCGGGACCGCCCGGCCCGGGGCACCTGGAGCGCCGCCATGCCGAAGCAGAGGAACGCCACGCCCCAGCCGAGGTCCAGCAGGGTGCCCGCCCGGAAGGTCTCCCGGGCGACCTGCAGGACGTAGACGACGTCGGTGACCGCGAACAGCGCCATCCCGGCGCTGAGCCACCACCACGCGGGCCCCGCCCCGCGGCCGATGACGGTGATGCAGCCGAGCAGCAGCACGAGCAGGAGGCTGTCGCCGATCGGGTAGGCCAGGCTG
Source organism: Modestobacter sp. NPDC049651 (assembly GCF_040659695.1). Taxonomy (NCBI): domain Bacteria; kingdom Bacillati; phylum Actinomycetota; class Actinomycetes; order Geodermatophilales; family Geodermatophilaceae; genus Modestobacter; species Modestobacter sp. NPDC049651. The sequence continues at coordinate 77,911 of NZ_JBFAOG010000008.1, forward strand.
GTGGCCACGACCCCGGGGCTGCCGTGGGTGGCGTCGAGCACCGCGCCGACGGCGAACGCGGCCCCGAAGGCCGCCGCGGTCAGCCCGGTGACCAGCCCGTCGACCCAGGTGCTCGCGGTCAGCCGGCCGACCCGGTTGCGGAGCATGAGCAGCAGCGCCACGTAGGCCAGCGGGTAGAAGCCCATCCACCCGGCGTCGGGCAGGAACGGGCGGACCTCGCTCAGCCGGTGGTCGTAGCCCAGGGCGTAGGCGGCGTTGCCGGCCAGGTAGCTGCCCAGGGCGGCGGCGAAGCAGAGCCAGGCGGCCCGCCCCTCGCGGTAGAGCAGCGCCCGGACGAGCACCACGGCTGCGAGCAGGGCGAGGAAGAAGCTGTAGCCCCCGCCGAGCAGCAGGGCGCCGGACCCGGGTACGCCGAGCGCCTGGGCGGCGACCAGCACGGCGTAGGCCGCCACACCGGCGGCGCTCACCCGGCGCAGGACGCGCAGCCGCCGGTCGACCGGGGCGGTCCGGCCGTCGCCGGCCGGAGACGTGGGCCACATGGGGAAGGAGTCGGCCGGCCGGGCGCACTGCTCGACGGTCGCGCCGTCCATCTCCCCCGGCGTGGGGAGGCCGCCGCGGCGTCAGGAGGGGCTGATGCCGAGGCGGTCGGTGAGGAAGAGGAAGGCAGCGGCGAAGTCGTTGCCCGCGACCTCGCTGCGCAGCCGGTCCCAGTCCACCTGCTCCCGCACCGCCCGCACGTGCGGCAGCAGCCGGCCGAAGTCGCAGTAGTGCTCGGTCATCGACCGGAGCTTGCTGGACAGCAGGTCGGTGGCCGGCAGCACCGGCAGCCGCACGCCGAGCAGGTCCATCTCCTCGGAGCGCTCCAGCAGGACCTGGTCGACCCGCTCGCCGACGATGCGGTGCAGGACGTCGACCTGCGCACCGTTGCAGCCGACCTTGAACAGCCAGTCCTCCGGTGGACGGGTCACCGCGAAGCCGGCCGACTCGAGGACGTCGGCCGCGCGCTCGGCGTCGTCCTCGGCGACGACGAAGTCGACGTCGTTCTCCGACTCCGGCGCGCCGTGCGCCCACAACGCGTAGCTGCCGGCCAGCGCGAACGGCACCCCGTCGGCCTTCAGGGCGGAGGCGGTGCGCTTGAGCGCCTCCCGCAGTTCGTCCCGGTCGGTGGGCAAGCGCGCTCCTCAGCTCGGGGGTCCGGACCGGGTGAGGGTCTACCCGAGCGGGTAGCGGTCACGCGTGCGCCTCGCGACCTTCAACATCCTGCACGGCCGTTCCCCCGCCGACGACCAGGTCGACGTGGGCCGGTTCGCGGCCGCGGTGAAGTCCCTGGACGCCGACGTGCTGGCGCTCCAGGAGGTGGACCGCGACCAGCCGCGCTCGCACCTGGCCGACCTGACCGCGGTGGCCGGTCACGCGATGGGGGCGGTCGACTCGCAGTTCGCCGCGGCCATCGCCGGCACCCCCGGGGCGACCTGGACCGCCGCCACCGGCAAGGAGCACCCCGGGACGGCGGCCTACGGGATCGCGTTGCTGTCGCGGTACCCGGTGCGCCAGTGGCAGGTGGTCCGGCTGCCGGCGATCCCCTTCCGCTTCCCGATGTGGCTGCCCGGGCCGCGGAAGGTGATCGTGGTCGACGAGGAGCCGCGGGTCGCGCTGGTGGCGGTGCTGGAGACGCCGCACGGCCGGCTGACCGTCGTCACCACGCACCTGTCGTTCGTGCCCGGCTGGAACCGGCTGCAGCTGCGCCGGCTGCGCCGCGACCTGGCCGGGTACCCCGGCCCGCTGGTGCTGATGGGCGACCTGAACATGACCCCGCCGACGCCGGCGGCCGTCACCGGCTGGCGCCCGATCGCCAGCGGGCCGACGTTCCCGGTCGAGCAGCCGGACCGGCAGCTCGACCACGTGCTGCTGCGCGGCGAGCTGGGCACGGTGACCGCGACGTCCGCCCCGGACCTGGGGCTGTCGGACCACCGGGCGCTCACCGTGGACCTCGACCGGTGACCGCCCCGACGCTGGTCTTCGACGGCGACTGCGGCTTCTGCAGCCGCGTCGCCGAGGTGGCCCGCCGGGTGCTGCCGGCCGGCTGCGCGGTGGTGCCGTGGCAGTGGGCGGACCTGGCCGCGCTGGGCGTGACCGCAGCGCAGGCGCAGGCCGAGGTGCTGTGGGTCGACCGGGACGGCGCGGTCTCCGGCGGCGCCCGCGCGGTCGCCCGGGGGCTGCGGGCCGCGGGGCTGCCGTGGTCGCTGCTCGGCCTGCTGCTGTCGGTGCCGCCGGTCCGCTGGCTGGCGCCTCCGGTCTACCGGCTGGTCGCGGCGAACCGCTACCGGCTGCCCGGTGGGACACCCGCCTGCCGGCTGCCACCGCCCGGCGCGGCCTGAGTCAGGCGGCGTCCTCGGCGCGGCGGTCGGCCAGCTGCAGGAGCAGCGGCGCGAGGCCGTCGGCGACCAGCGCGTAGCCGGCCGAGGAGGGGTGGAACCGGTCGGCGGAGAAGAGCGCGGCGTCCGCGGCGAACCGCGCCGACAGCTCCGGGGCGACCGGCGCGGCCACACCACCGGCCGCCTCGACCGCGGCGACCTGCCTGGCGCGCTGGTGGGCGCTGATGCCGGCCACCACGGGCCGGAACGCCGGTGGCACCCAGGCGACGGCGGACAGGTCGGGCGTGGGCACGACGAGGACGTCGCAGCCGCGGGCGGTCAGCTCGCCCACCGCCGCCCCCAGCGCCGCCGCACCGCGCTCGGCCGGCACCTGGCGGATCAGGTCGTTGGCCCCGACGACCAGCAGCGCGAGGTCGGCGTCCCGGGGCGCGCGGCACAGCTGGCCGGCGAGGTCGAGCGACGTCGCGCCGGGCACGGCCACGACGTCGGTGCGGACGTCGTGCCCGGCCGCGGTGAGCACCCGGGACAGCCGGGCGCCGAGGGTGTCCTGCGGGGAGGCGGCCCCGGTGCCGGAGGCCAGGGAGTCACCGAGGACGAGGAAGCGCATGCCTGGTGCAACGACCGCGCCCGGCCGGCTCATCCCCCGCGGGCGAAGAGCTCGGCGGCCATCCCGTCGTCGATGAACGGGTACTTGACCTTGAACTGGGTGAGCGCCTCGGCGACCGACAGCACGTGGGTCTCCCGCCGTCCGGCCGCGTCGACGGTCTGCACGGTGACCATGTCCTCGTTGATGGGCACCCAGTGGGTCTCGGCGTAGTCGGTGAAGACGTTCACGCGTCCATCGTCGGACCCCTGTCGGCGGCGGGCCAGCCGTCCTACCGTTGCGCATGGCCAGCTGGGACGACGTGCGACGGATCGCGCTGGCCCTCCCGGGGACCACCGAGGAGGTCTGCCGGGACGGGCACCGCACCGTGCGGGTGCGGGACACGGGTTACGCCTGGGAGCGTCCGCTGGGGCGGGCCGACCTGGCCGAGCTGGGGGACGCGGCGCCGGACGGGCCGGTGCTCGCCGTGCGGGTCCCCGACACCGCGCGGCGGACGGCGCTGATCGCCGGCTCCCCCGGCGTCTTCTTCACCACCGAGCACTTCGACAACCACCCCACGGTGCTGGTGCGGCTCGACGCGATCGGCGTCGACGAGCTGGCCGGGCTGCTGCGCGAGGCGCACGCCCACCGCGCGCCGCTGCCGGCGCTGCGGGCCGTCCCGCTGGCGCAGGCCGGCTGAGCCGGCGGCTCTGCTCAGCCGGCGGGAACGGGCGCGGGACGGCGCGCGTCCCGGACCGCGACCACCAGCGCCACCAGCGCGAACGCGACGCTGACCGCGAGCCCCGCGGCGTAGCCCCGGCCGTACTCGGCGGCGCGCTGCGCCCCGCCGTCGGCAGCGCCGGAGACGACGGCGTAGAAGGTCGCGCTGATCACCGCGGCCCCCACCGCGTTGCCGATCCGCTGCGAGGTCTGCAGCATGCCGCCGGCGGTCGAGCCGCCCCGGACGTCGACCTCGGCGAGCGACAGCGCCTGGTTGGGGGTGACCACGGCCCCGCCGCCGAGCCCGGAGACCAGCAGCGCCGGCGCCATCAGCAGCGCGACCACGCCCGGCCGGGCGTGCCCCGCGGTCAGCAGCGCGATCACCGCCGCGCCGGTCACGCCCACGGTGAACAGGCCCAGCGCGCCGACCAGCAGCCGCCGGCCCAGCCGGTGCAGCAGCCGCCCGCCGATCGGGGCGGACACCGCGGCGCCCACCGCGTAGGCGGTGGCAGCCAGCCCGGACTGCAGCGCGGAGAACCCGAGCCCGTCCTGCAGGAACAGCGCCAGCACCAGCGGGGTGCCGGTGTAGGCGCAGAAGAACAGCACGGCGAGCACGACGCCGTCGGCGTAGGAGCGGATCCGGAACAGGCCCAGGTCGATGAGCGGGTGCCCGCGCCGGCGGCCCGGCCCGCGCTCCCAGCCGAGGAAGGCCAGCAGCACCCCGAGCGCCGGCACGACGAGGGCGACCAGCCGCACGTCGTGGTCGGCGTCGAACTGCACGGCGGGGAACAGCAACCCGAAGACGCCCACGGTCAGCAGCGCCGCGCCGGGCAGGTCCAGCGCGCGGGTGGAGCTGCGCGGCACCTCGGCGGGCAGCAGCCGCAGGCACAGCACGAACGACACGATGCCGACCGGCACGTTGACCAGGAAGCACAGCCGCCAGCCGAAGGCGTCGCCGCCCAGCGCGATGATCGCGCCGCCGATGACCGGCCCGGCGGCGGTGGCGATGCCCACCGCGCTGCCGATCGTGCCGAACGCGCGACCCCGCTCGTGCAGCGGGAACAGCTGCTGCACCAGCCCGGACACCTGCGGGTTGAGCAGGCCGCCGGCCAGGCCCTGCAGCACCCGGCCGACGATCAGCACTCCCGGGGTGGGGGCGAGCCCGACCATGGTGCTGAAGACGACGAACGCCGCGATCCCCACCAGCAGCATCCGCTTGCGGCCCCGGTCGTCGCCCAGCCGGCCCGCGATGATCGGCACCATCCCGAAGGCCAGCGCGTACCCGGAGACCACCCACTGCAGCTCGGCGGGGCCGGCGTGCAGGTCGCGGCCGATCGAGGGCAGCGCGACCAGCACGATGCTGACGTCCAGCAGCGTGATGAACAGCGCCGAGACGCAGACGCCGAGGGCCGCCCAGCGCCGCGGGTCGGGTCCGGCGGCGGCGGTCGTCACGGTCCGCATCCTCTCCGACGCGACTGCCCGCCGCCCTTCCGGCCCACCGGCGTGTTGTTTTCGACAACTCAGTGACGGTCGGTGCTCAAGCAACCAGGCGGTCCGGTCGATCACCTCTCCAGTCACCCGAACAGGTGACCGGAGCACGAGAGGGACGAGCGATGAGCACGCAGCAGCGGACGCAGCACCGGGCCGGCGCACGGCTGGTGCGCCGCATCGCCGGGGTGGTGGCGGCCGCGGCCGTCGGCCTCGCGGTCGCCCCGGGCGTCGCCGCCGCCAAGCCGGTCAACCCCAGCGACCAGCAGATCAGCCAGGCCGAGCAGCAGCAGACCGACGCGCAGGCCGTCGTCGGCCAGATCGCCGGCGAGCTGGCCGCGGCCCAGGCCGGCCTGGACGACGCCCGCGCCCGCTCGGCCATCGCGCTGGACGAGGCGCAGGGCAAGCAGGCCGACTACGAGGCCGCCCAGGACACCGCCGCGGCCGCGACCGCCGAGGCGCAGCAGGCCGACGCCGACCTGGCCGAGGCGCGCACCGCGATCGCCGGCTTCGCCCGGCAGAGCTACATGGAGGGCACCACCGACGCCGGCCTCAAGGCGCTGACCACCGCCGACGGCCCCGCGCAGATGCTGGAGCGGGCTGCGCTGCTCGACGCGGCCGGCTCGCACCGCAGCGACGTCGTCGTCGCGACCACCGAGGCGCAGGCCCGGGCGACCGCCGCCAAGGCCGCCGCCGACACCGCGCTGGAGCAGGCCGCCGACCTCAAGGAGCAGGCCGAGCAGGCGCTGGCCGCCGCGACCGCGCTGGAGTCCGCCGCCCGGCAGCAGGCGGCCGACGTCCAGGCCCGCAGCGCCCAGGCGCAGCAGGAGCTGCAGGCCGCCCGCGAGCAGGTGCTCGGGCTGCAGGGCGCCCGCAAGGCCGCCGAGGACTACGACAGGGCGCAGCAGGCCGCGCAGGCCGCCGCCCGGGCCGCGGCCGAGAAGGCCGCCGCGGAGCGGGCCTCCGCGCCCAAGGCGCCGACCGTCTCCAGGGTCAGCTCCGGCACCACCGCCTCGGCCGGCGCCGGGTCCGGCTCGAAGGTCGAGACCGCGATCTCGGCGGCCCGCCGGTACCTCGGCACCATCTACTCGTGGGGCGGCGGTTCGCTGAGCGGCCCGAGCATGGGCTGGGGCATCGACGCCGGCATCGTCGGCTTCGACTGCTCCGGGCTCACCCGCTACGCCTACGCCCAGGCCGGGGTGTCGATCCCGCGCAACAGCAGCGCGCAGTACCGGGCGCTGCCCAAGGTGACCCGCGCCGACCTCCAGCGCGGCGACCTGGTCTTCTGGGCGCTGGACACCAACGACCCGGCGACCATCCACCACGTGGCCATCTACCTCGGCGACGGCCAGATCCTCGAGGCGCCCGAGAGCGGCAGGTCGATCCGGGTCACCTCGATGCGCTGGGGCGGCTACATCGGGGCGGTCCGCCCCACCGCCTGAGGCGGACCCGGGGGCTGCCCCGGTCCTGGCGGGTCGCGAGCCCGGGGTGCGACCCTGGACGGACCCCCGCCCACCGGAGTGCACCATGCTCTCGAAGACCTGCTACGACCAGGAGGACGTCGCCGCCTGCCGGGCCCGGCTGGCGTCCCACCTCGAGGCCTGGCACCGGCTGCCCGCCGGCGGGGTGCCCGAGCTGGCGGAGTTCGAGCCGGTCTTCTTCAACCGGCTGGTGATCGAGCTGGACCACACCTTCGCCCAGCGCACCAGGCCGCCGGCCGGGCGACCGGCCGACGCGTCGGTCGAGGTCCGGGTGCTGGCCGGCTCGCTGGTCTGCGACGGCCGGCTGGCCGTCGACCGCACGGTCCGCTGGTGCCCCGAGCGGACCGTGCTGCGCTACCGGCCCGGTGACGAGATCGCCGTCCGCGAGGCCGACTTCACGGCCCTGTCGAAGGCGTTCCTCACCGAGCTGGAGACGCTGGTCGTCTGAGCGGGCTCAGCTCCGCGCGAGCACCGGGCCGGTGCGCCGCGCGCGGGCGCGGTTGTCCGCCGCGGCCCGCCAGGCGCCGATCCAGCGCTCGACGGTGTGGTCCATCAGGTGCCCCGCGAGCACCTTCTCCCGGGCGGCGGCGGCCAGCTCGCGGCGCCGGTCGGCGTCCTTGACGCCGACGCCGAGCCACTTCGCCCAGTCCTTCGGCGCCTTGGCCGGCGCACCGAGGCCCAGCCGCTCGTACTCGGGGGTGCGGGCACGCACGCAGAAGACGCCGCGGGCGGAGTACTCCATCGGCTTCAGCCAGCTCTTGCACTCGTTGAACCGGTCCAGCCGCAGCGGCGCGATCCCGACGTCGAACAGCTCGCCCATGCGGGCGCTGTAGGCGTCGACGTCGGGGATCCACGGCTCCTCGTCGGGCTCCACCGGCAGCCGCAGCCGGTCGCGGGCGTCCCACTTCTGCCCGAGCACCAGGAAGCGGCTCGCCCCGCGGGAGGAGTCCAGGGCCTGCTGCAGCCCGGACCCCATCTCCTGCAGGTCGTAGGGGTGGGTGAAGACGTTGCCGGTCCAGCCGATGGTGACCCGCTCGGGAGCCCGCTCGTAGGCCGGGGGCAGCTCGGCGATCCGCCGCGGGATGGCGTTGGGCACGACGGCCCCGCGCCCGTGGGGGGCGTACTCCTGGAGCAGCGCCGGGGTCGACACCGTGACGAAGTCGGCCTCCATCGCGCACGCGCGGGCCCACCGCGCCACGTCCTGCCGGACGAGCACGTCGTGGCCCTGGTGGCCGTAGGGGACGCCGGAGAGGAGGTCGTCCATCTCGACGACGACCGCGACGCCCTGCGCCTGGAGCACCCGCAGCGTCTGCAGCATCGCCTGCGTCTTGGGCAGCTGCATCACCACGACGTCCGCGCCCTGGGCGTCGGCGTCGACCACCTCCGGCGCGGCCCCCTCGGTCGGCGACTTGACGAACGTCTCGATGCCCCGGCCGACCGTGATCCGGACGTCGGCACCGGCCTCCTCGACCGCCCGCGCGGGCTCCCACATCCGGTAGTGCTCGGAACCGAAGCTGGCTGCGCGCAGCATGAGGACGTGCATGGTGGCGGGGTCCTTCCGTGGATGCCGGTCGAGCCCTCCGGACCCGGGAGGACCCGGACGCCGGTGGGAGGTGCACCGGTGTCATCGGCAGTCCGCCGCCCGCACCGGCACCCCTCCCCCGGCGACCGTCAGGCGGAGGTGGCGCCCATGGCCTCGGCGACGATCTCGACCGAGCGCAACCGGGCCTCGGTGGTCGGCGCCTGGTGGGCGACGATCAGCTCGTCGGCGTCCGCCTGCTTGGCGAACTGCTCGAGGACGTGCCGCACCTCGGCGGTGGTGCCGACGGCGGTGTGCGTGAGCATCCCGCTGACGTGCTGCCCGGCGCCCTGCTCGAGCAGCAGGTCGGCCTCCTCGTCGGTGAAGGAGCGGCCGCGGCCGAACAGCCCGGTGGCTAGGGTGCGGCGGACGGCGAGCAGGTTCTGCTGCGCCTCCTCGGCGGTGTCCGCGGCGATCGCGTTCACGCCGGCGATGACGTACGGCTCGGCGAGCTGCTCCGACGGCTTGAACTCCCGCCGGTAGGCGGCCACGGCCGCCTCCAGCATCTGCGGCGCGAAGTGGCTGGCGAACGCGTACGGCAGGCCCAGCGCGGCGGCCAGGTGCGCGCCGAACATCGAGCTGCCCAGGACGAACAGCGGGACGTCGGTGCCCTTGCCGGGGATCGCGTCGACGCCGGGCACCCGGGAGTGGCCGGTGAGGTAGCCCTGCAGCTCCAGCACGTCCTGCGGGAACGTGTCGGCGGAGCCGGGGTCGCGGCGCAGCGCGTACATCGTGTTCTGGTCCGAGCCGGGCGCGCGGCCCAGGCCCAGGTCGATGCGCCCGGGGTACATCGAGGCCAGCGTGCCGAACTGCTCGGCGATGGTCAGCGGCGAGTGGTTCGGCAGCATGACGCCGCCGGCACCCAGCCGGATGGTCGACGTCTTCGCGCCGACGTGGCTGATCAGCACGCTGGTCGCCGAGGAGGCGATGGTCGGCATGTTGTGGTGCTCGGCGTACCAGACCCGCCGGTAGCCGTTGGCCTCGGCGCGCTGGGCCAGCGCGACGCTGGAGGCGATGCTCTCGCCGACGGTGGCGCCGCGGGCGATGGGGGCGAGGTCGAGGACGGACAGCGGGATGCTCATCGGTGCAGGCCTTTCACGTGGGTTGCCGACACCAACGCACCGACCCGCCGGGCACTTCCCCGCCCCGACCGGGGGAGCCGGCGGTCGTGTCCGGCGGGTGCCGGGGGCTGCGCACCCTAGGGTGACCGGGCAGACACAGGCGGCGCCCAGGCTCGCCCGATGAGAGAGGACACGCAACGTGTCGCAGGACGACCGGTTCGGGCAGCCCCACGGAGCCCAGCAGCCCGACGGCCAGCAGCCCGACGGGCAGCAGCCGCACGACGGGCAGTGGCAGGGCGGGCAGTGGCAGCAGGCCGACCAGACCCAGCAGTTCCCGGCCTACGCCCAGCAGGGGCAGCCCGGGTACGGGGCGCCCGCCTACGGGCAGCAGCCCGGGTACGGCGCGCCGGACGCCGGCCCGTACGGCTACCCGCAGCAGCAGCAGTGGCAGCAGCAGCCGCGGGGCACGAACACGATGGCGATCCTCGGGTTCGTCTTCGCGTTCGTCTTCGCCCCGGTCGGCATCGTGCTCAGCGCCCTGGGCCTCAAGCAGGTCAAGCAGCGCAACGAGGGCGGCCGGGGCCTCGCGCTGGCCGGCCTGATCATCTCGATCGTCTTCACGGTGGTCTGGCTGCTGTCGATCGTGCTGCTCGTCGCGGCCGCCGACGATGCGACCGACGACCTCTCGGGCGTGGAGACCGGCGCGTCCGCGACGGTCGAGGCGCCGCCGACCGCCGACGACCTCCCCCTGCCGTCCGACCCGGCGGACCCGTCGGGTCCGGCCTCCACGGCGCCGGCCGGCTCGGTCGCCGCGGCGTGCGACACCATCATCCCGGCCCTCACCGGGGCGCAGGACGAGCTCGGCTCGGCCGCGACCCAGGAGGAGGCGCTGGCCCAGCTCGAGTCGCTGTCGCAGCAGCTCGACGCGGCGGCCGCCGGCACCGACGACGCCGGCTTCCAGGCCGACGTCCGCCGGGTCACCGACGCCTACCGTGCGCTCGGTCGGTCGGTCGCGGCCGGCGGGACGCCGGACTTCGACGAGCTGGCCCAGGCGGCCGGGGCCCTCGGCGGCGACTGCGCGCTGGCCGGCACCACCGACTGACCCGCCCGGCGCACCGACGGCCCGGGACCCCTGCGGGGGTCCCGGGCCGTCGTCGTCCCGGCGCAGATCAGCGGCTCTGCAGCGCGTCCAGTGCGACGGCCATGGCCGCGGCCACCCGGAAGTCCAGCCGCTGGTCGGGGACGGTGATCGTGTAGCGGTCGCGGATCGCCGGGATCCGCTCGCTGCTCATCACCACCTGACCGGTGGCCTTGTCGGTGAAGTCGAAGTGGAAGACGAACGGCACCCAGATGTCACCGAGGTACGGGATGAGGTCCCAGACCCGGCGCAGCACGGCGATGAACATGCTCCGCTCGGTGCCGACCGCCTCGATCCCGGGCGCCGACAGGTTCCAGGTCGAGCGGATCAGGCTCGCGCCGAAGGCCTTGCTGAACATCCCGAGCGGCCGGCCCTGCTCGTCGAACACGTCGTGCTGCGCGCCGACGTCGAGCACCTGGCGGGCCTTGAAGGAGAACACCCGGCGCGACTTCGACTCGTCGCTGAAGAAGACGACCTCCTCCTTCAGCTTCATCCGCTTCTGCTCGGCGAAGGCGACGATCGCCCCCGGGCTGCCGTCGGGGCCGGCGGCCCGGATCTCGTAGCGGTTGACCATCATCGTGATCCGCTGGTTCACGAAGAACTTCGGCACGACCATGGCGGCCGGCTGGTGGTGCGGAGTGCTCACGGTGCGGATCTCCCATCGGTCGGACGACGTCCCGCATCCTGCCGCACCGACCCGCCGGCGGGTGCCCCCCGGAGCCGGGGTCAGCGGACGGCGAGCCGGAGCGTGAGCGTGCCGGTGCTGCCCTCGTCCCCGCGCTCGACCAGGACGCCGTCGCCACGGACCGCCCGGTACCGCCCGGACCCCCCGGTGACGGCGAGCGTCTTGCGCGGCGGCGGCGCGTTCACCAGGGAGAAGGCGATCGTGTCGTCACCGTCCAGCCGGACGACGCCGGTGCAGTTCGACAGCCCGGTGGGGTCGACGACCACGCAGCTGCCCACCTCGTCGCCCACCTGCCGGCCGTCCTGCCAGAGGGTGTCGCGGAAGACGATCGTGTCCGCGGCCGACGGCCCGGGCGCGCCGAGGTCGGTGTAGTCGAACGGGCTGAACCGGACCTCGAACTCCAGGGTGGTCTCGTACCCGTCGCGGCCCGGCCGGCCGTCTTGGGGGCTCGCGCCGGCCACCGCCGCCGGCACCGCGACCCCGGCCGCCACCAGCACCCCGCCCACCGCGAGCACCCGCCTGCGTCGCCCCATCCCGCGCCTCCTCCGTCGCCCTCACCCGCTCAGCCGCTGCTGGGCGGGGGCACAGACTGCCGGGGCGGGGCCGGGGTGCGACCGTGCGCGGTGCGCCGGGGCGGCGCGCTCGCGCGGCGGCTACCGGGGGTGCCCGGTCAGGTGGTCGGCGTCGTCGGGGTGAGCAGCTCGAGCCGCGGCGGCTCGGCGAGGTGCTGCCGGATCTCCTGGAGGAACCGCGCGGTGTGCTCGTACCGCTCGTGCGCCTGCCACGCCTCGCGGTCGCGGTAGACCTCGTAGAACAGCCGGGAGCCGGGGCTGTCCTCCACCGTGTGGACGACGTACTGCAGGGTGCCGGGCTCGTCGGCGTGGATGGCGGGGACGGTCTCGGCGACCAGCGCGTCGAAGGCCTCCTCCGCGCCGGGCTGCAGCTCGAACCGGACGACGAGGGCGAACATGCGGCGGAGCGTAACCGGGCGCGCACCGAGGTGCTCCGTTTACGCCGTACGCGCTGCGGCTAGCCCTCCCCCATGCTGCGGAACGGGTGCGCGAGGCGGCCGGGCGGTCGCCGGGCGGCCGGCGGGGGCCAGACGAGGAGCGACCGGTGACCTCCCCGGACCTGCACCGCCTGGTCTGGTGCCGGCTGTTCGAGCTGGGCATGACCGCGGAGCAGGCGTCGGAGCGGACGCACGGCGTGCTGTCGAAGGAGGCGGTGCGCGGGCTCGCCGAAGGGACGGCGTCGGTCTACGTCAGCGACCGGGTGGCCCGGGCCCTGGCGCGGTCGCTGGACGTGACCGTGCACCGGGTGCGGCTGGCCGCCGGCCTGGACGTCGAGGAGCCGGCGCTGAGCACCACCCGGCCGCACCTGCGCGTGGTGGGCGACCCGGACTGAGCCGGGCCGTCGGGCCTAGCGGTTCTGGCGGCGGGCGATGAGCACCAGGCCGCCGACGACCACGACGAGCGGCACCCAGCCGGGCAACCCGAAGGGGCCCACGATGGCCTGGACGACGAACAGCAGGACCTGGAAGGCGACGAAGAAGCCGACCAGCATCACCAGCCAGAACAGCACCGGCTTCTCCATCTGCAGTCGGCGCAGGTAGTCCATGGCATCCCCTCGGTCGCGCGGTGCGGCGGTCGCCGGCTCGTCGGTTGCATCGGCCGCGGCGACCCGCAGCTCAAGCCCGACGACCCGATGATCCCCCGGCGGAGGGCTGCGGGGGCCGGACGCCGGGACCGAGCTGCTCCCGCCCGGCCGGCACCGGGTCGACGGCGACCGCCGGAGCGGCCGGCCGCTCCCCCAGCCGGACGAGCACGATCCCGGCCAGGACGACGAGGCCGCCGACGAGCTGCACCGGCCCGGGCCGCTCCCCCAGCGCCAGCCAGGCGGCGAGCACCGCGAAGAGGACCTCGCTGAGGCCGACGAACGAGCTCAGCCGCGAGCCCAGGCGCCGGACGGCGGCGATGCCCGTCGCGTAGGCGAGCGCGGCGGCCACCAGCGAGACGCCGAGCACCGGCACCACCCAGCTCGTCGTCCACCCGGCGAACCGGGCGTCGGCGGTCGTCGTCCGCCACGGGACGACGCCGACGAGCGCCGCCGCGCCGAGCACGAGCGCGCCGACACCCAGCCCGGCCCAGGCACTGACCAGGGGCGGCAGCGCGTCCTCGGTGCGGGCGGAGAGGACGAAGTAGGCGGCCAGGCCGAGAGCGGCGACCAGGCCCCAGACGACGCCGACCGGGTCGATCCGGGCGCCGCTGGCGACGTCGAGCACGAGCACCAGGCCGCCGAGGGCGACGACCATGCCCGCGCCCGTCACGGGGCTGGGCCGGTGGCCCAGGCGCAGCCAGGTCCAGAGCACCACGAAGAGGACCCCGGAGTACTCCAGCAGCAGCGCGACGCCCACGGAGAGCCGGGAGACGGCGTTGAAGTAGGCGAGCTGCGGCAGCGCCACGGCCAGCGCGCCGAAGGCGAGGACGGCGCCCGCGTTGGACCGCAGCCGCCGCCACCGGCCGCGCAGCTGGAGGACGGCGGGGACGGTGAGCGCCAGGGCGGCCACGGCCATCCGCACCGTGACCGCGGCGCCGGCGCTCCAGCCGGAGGCGAGCAGGCCGGAGGCGAAGGTGCCGGCGGTGCCGAAGGCGGCCGCGGAGAGGACCGCCAGGAGCAGGCCGACGAGCCCGGTGCGGTTGACGAGCACGGCTGCCCCCTCGGCGTCAGGAGTCAACGGACGTACGCTCCTGATGTCCGGGGACGCTAGCAGAGTCAGGACCGAGATGCTGTTTGCTCATGACACGGAGAGCGCGCTGGCCGCTGCCGCGGCGCTGGTGAACACCGCGACCGGCGGTGGGGACGAGCTCGCGGACCCGCCGGCACTGGCTGCGTTCCTGGACACCTGGCGGTTCACCGGCGATCGCGTCGGCGACGCGGCCGAGCTGGCCGCCGTCCACCGGCTGCGCGCCGTCCTGGACGGCATCTGGGGCGCCGGCGAGGACGAGGTGGTGGCCGTGGTGAACCGGCTCCTCCGCGACGGGCACGCGCTGCCGCAGCTGGTGCGGCACGACGGGTGGGGGTACCACCTGCACGCGACCGAGCCGACCGCGTCGCTGGCCGACCGGATGGGCGTGGAGGCGGCGCTGGCCGTCGCGGACGCCGTGCGCGCCGACGAGCTCGGCCGGCTGCGCCGGTGCGCGGCCACCGGGTGCGACAACGCCCTGGTCGACCTCACGAAGAACGCCGGCCGGCGGTTCTGCGACAGCAGCTGCGCCAACCGGGAGCACGCGGCCGCCTACCGCGCCCGCCGCGCCGCCGGCTGACCGGCCGTTCCCGGCCCGGTCCGCGCCGCCGTCCCCGGCGCCCCCGACCGCGGACCCGGGACCCGGCCGGCGGCGGCACGGCGCTGCACCTCGGCGTACATCGACTCGTAGGCGTCCGCCATGACGGCGGGCCGGAAGCGACGTCGGGCGACCGCGGCGCACGCCTCGGGATCGAGCTCGTCGAGCCGGCGCAGCGCCCGGGTGAACTCCTCCTCGTCCGCAGCCAGGAAGCCCGTCACCCCGTGGTCGACGAGGGAGGGCAGGCAGCCGAGCGGATGGGCGACGACCGGCGTGCCCGCGGCGAGCGCCTCGCACACCGCCGTCCCGCCGGGTTCCTCCCAGCGGACCGGGAACAGCACCGCCCGGGACCGGCGCAGCAGGTCGTGCTTGACCGCGCCCGACACGCTGCCGATCCACCGGGCCCGCTCGCCGTCCAGCAGCGGGGCGACGCACTCCAGGAACCACCGGACGTCGGGATGACCGTGCACGGGACTGGCGGGATCGGCCAGGGCGGCGTCGAGGTGGGCACGGTCCGGCTGCCCACCGACCGGCCCGGCGAGCACCACGGGCACCCCCGCGGCCCGGCAGGCGCGCACGGCGACGTCGGTGCCCTTGGCCGCGCACAACCGGGACAGCACCAGCACGGCGTCGCTGCGCCCGGAGCGCGGGACCGGCGGCTCGTCCGGCACCGGGACGGCGAGCGGGACCGCACCGAGCGTCTGCCGCCGGAGGGCCTCGGGCCCGCGGGCCACCTGGGACTCCGAGACGCCGGCGAAGAACACCCGCCCGCCGCCGTCGAAGCCCGCGTAGAAGTCGGCGTTGCGCCGCAGGTCCCAGTGCAGCGTGTGGAGCACCGGCGGCCCGGCGGGACCGACGGCGGCGAGCACGGCCGGCCCGACGACCTCGAGGTGCGTGTGGACCACGTCGAAGGGCGCGCCGGCCGCGGCGTGCCGGCGGACCTCCTCGACCACGGCGTGCTCGTGCGCGTGCGCGATCCCGGTGACCTCCGGGTAGGGGGCGGCCAGCCGCGCGAACTGGCCGGTCCCGAACGCCGCCACCCGGCCGTCCGCGGGCAGTTCGCTGTCCCCGACGGTCGCCAGGACGACGGCGTGCCCGCGGCGCCGCAGCTCGGTGGTGAGGGTCGCGACGACGTTCTCCAGCCCGCCGTAGCCGCGGGGCGGCACCGGCAGCCAGGGGCCGGCGTCCATGAGGACCTTCACCGGTCGGCTCCCGGGACCCGTGCTCCCCGGTAGCCCGGCACCGTCCGCATCGGCGGACGCTCGCGCGCAGCCACCTCCCAGGTCACGGCCTCGATCTCGGTCCCGGTGCGCACGTACTGGACCAGCGTGTCCTCGGGCACCGCGATCCCCGGGCACCGGGCGAGCGCCGTCTGCAGCACCTGCCCGGCCATCCGGCCCAGCGCCGCATCGCTCTGGTGCGAGTGCCGGCGGGTGCCGAGGTCGACCTGGGCCAGCGCGTCGATGCCGGCGAGCTCCGCCAGGTCGATGAGCAGGCCGAGCTCGACGCCGTAGTGCGCGACGAACGGGACCTGGTCCAGCAGCTCGCGGCGGCCGGCGTACTCGCCCGACAGCGGCTGGACGAACCCGGACAGGTGCGGCCAGAGCGCGCCGAGCAGCGGGCGGGCGGTCAGCTCGGTGACCCGGCCGCCGCCGGTGGGCACCAGCCCGTCCCGGGTGTCGACCGGCCGGTCGTAGAGGCCCTTGACGTACCCGATCGACGGATCGGTCAGGAGCGGACCGAGCAGGCCGACCACGAAGGTCGTGTCGAAGGCGAGGAGGTCGGCGTCGATGAACACCAGCAGGTCACCGGAGGTCACGTAGAGGGACTTCCACAGCGCCTCCCCCTTGCCCGCCACGTGGCCCCGCTCGGGGAGGACCTCGTCGACGTGCACGACGCGCGCGCCGGCGGCCGCCGCGACGGCGGCGCTGCGGTCGGTGGAGCCGCTGTCGACCACGACCACCTCGTCGACCAGCGGCACCCGCTCGACGAGGTCGCGGCGCAGGGCCTGCACGATCGCGCCGACCGTCCGCTCCTCGTCCAGCGCGGGCAGGACGACGCTGACGGTGCGCCCTTCCCGCCGCTTGTGCTGCAGGAGGCGATCGGGCTCGTAGTCGGCCGAGCGGAAGGTGCGGTGGTGCAGCCAGCGGGCGACGTCGGCGCGCATGGGTTCCTCCCCGGTCGGGTGCAGGTCCTGTCCCCGTCGGCACTTGGTACCGGAAGAAGTGACCCACGTCACTGCTGGCGCGTGCGCTGGACGGCCCGGCCCGGCACGATGCCGGCATGGACATCCGGGTCGGGCTGGTCGGTGCCGGCGGCGTCGGTGCACGTCACGCCCGGGTGCTCGCGGCGTTCGACGACGTCGAGGTGGCCGGCGTCTGGGACCCCGACGCCGCCGCCTCGGCCGCCCTCGCCGCCGAGATCGGGTCGGCCGGCGCGTCCGGCCTGACCGACCTGCTGGACCGGGGCGTGGACGCGGTGTGGCTGTGCGTCCCGCCCTTCGCCCACGGGGAGCTCGAGCTCGCGGTCGTCCGTGCCGGCCTGCCCTTCTTCGTGGAGAAGCCGCTGGCCGCCGACCTCGACGTGGCCGAGCGGGTGGCCGCCGCCGTCACCGCGGCCGGCCTGCCCACCGCGACCGGGTACCACTGGCGGCACCTGGACACCCTCGGGCGGGCCCGCGCCGCGCTCGGCGACCGCCCGGTCCGGCTGGTGGACGCCCGCTGGTGGGGCACGACCCCGCCACCGGCCTGGTGGAGCCGGCAGGACCGCTCCGGCGGCCAGGTCGTCGAGCAGGCGACGCACGTGCTGGACCTGCTGCGGGTGCTGGCCGGCGAGGTGACCGAGGTCGTCGGCGCCGCCGCCCCGTCCAGCCGCGCGGGCCGGGACGTGCCCGACGCAGCCGCCGCGGTGCTGCGGCTGGCGTCCGGCGCCGTGGGGACCGTCAGCACCTCCTGCGTGCTGCCGGCGCCGACCTCCGCCGGGGTGGAGGTGGTGGCCGACGGCGCGTGGGTGCACCTCACCGAGACGGCGTTGCGGCTGCGCACCCGGACCGGGCCGGAGGAGGTGGAGCCGACGGTGGACCCGCGCCGGGCGGTCGACCGCGCCTTCCTCGAGGTGGTCGCGGGCCGGCCGGCGCCGCCGGCCCTGGTGGACGTCGCCGAGGCCCTGCGCACCCACCGGCTGGCCTGCGCGGTCGCGGAGGCCACCGCCACCGGGACGACGGTCCGGGTGGGCCGGTGATGCCCGGCAGCGTGCGCACGCTCGTCGTGCCCCGACCCGGGGTGCTGGCGGTCGAGGAGACGCCGGAACCGCCGCTCGCCGAGGGCGCCTTCCGGGCGGAGACGCTCTTCACCGGGCTGTCCGCGGGCACCGAGCTGACCTGGTACCGGGGCACGAGCCCCTACTTCGCCGCCGGGTGGGACGCCGAGCTCGGGCTGTTCGACCGGACCCGGCCGGCCCAGCGGTTCCCGGTGCGGCGGCTGGGCTACATGGAGGTCGCCCGCGTCACCGACAGCCGCACCCGGGCCGTCACCGAGGGGGCCGTCGTGGCGATGGCCTACGGCCACTCGACCGTCGTCCACGCCGACCCGCTCACCCAGCACGTCGTCCCCCTGCCGCCCGGCCTCGACCCGCTGCTCGGCGTCTACGTGGCCCACCTCGGGCCCATCTGCGCCAACGGCGTCCTGCACGCCGCCGCCGACGCCGGCGGGACCCGGCTCCGGGACGGCGTGGCCGGCCGGCTGGTCGTGGTGGTCGGCGGCGGGGCGATCGGGCTGCTGGTCGGGCTGCTCGCCCGGGTGCACGGCGCTGCCGAGGTCGTCGTCGTCGACGCCACACCCGAGCGGCGGGCCGCGGCCGAGGGGCTCGGGCTGACCGCCGTCGACGACACCCCGGACCTCGCGCGGGACCTGAAGACCCGGTGGCGGCACGGCCCGGCCGACCACGGGGCCGACGTGGTGTTCCAGTGCCGGGGGCAGGCGGCGGCGCTGGCGACCGCGCTGCGGTGCGCCCGGCCGCGGGGGCTCGTGGTGGACCTCGCCTTCTACACCGGAGGAGCCGGCGACCTGGCGCTCGGCGAGGAGTTCCACCACAACGGGCTGTCCGTGCGCTGCGCCCAGATCGGCCGGGTGCCCCGGGGGCTGGACCACGTCTGGGACCGCCGCCGGCTCTCGCTGGAGACGCTGGCGCTGCTCGGCGCGCACGGCGACGACGTCCGCGCCCACCTGCTCACCGACGTCGTCCCCTTCGACGAGGCGCCGGTCCTGTTCGCCGAGCTGAGCGCGCGACGGCGGCACGCGGTGTCGGCGGTGCTGTCACTGCGGGCGGCCCCCGCGGACGAGCAGCCTCCGGGCCACCTCAGACGTTGAAGCGGAACTCCACCACGTCGCCGTCCTGCATGACGTACTCCTTGCCCTCCATGCGCACCCAGCCGCGGGACTTCGCCTCGTTCATCGAGCCGGCCTCCATCAGCTGGTCGTAGCCGACGATCTCGGCCTTGATGAAGCCGCGCTGGAAGTCGGAGTGGATGACGCCGGCGGCCTCGGGCGCCGTGGCGCCGATCGGGATCGTCCAGGCGCGGGCCTCCTTGGGCCCGGCGGTCAGGTAGGTCTGCAGCCCCAGGGTGCGGAAGCCGACCCTGGCCAGCTGGTCCAGGCCCGGCTCGTTCTGCCCGATCGACTCGAGCAGCTCGGCGGCCTCGTCGGCGGGCAGCTCGATCAGCTCGGACTCGGTCTGCGCGTCCAGGAAGATCGCCTCGGCCGGGGCGACCAGCGCGCGCAGCTCGTCGAGGGTCGCCTCGTCGGCCAGCTCGTCGGCGTCCACGTTGAAGACGTAGATGAACGGCTTGGTGGTCAGCAGGGTCAGCTCGCGCAGCGGCTCGGCGTCGACCCCGGCGGCGAACAGCGTCTGCCCGCCGTTGAGCACCTCGAGCGCGGCGACGGCCGCGTCGTGCAGCGCCTTGCGCTCCTTGTCCTTGCGCGACTCCTTCTCCAGCCGCGGGACGGCCTTCTCCAGCGTCTGCATGTCGGCCAGGACGAGCTCGGTGTTGATCGTCTCGATGTCGTCGGACGGCGAGACCCTGCCCTCGACGTGGACGACGTCCGGGTCGGTGAACACCCGGATGACCTGGCAGATCGCGTCGCTCTCGCGGATGTTGGCGAGGAACTTGTTGCCCAGCCCCTGGCCCTCGCTGGCGCCGCGCACGATGCCGGCGATGTCGACGAAGCTCACCGTCGCCGGGACGACCTTCTGCGAGCCGAACAGCTTCGCCAGCTCGTCCAGCCGCGGGTCGGGCACGCCCACCACGCCGACGTTGGGCTCGATGGTGGCGAACGGGTAGTTCGCCGCCAGCACGTCGTTCTTGGTCAGGGCGTTGAACAGCGTCGACTTGCCGACGTTGGGCAGGCCGACGATGCCGATGGTGAGACTCACGGGAGACCAGCTTACGGGCGCACGTCGGCGGCGTGCGCCGCTCTACTGCAACAAGGGTCCGATGAGGATCTCGGTGCCGTCGGGCCGGAACGTTCGCCATCGGCCGCCCGGATCTCGCTCCACGGTGAAACCGTGGTGCACCTTGGTGTGGTGCCGTTCGCACAAGAGCGCTGAGTTCTCGAGGTTGGTCTCGCCGCCGTTGATCCAGTGCACGAGGTGGTGGACGTCGGCCCACCAGTGCGGTGCCCCGCAGCCGGCGAACACGCACGTCTTGTCCCGGGCCACCACCGCCCGCCGGAGGGGTGCGGGCACGATCCGGTGTTTGCGGCCGTAGTCCAGCGGCACGCCGTTGGGGCCCATCACCACCCGGGAGACCACCGCATCGCAGGCCAGCCACCGGGCTCTTGCAGCACTGATCTGCGCCCCGAAACCCATGGTCGCCGTCTGGGCGCCGGTCGACGAATCGATCAGGTCCTCCAACTGCACCTGGACGACGACGTGCGGCTTCTCCCCACGCAGCACCGGCAGCTGGCCACTGGCGAGCTGGCTGTCCGCGATCTGCACCAACGCGTCCGCCTGCTGCTGCGCCCGATTACGGGTGTCGCCCTTCGGCCGGTCGGCCTGCACCTGCGACTCGATCGCGGCCTGCACCTTCTCGCTCGCCACCGCGTCCAGGTCCCACCGGCCGGTCGTGCTGCCATCGGCGTGCTTGACGATCCGCAGGCTCCGACCCTCGGTCGGATCGGGCTCCGGCCCGTCCGGGTCCAACGCGGCCTCGAACGCCTGCACCGCAACCTTGAGTGCGTCGTGCGAGGACTCCCGAGCCACCCGCGCCCAGACCTCGTCGAAGGCGGCCAGGTCGATGCCCTGCTCCGCGGCAGCGGCGATCTCCTTCGGACCCACCGCGTCGGCGATCACGTCCACCTGCGCCGCAGTGATCTCACCCGCCGCGAACCCCTCCGCCACCAGGGGAAAGTGCGGCAGCGTCCGACCGGCCCGCACCACCTTCGACGCGTCGTTCGCCCACACCCGCTGGTGCCCGATCAGCCACGACCGCATCGACGTCAGCCCGTCCCGCTCCGGCGCCTGGATGCACTCGGCGTGGCGCACCCGGCGGGCGATCTGCGCGTCCAACCGGTTCCGCGCCGCGATCAACTCCCCCACCGAGTCCAGGGACTGCGCGTCGGTGGACGCCTCGACGTCCTCGGCCGCGAGCTCGTCGAGCGCCGACTGCAATCCGCTCACGACACCTCCCGACCGCTTCGAACGTGTGTACGAAGTCTAGCGGAAGATGACCATCCTCACCAGGCGAATCCCCAGGTCAATCGGCCAATACCAGGCCCGTGGTTTCGCGAAGAACCTTCGCCGGGGTCACGGGTCGAGTGGGCAGTTGCGGTCGCCGACACGGGCGGACACGCCGGCGTCGGCGACCACGACTGCGCACTCGGCCGGCTCAGCCGGAGGAGGCGCCCGGGCCGGGCAGCAGGCCGCGCTCGACCGCGACCAGCACCGCCCGGGTGCGGTCGTCGACGCCGAGCTTGGCGAACACCCGCAGCAGGTGCGTCTTCACCGTCGCCTCGCCGATGAACAGCTCCCGGCCGATCTCGGCGTTGGTCAGCCCGCGGGCCACCCCGCCGAGCACCTGCAGCTCCCGCGCGGTCGGCGCCTCGGCCGGCGGCTGCCGCATCCGCGACACCAGCTTGGCGGCCACCGGTGGCGCCAGCACGGTCTCCCCGCGCGCGGCGGCGCGCACCGCGTCGGCCAGCTGCGGCAGGGGCGTGTCCTTGAGCAGGTAGCCGGTCGCACCGGCCTCCACGGCGCGCACGATGTCGGCGTCCGTGTCGTAGGTGGTCAGCACCAGCACCCGGACGGTGGGGTGCGCGGCGACGATCCGCCCGGTCGCCGCGACGCCGTCCAGCCGGGGCATCCGCAGGTCCATCAGGACGACGTCCGGCGCGTGCTCGGCGACCGCGGCCAGCGCCGCCAGCCCGTCGGCGGCCTCCCCGACCACGTCGAGGTCCGGCTGCGCGGCCAGCCAGCCGACCACTCCCCCGCGCACCACCGGGTGGTCGTCGACCACCAATACCCGCACCGTCATCGTGTCCACGGCTCGGCTCCGGCCTCGATCCGCTCCTCGCTCGTTCCTCGCTGCGATGCTCCCTCGGCCGTCGTCTTCGCGACCGGCACCCGCACGGTCACGCGCGTCCCCCGCCCCGGCGCCGACGCCACGTCGACCTCGCCGCCCACCTCCGCGGCCCGGTCGCGCAGCCCGGCCAGGCCCACGCCCTGCGCGGCGTCCGGGTCGAACCCGACGCCGTCGTCCTCGACGTGCACCGACACGACCGACCCCACCCGCGCGGCCCGCAGCACCACCGCGCTCGCGGCGGCGTGCCGGCGCACGTTGGCCAGCGCCTCCTGGGCGCCGCGCAGCAGCACGATCTCCTCCCCGCGGGTCAGCCCCGGGGCACCGTCACCGAACGCGGCGAGGTCGACCCGGGTGGCGACGCCGGTCTCCCGGCCGAACCGGGCGGCCAGCCGCTGCAGCGCCTCGACCAGCGTGCTCGAGTCCAGCGCCACCGGGGCGAACGCCGCGACCATCGCCCGCGCGTCGGCGAGGTTCTCCCGGGCCACCTCCTCGATGAGCGCGACCCGCTCGGCGGCGGCGTCCGGGTCGCGGTGCAGCTGGACGGCCGCGGTCTGGGCGAGGACCACGATGCTGGTGAAGCCCTGCGCGAGGGTGTCGTGCACCTCCCGCGCGAGCCGCTCCCGCTCGGCGAGCACGCCCTGGTCCCGGTGCGCGGCGGCCAGCTCGTCGCGGGTGGCCTCCAGCTCGGCGATCAGCTGCCCGCGCTGCACGCTGAGGTCGGCGACCCGGTTCACCCACAGGCCCATGAGCAGGCTCAGCGCGGCGCCGACCAAGGTCTCCCCCGGCCCCCACAGCGGCTCGTCGCCGCGCAGCCACGCCACCCCCGGGGGCAGCACCGCCGCGGCGGTGAGCGCCAGTGTCCAGACCACGCCGGCGCGCACCGGGCCGGCGGTGAACCAGACCAGCGGGAAGGCGATCCACATGACGAACAGCAGCGCGGGCCGCTGCCAGGCCAGCACGCCGACCACCGCCACGTGCAGCGCCAGGAAGGCCCGCGCCCGGGTCTCCAGCGACGCCGGCTGCCGGTCGAACAGCGTGCCGAGCCGGCCGCGGACCACCCAGCCGCCGAGCAGCAGGTAGGCCACCGCCCAGCCGAGCAGCGCGGCCAGCAGCACCGCGCGCGACCCGTCGCCGTCCCCGGTGGCCGCCTCGACCAGCGCGACCGCGGTCAGCGCGGCGAAGGCGGTGTGCAGCACCAGCGCCACCACCCGGGCGGACGTCGGCGCGACGGCGCCGCCGTCCGTGCCCGCGGGCCGGACGGCGGCGGCCTGCCACCGGGGGGCGCCGGTCACCCGTCGGCCCGGCGCCAGCGGAACGTGCGGGCGCAGATCACGACGCCGATGATCGCCCATGCGGCCAGCACCAGGGCCACCTTCCCGTGCTCCCACCCGCCGGCCGGCTCGAACGCGGCCGCGCCGTCGGGGAGGAACACCGACCGCAGCCCCTGGTTGAGCCACTTCAGCGGGAACAGCGCCGCGACCTGCTGCATCCAGCCGGGCGTCTCGTCGGGGGCGAAGAACACCCCGGAGAAGAACTGCAGCACGATCGTCGTCGCCGACACCGCGGTGGTCACCGACGCCGCGCTCCCGGCGATCCGCGAGGCGGCGATGCCGGCCACCGACCCGGCGAGCGCCCCGAGCACCAGCACCCACGCGAAGGTGAGCCACCTCCCCGGGTCGGTGGGCAGCGGCACGTCGAACCCCCAGTGCGCGACCGGCAGCAGCAGGGCCAGCTGCGCGACCGTGGTCACCAGCACCTGCCCGGCCTTGCCGGCGAAGTACGCCACCGGCGGGGTGCCCAGCAGCTGCAGCCGTTCCAGCTGGCCGGTCTCCCGCTCGGTGGCGATCGAGGTGGCCAGCGCCTGGAAGCTGGTCAGCACGATGCCGGTGGCCGCGATGCCGGCGAGGAAGTACTGCGGGAAGGGGATGCCGCCGGGCCGCTCGTCGCCGCCGAGCACCGACCCGAACACCACCATCATCACGACCGGGTAGGCGAAGGAGAACACCACCTGCTGGCGCTCGCGGGCGAACAGCCGCAGCTCGAGGCGGGTGCGGGCCAGCGCGATGCGCGGCGCGGACGGCGGGGGCAGGACGGCGGTCATCGGGTCTCCTCCTCGGTCGTGGGGACGGCGCCGACGAGCTGGAGGTAGACGTCCTCCAGCCCCGGGCGGGTGACGGTGAGGCCGGGGACCTCGTGCGGCGTGCCGGCCAGCAGGTCGCGCAGGACGGCGGCCGGCGACTCCGTGCGCACCTCGCGCCGCACGCCGTCGGCCAGCCAGGAGACGGTGGCCGTGCGCCGCAGCGCCGCGCCCAGCTCGTCCGGGGGCGCCACCTCCGCCAGCCGGCCGCCGGTCACCACCCCGACCCGGTCGGCGAGCTCGGCGGCCTCGTCGAGGTAGTGGGTGGTGAGCAGCACCGTCGTCCCACCGGCGCGCAGGTCGCGGACCAGCTGCCAGAACTGCCGGCGGGCCACCGGGTCCATGCCGGTGGTCGGCTCGTCGAGGAACACCAGCTCCGGGCGGCCCTGCACGCCCAGCGCCACCGCCAGCCGGCGCCGCTGCCCGCCGGACAACCGGCCGATCCGGGTGCCCGCCTGCTGCTGCAGCCCGACCGCGGCCAGCAGGTCGCCGGTCGGGCGCGGGCTCGCGTGGTAGGCGGCGAAGTGGTCCAGCGCCTCGCGCACGGTCAGCGCGGGGGCGGCGCCCTCTGTCTGGCTCACCACGCCCAGCCGGGCCCGCCAGGCGCGGCCGGCGGTGGCCGGGTCCTGCCCGAGCACCTCCACCTCGCCGGCGTCGCGCCCGCGGACGCCCTCGAGCACCTCGATCGTCGTCGTCTTCCCGGCCCCGTTGGGGCCGAGCAGCGCGAAGCACTCCCCGCGCCGCACCTCCAGGTCGAGGCCGTCGAGCACGGCCCGGCCGCCGTAGCGCTTGACCAGCCCGCGCACGCGGACCGCCGGCTCACCCGGGTCGGTCCGCGACGGGAGCGGTGCCACCTGCGTCGTCGTCATGCACCGAGCCTGTCGGCGGGCGGGGCGGCGCGGGACCGCCGTCCCGTGGGTCCGGCGTCCACCGGTCGGTGGACGCCGGACGTCAGCCACGGGCGCTCAGCCGAGCAGCCGGCGGGTCTGCCGGGACCACCCGACCGGCCGGCCGTCGGCGTCCCACAGCCGGGCGTCGTCGACCGCCACCGCGTCGTCGCACCAGGTGGTGCGCTGGTCCACGCGCAGCCAGGCGCCGGCCGGGGGCACCAGCCCGGTGAGGTGCACCGTCAGCTCGACCGTGGGCAGAGCCCGCGGCGCGGTCCAGACGGCGAACAGCGACGGCGGCAGCGCGTCCACGGCCGCGGCCAGGTGCACCAGCGGGTCGGCGAGGTCGGGCAGCCGCACCCAGGCGTGCAGCCGCGGCTCGGCGCCGCCGGCCAGCGGCCGGTCCGGGCCGAGGGCGCGCACCTCCGTGTGGACGGCGATCGGCACCAGCTCGGCGGGCAGCGCCAGCGGCTCGCCGTCGGCCACCGCCGGACCGTCGTCCGCGGGCACCCCGGGCAGCGGCCGGTCGAGGGTGAGCACCTGGGCCAGCACCCGCAGGTCGCCGTCCTGGCGCAGCTCGGCGCGGACGCTGCTCGTCGTCCCCGTGCGGTCGGGCACTGCGGACACCGCCACCGGCCGGTCGGGCAGCACGCCGCGCAGCAGGTGCGCGGTGACCGCCCGCGGCGGGGCCCCGGTGAGCTCGGCCGCGGCGGCGAGCAGGTGCCCGGCCAGCAGCCCGCCCTGGACGCCGGCAAAGGTGCGCCAGCTGGGGCCGAACATCAGCGGACCCACGTCGTCAGACCAGCTGCGGGTAGAGCGCGGCCACCCCGCCGGCGAGCCCGGCCTGCACCTGCCGGCTGACCTCGTCGGCGACGACCTCCGGGCTGCCGGCCTCGATCGCGTCGACGACGAGGCGGGCGATCTCGGCCGGGTCGGACTTGGGCGCCGTGATGCCCTCGGTCATGTCGGTGTCCATGTAGCCGACGTGCACCGCGGCCACGGTGACCCCGCGCGGCGCGAGCTGCGCCCGCAGCGCGTTGGTCATCGACCAGGCCGCCGACTTGGCCGCCGCGTAGGCCCCGGTGCCCGGGAAGCTCAGCCAGGACAGCACGGACAGCACGTTGACGATGCCGCCGCCGGCCGCCTCGACCTGCGGCAGGAAGGCACGCGTGACCTGCAGCGTGCCCAGGTAGTTGGTGTCGAGCTCCGCCTGGACGTCGGCCAGGTCGCCCTCGAGCAGGTTCGTGCGGGTGTCGATGCCGGCGTTGTTGACCAGCAGCGTGACGTCTCCGGTGGCCTCGACCGCGCGGGCGATCGACGCCGGGTCGGTGACGTCGAGGGCGAGCGGGGTGACGCCGGGCAGGTCGACGGTCTCCGGCCGGCGGGCGGCGGCGTGGACCCGGGCGCCGCGGGCGGCGAGCTCGGCGGCGAGGGCGCGGCCGAAGCCGCGGTTGGCCCCGGTGACGAGAGCGGTGGTGGTGCTGAGGTCCATGGCGTCCTCCGGTCAGGTGGTCGGTTCGACATTCGAACCTACACCGCGGCCGGCTGCTTCCCGCCGTTCTCAGGTCGCGTCCGAAACCCGCCAGTGATCGGGCCCCGGCGGTGTCATGCTCGTCGCGTGACCGAGGTGCTGGACGTCGAACGCTGCTACCGCGCGGTGGCCAGCCGCGACGCGCGCTTCGACGGCTGGTTCGTCACCGCCGTGCACACCACCGGCATCTACTGCCGCCCCTCCTGCCCGGCCCGCACCCCGCTGCGCACCAACGTCTCCTTCCACCCGACCGCGGCCGGGGCGCAGGCCGCCGGGTTCCGCGCCTGCCGGCGCTGCCGCCCCGACGCCGTGCCGGGGTCACCGGAGTGGGACGCCCGCGCCGACGTCGTGGCCCGGGCCATGCGGCTGATCGCCGACGGCGAGGTCGAGCGGGCCGGCGTGCGGGGGCTCGCCGCGCGGCTGGGCTACTCCGAGCGGCAGCTGCACCGGCTGGTCACCGCCGAGCTCGGCGTCGGCCCGCTGGCGCTGGCCCGCGCCCAGCGCGCGCACACCGCCCGGCTGCTGCTGGAGACCACCCGGCTGCCGGTCGCGGAGGTCGCGTTCGCCGCCGGGTTCGCCAGCATCCGCCAGTTCAACGACACGGTGCGCGCGGTCTTCGACACCACCCCCTCGGCACTGCGGCCGGCCGTGCCCCTCGCCGACGGGGGCACCCCCGGGGAGCTCACCCTGCGGCTGGCGGCCCGCGCGCCGTTCGCCCCCGACGAGGTGCTGCTCTTCCTCGGCCTGCACGCCACCCCGGGGCTCGAGGAGTGGGACGGGACGACGTTCTCCCGGGTGCTC
This sequence comes from Modestobacter sp. NPDC049651, assembly GCF_040659695.1. Lineage (NCBI taxonomy): Bacteria > Bacillati > Actinomycetota > Actinomycetes > Geodermatophilales > Geodermatophilaceae > Modestobacter > Modestobacter sp. NPDC049651. The sequence continues at coordinate 105,294 of NZ_JBFAOG010000008.1, forward strand.
GACCTGCCGCACGGGCCGGCCGTCGTCCGGCTCTCCCCCGCGCCGGGCGGCGCGCCCGCGGTGACCGCCCGGCTGCGGCTGACCGAGCTGCGCGACCTCGGCCCGGCGGTCACCCGCTGCCGGCGGATGCTCGACCTGGACGCCGACCCGGCCGCCGTCGACGAGCAGCTCGGCGCCGACCCCGCGCTGGCGCCGCTGGTCGCCGCCGCCCCCGGACGGCGGGTGCCGGCCTCACCGGACGCCCCGGAGACCGCCGTCCGGGCGGTCCTCGGCCAGCAGGTCTCGATCGCAGGCGCCCGCACGCTCACCGCCCGGCTGGTCGCCCGGGCGGGCCGGCCGCTCGCCGAGCCGGTGGGCACGCTCACCCACGCGTTCCCCCGGCCCGACGCCCTGGCCGGCGCCGACCTCTCCGGTCTCGGGCTCACCGGCGCCCGGGAGCGGACGCTCGGCGCGCTGGCCGGCGCGCTCGCCGACGGCACGGTGCGACTGGACCCGGGTGCCGACCGGGAGGAGGCCGGCCGCAGCCTGCTCGCCCTGCCCGGCATCGGCCCGTGGACGGCGGCCCTCGTGGCGCTGCGCGGGCTCGCCGACCCCGACGTCTGGCTGCCCGGCGACCTGGCGCTGCGCCGGAGCCTCGCGGCGCTGGGCAGCTCGGACGCCGACGCCGCCGGTCGCTGGCGGCCGTGGCGGTCCTACGCCGTGCTGCACCTGTGGTCCCTCGCCGTCCCCTCGCTGTCCACCCGTCCCCTCCCCGAACGGAGCGCGTCATGAGCCCTCCTGCTGCCCGCTACGCCACCGTCGCGACCCCGCCGGGGCCGTTCACCGTGGTGGTCACCGACGACCACCGGCAGGAGGTGGTGCTCGCCAGCGGCTGGACCGACGACGTCACCGAGCTGCTGCCGGTCGTGCACCGCTCGTTGCGGCCGACCTGGGTCGAGCGCGCCGAGTCGCTCGCGGCGCTGGCGGCGGTCGAGGCGTTCGCCGAGGGCGACCTCGCCGCGGTCGACGACGTGCCGGTGCGGCAGCGGTCCGGGCCGTTCCTCACCGACGCGTGGGAGGTGCTGCGCACGGTGCCCCCGGGCGCTCCGGACACCTACGCGGAGTTCGCCGCGCGGTGCGGCCACCCCACGGCCGTGCGGGCCGCCGCGGCCGCCTGCTCCCGCAACGCCGCCGCGCTGTTCGTGCCCTGCCACCGGGTGCTGGCCACCGGCGGCGGGCTGGGCGGCTTCCGCTGGGGCACCCCGGTGAAGCGCTGGCTGCTCGACCACGAGGCGGCGCACGCCACGGTCGACGCCTGACCCCGGCCTCCGCGGTTCTGTCGGACCCCTCCGGCAGGGTCACCGAGCATGGACGCCGCCTCCCTGCTGCTCGGTCTCCTGCTGGGCGCCCTGCTGGCCACCGCCACCGTGCTGGGCGGGCTCGCGCTGCGGCGCGAGCGCACCCCGGCGGTGGAGGCGCTCGAGCCGGTGCACGAGTCGCTCGACCACCTGCACCGGCTGCTGGCCGGGATCGAGCGCGACCGGGCCACCGCGCACGGCGAGCTGCGCGAGCAGGTCGGCGCGGTCAACCAGACCTCCGCCCTGCTCCGGCAGGAGACCGCGGCGCTGGTCACCGCCCTGCGCACGCCGCACGTCCGCGGCCGCTGGGGCGAGCTGCAGCTGCGCCGGGTGGTCGAGGTCGCCGGGCTGCTGGAGCACTGCGACTTCGTCGAGCAGCCCACCGCCACCACCGACGACGGCGCGACGGTGCGGCCCGACCTGGTCGTCACCCTCGCCGACGGGCGCACCGTCGTCGTCGACGCGAAGGTGCCCTTCGCCGGCTACATCGAGGCGGTGCAGGCCACCGACCAGGCGGTCCGCGACCGGCGGGTGGCCGAGCACGCCCGGCAGCTGCGCACCCACGTCGACGCGCTGAGCGCCCGCCGCTACCCCACCGCGTTCGGCCAGGCCGCCCCGTTCACCGTGCTGTTCGTGCCCTCCGACGGGTTCCTCAGCACCGCACTGGAGGCCGAGCCGGGGCTGCTCGAGCACGGGTTCTCCCGCGACGTGGTCATCGCCACCCCCAGCACGCTGCTCGCCCTGCTGCGCACGGTCGCCTACTCGTGGCGGCAGGAGCGGCTCGCCCAGGACGCCGCAGCGGTGCTCGAGGTCGGCCGCACCGTGCACAGCCGGCTGAGCACGCTGTCCGGGCACCTGACCAAGCTGGGCTCGGCGCTGGGCTCGGCGGTCAGCCGCTACAACGAGACGGTCGGCTCCTACGAGCGCTCGGTGCTGGTCGCGGCCCGCCGGTTCGACGACCTCGGGGTGGCCGGCGAGCCGCTGCCCACCCCCGCCGTCTCCGAGGCCACCGTCCGGGCGCTGCGCGCCGTCGGCACCGAGGGCCCGGCGGCGCCCCAGCCGCCGGCCCGGCCCGCCGTGCCGCGCCCCGACCTGCCGGCCTACGGGGAGCGCGACGGCGCGACCGGCTGACCGGCCGGCGGCCGCCCACCGGCCGCCCGCACCGCCGTACCGGTCCGTCACACCCGGCACGCCGTTCCCACCGGCCCCGTCCGCCCGGCGGGCCCCGGCCGATCCCGCGCCACTCCCGGAGATGTCCAGCCAAACCCCAGCGGGGATCGTTACGGTTGCCCGGATCGACGGGGTGCTCCCCTGCCCCGACGACGAGGAGGAGGTGCACCATCACTCCGGTCACTGCAGCCGACGCCAGGCGGGAGGACGCCATGCGCGCAGAGCGCTGGGACGCCGGTCCGTCCGGCGCCGTCCCGTCGCCCCGCTCCGGTTCGGGCAGCCCGCGCAACCGTCCGCCGGCCCGCGACCGCCAGTACGGCGAGCGCCACCCGGCCGATCGCGGCTACGGCGAGCGCCAGCCGGCCCCGCGGCCGCCGCAGCGCCGCCCCGGCGACGAGCGCACCTCCCGGCCCGCCCCCCAGCGCCGCGGCGCCGAGAGCAGCGGGCAGCCCCGCCCGGCGGCGTCCCGGTCCGGCGCGACGCAGCCGGCCACCGGGTCGAAGCTGCGCGGCGCGGTCGCCGTCCTCGGCGTCTTCCTGCTGACGCTGGCCGCCGCCGCGCTCGATTCCTACACCGGGGTCGGCCTCGGGATGATCACCACCGTCGTGCTGGCCCTCGCCAGCCTGGCCGGCACCGCGCTGGTGCGGCGCAGCGACCTGCTCACGATGGTCGTCGCCCCGCCGCTGGTCTTCGTCGGCGTCGCGGTCGTCAACATCGCGCTGGCCCCCTCCGCCACCCTGAGCCTGCCGACGCTGGCCACGTTGCTCATCCGCGGGTTCCCCGCGATGGCGATCGGCGTGGCCATCGCGCTGGCCGTCGGCCTGGTCCGGCTGGCCACCCGCCGGTAACGGTCCCGCACGCACGAAGGGCCGGTCTCCCCCGCAGGGAGACCGGCCCTTCGCCGTGGTCAGGAGCCGCTGCTCACTCCGCGTCGACGGCGAGCGCGGCGCGCCACGGCTTGAGCTCGTGCGGCAGGGCGAACACCAGCCGCTCCTCGGCGGCGGTGATCGTGGAGACGTCGGCGTAGCCGCGCTCGGCCAGCCAGTCGAGCACCTCGCTGACGAGGACCTCCGGCACCGACGCGCCCGAGGTCACGCCGACCGTGCCGACGCCGGCGAGCCACGCCTCGTCGATCTCGGCGGCGAAGTCGACCAGGTGCGAGTCGCGGGCGCCGGCCTCCAGCGCCACCTCGACCAGCCGCACCGAGTTCGAGGAGTTGGTGGAGCCGACGACGATGACCAGGTCGCAGTCCGGCGCCATCTGCTTGACCGCCTGCTGGCGGTTCTGGGTGGCGTAGCAGATGTCGTCGCTGGGCGGGCTCTGCAGGCCGGGGAAACGGGTCTTCAGCGAGTCGACGGTCGACAGCGTCTCGTCGACCGACAGCGTGGTCTGCGACAGCCAGACGACCTTCTCCGGGTCGCGCACCTGCACGTTGGCGATGTCCTCGGCGCCGTCGATCAGCTGGGTGTGCGCCGGGGCCTCCCCCATGGTGCCCTCGACCTCCTCGTGCCCGCGGTGGCCGATGAGCAGGATGTCGTAGTCGTCCTTGGCGAAGCGCTTGGCCTCCATGTGCACCTTGCTCACCAGCGGGCAGGTGGCGTCGATGGTGCGCAGCGAGCGCGCCTCGGCCTCGGCCTTCACCGCCGGGGAGACCCCGTGCGCGCTGAACACGACGACGGCGCCCTCGGGCACCTCGTCGGTCTCGTCGACGAAGACCGCGCCCCGGCGCTCCAGGGTCGCCACCACGTGCTTGTTGTGGACGATCTGCTTGCGCACGTAGACCGGGGCACCGTGGATCTCCAGGGCCCGCTCGACGGCCACGACCGCACGGTCCACCCCCGCGCAGTAACCCCGGGGGTCGGCGAGCAGGACGCGTCCGCGCGAGTCAGCCATGCCCCCATGGTAAGTGGGCCGCCGCGATCGGTCGGGAGATCACGGACACGGTCGGGTGGGGTCGGGCTGCCGGGCGGCGACCAGTGCGGCACGCTGGGCGCATGGCTCGAGAGATCCCCGAGGCAGTCCGCGCCGTCGCCGGGCTGGCCGCCACCGTGCTGGACGAGGCCCGCAAGCTGCCCGAGACCCTGCCGGGTCTGCCGGTGCGCCTGGTCGGTGCCGCCATGCAGACCTCCCTCAGGGTCCAGCAGCAGTACGCCGGGCTGGTCGCCCGCGGGGACGAGCTGCTCACCGGGCTGCGCGGCGACTCCGGCGCCGGCCTGGCCACCTTCGACGACGACGACGACGAGCAGCCCTCCGCGGCCCCGGTGGTCGGGACGCCGGCCCGCGACTCGGCGTTCGACCGGGTCAGCGAGGCCGACCTCGACGCCCTGCACGACGAGCAGGACGACGACCTCGGTGCCGTCGCCGAGGTGGTCGACCTGCCCGCCGACGCGGCCGCGGACCTGGTCACCGCCGTGGTCGACGAGCTCGCCGACGACGTGGCCGAGGAGGTCGCCGAGGAGCTGCCCGAGGCGCTGCCGGACGACGTCGCCGACGAGCTGACCGCCGACGCGGTCGCCGGCGCGGCCGACACCGAGGTCGACGACGAGACCGCCATCGAGGAGGCCGTCGCCGAGGACCTGGTCGCCGACGCCGTCGTCACCGACGAGGACCTGGCCGCCGAGGCCGCGCCCACCCTCGACGACACCGCGCCCCCGGTGGCCGCGCTGGCCGAGGCCACCGAGGAGCTCAGCGACCTCGGCGGCCCGGACGCCGCCGCCGAGGCCGCGGACGAGCTGGCGACCACCGACGGCAACGGCGGCGGGCCCGCCGTCACCGCGCCGATCGAGGGCTACGACAGCTTCTCCATCCCGGCGCTGCGCGGGCACCTGCGGGCCTACCCGGCCGAGACGGTCGCCGACCTGCTCGACTACGAGCGCGCCACCCACGCCCGCGCGCCGTACGTGACGCTGCTGCAGAACCGGCTGGAGAAGCTCAACGCCGACCGGGGGTAGCGGGGCCGGCCGGGGCGCCCCCGACCGCATGGCACCCTCGGTCGCGTGACGAGCCCCTCCAGCGCCGAGTCGCCGTGGCCGGTGCGCACCGTCGCCCGCAAGGTGGCCGAGTGGATCGGCCGGCTCGGCGAGGTCTGGGTCGAGGGCCAGGTGGCGCAGCTGTCCCGCCGCGGCAACGCGGCGACGGTGTTCCTGACCCTGCGCGACCCGGCGGCCGACCTGTCGCTGCCGGTCACCTGCCACCGCGACGTCGCCGACCGGCCCGGCCTGGAGCTCACCGAGGGCGCCCGGGTCGTCGTCCGCGCCCGGCCGGACTACTACGTCGCCCGCGGCACCTTCTCGCTGCGGGCCACCGAGATCCGCGCGGTCGGCCTGGGTGAGCTGCTGGCCCGGATCGAGCGGATCCGCCGGCTGCTGGCCGCCGAGGGGCTGTTCGACACCGCCCGCAAGCGGCCGCTGCCGTTCGCGCCCGCCGTCGTCGGCGTGATCACCGGGCGGGACAGCGCGGCCGAGCGGGACGTCCTGGTCACCGCCCGGCGCCGCTGGCCGGCGGTCCGGTTCGCGATGCACAACTGCGCCGTGCAGGGCCCCACCGCCGCCGAGCAGGTGATCGCCGGGCTGCAGCGGCTGGACGCCGACCCCGCCGTCGAGGTGATCGTCATCGCCCGCGGCGGCGGCTCGGTCGAGGACCTGCTGCCGTTCTCCGACGAGGGGCTGGTGCGGGCGATCGCCGCCAGCCGCACCCCGGTGGTCACCGCGGTCGGCCACGAGACCGACACCACCCTGGTCGACCACGTCGCCGACGTCCGCGCGGCCACGCCGACCGACGCCGCGCACCGCATCGTGCCCGAGATCGGTGAGCAGTCGCGGCTGGTCCAGGGGCTGCGCGCCCGCGCCCGGCACCTGGTCGGCGCCCGGCTCGAGCAGCAGGAGCGGTGGCTGGAGCAGGTGCGCAGCCGCCCGGCGCTGGCCGAGCCGCAGCGGCTGCTGGCGGGGCGGGCCGACGACGTCGCGGCGCTGCGCACCCGCGCCACCCGCACCCTCACCCACCGGGTGGAGGTCGCCGAGCGGGACCTCGAGCACGCCCGCGCCCGGGTGGCCGCCCTCTCCCCCGCCGCCACCCTGCAGCGCGGCTACGCGGTGGTGCAGCGGGCCGACGGCGCGCTGGTGCGCGACCCCGCGGAGGTGGGCGACGACGAGCGCCTGCAGGTGCGGGTCGCCGGTGGCCGGCTGCCCGTCCGGGTCGACAGGCAGGATGGGAACCCGTGAGCACCGCCGAGAGCCCCGCACCGACCCCCGAGCCGACGCAGACCTACGAGCAAGCCCGCGAGGAGCTCGCCGACGTCGTCCGCCGGCTCGAGGCCGGGGGCCTCACGCTCGAGGAGTCGCTGGCGCTGTGGGAGCGCGGCGAGGCGCTGGCCGAGCTGTGCCAGCACTGGCTGGACCGCGCCCGCGAGCGCCTGGCCGCCGCCGCTCCCCAGGAGGAGGGTTCAGGACCCCGCTGAGACCGGCCGGACGGCGCCGGCCAGCGTCTCCAGCTCCCGGTCCGACGCCGAGCCGGTGACCAGCAGCGTGGCCGGCCCGTCGGCGCGGGTCAGCACCGTCTCGCCGCGCGCGCTGGTGCGCCGCTCCCACGCCGTCCCGCCGACGTCGACGCTGCCCTCGCCGGTGGCCCGGGCGAGCACGTCGGTCAGCGCACGGGCCTTGCGGTCGTCGCTGATCACGTAGCCGGCGAAGTCGCCGTCCGGGGTGACCCAGCCGATCTGCAGCGTGACCTGGTCACCGGGCTGCGCGGAGCCGGCGTCGGTCCGGACGCTGGTCGGCCGCCACTCGTCGTCCAGGCCCTGCGGGGCCAGCAGGGGGTACCCGGCGACCTGCGCCGCGGCGCGCACCGACGACTCGGTCTCCACCGTCTTGACCGGGTCCTGGTCGTTGTACTTGAACGCCGACCAGCCCACCAGGACCAGCGAGATGGCCACCAGCGGCACCAGCGACCAGACCATGTTGCGGTAGCTGAACTTGGCCATCCGGTCGACCGCCGGCGCGGGCGGCGGGGTGGCCGGGTCGGCGGCGGCGGTGGTGGCGGTGGTGCCGGCGGACGGGGCGGCGGCGGTCGCGGGCTGCTCGGGAGAGCGCTGACCGCTCGGGCCGGTTTCGGACATGCCCCTAGGATCGCAGCACCGCGCCACCACCCCGTCGACCAGCGCCGGTCGGCGTCGTCAGGAGGTCCCGTGTCACTGCCCGTCCCCGACGGCCCGCCGCCCGCGCGGCCCGCCTCCACCCTGCGCTCCGACCGGCCGGCTCCCGATCGCAACCTCGCGCTCGAGCTGGTCCGGGTCACCGAGGCCGCCGCGATGGCCGCCAGCCGGTGGGTCGGCCGCGGCGACAAGAACAGCGGGGACGGCGCCGCCGTCGACGCGATGCGCGCACTGATGGGCACCGTGCACATGCGCGGCGTCGTCGTCATCGGCGAGGGCGAGAAGGACGAGGCGCCGATGCTCTACAACGGCGAGCACGTCGGCGACGGCTGGGGCAACGACTACGACGTCGCCGTCGACCCGGTCGACGGGACGACGCTGCTGGCCAAGGGCATGCCCAACGCGATCGCGGTGATGGCCGTCGCCGACCGCGGCGCCATGTACGACCCGTCGGCGGTCTTCTACATGGAGAAGATCGCGACCGGCCCGGCCGCCGCCGGGGCCATCGACATCACCGCGCCGGTCGCCGAGAACGTCCGCCGGGTGGCGAAGGCCAAGGGCGGGTCCGTGGGCGAGGTCACCGTCTGCATCCTCGACCGGCCGCGCCACGAGCAGCTGGTGGCCGAGGTCCGGGAGGCCGGCGCCCGCATCCGGTTCATCAGCGACGGCGACGTGGCCGGCGCGATCGCCGCGGCCCGCGAGGGCACCGGCGTCGACCTGCTCATGGGCATCGGCGGCACCCCGGAGGGGATCATCGCGGCCTGCGCGCTCAAGTGCATGGGCGGTGCGCTGCAGGGGCGGCTGTGGCCCCGGGACGCGGCCGAGCGGCAGAAGGCCCTGGACGCCGGCCACGACCTGGACCGGGTGCTCGGCATCGACGACCTGGTCCGCGGCGACGTGTTCTTCGTCGCCACCGGCATCACCGACGGCGAGCTGCTGCGCGGCGTCCAGTACCGGGCCGGCGGCGCGACCACCCAGTCGCTGGTGATGCGCTCCCGCTCGGGGACCATCCGGTCGATCGAGAGCCTGCACTCGCTGGCCAAGCTCGGCCAGTACGCCGCTGTGCCGTTCGGCGACGACGAGGCCTGAGCCTCAGGGCAGCGACGGCGGGGCGGGCGGGGCCGGCGGCACGGGCGGCGGCACCCGCCCGGCCAGCCGGTCCAGCACCGCCCGCCAGCGGCTGGGCGACTCACCCGGCGCCAGGCTGCGCAGCTTGAGGTCGCCGAACACCGACCGGGCGGTGACCACCACCCGCGGCGTGCCGGCCAGCCGCGGCACCGCGGCGAGCTGGACCTTGCGGTCGCCGAACACCGTCCGGCCGGACAGCTCCGCGGCCACCCCCTCGCCGACGATCACCTCGACGTCGCCGAACACGCTGCTCAGCTGCAGCGCGACGACGTCGGCCGCCGTCCGCAGCCCGCGCAGGTCGATCCGCACGTCGCCGAACACGGTGGCGACCCGCTCGGGCACGCCGGTGCTCACCGCCAGCACGACGTCGCCGAAGACGGTGGTCAGCGGGCCGGTCGCGCCGTCGCCGACGAGCTCGGCCGCCGGCCGGCCGACGAGCTCGGGCCGGGGCAGGTCGGCGAGCAGCGCGTCGAGCTCGGCGGTCGTGCCGGCGGCGTAGGCGGCCTCGACACGCTCACCGAACTCGTCGAGGGTCAGCCGCCCCTCGCCGACCGCCGCCTGGAGGCGGCCGACGACCACCTCCCGCTCGGCGTCGGACGCGCGGACGACCGGGGTGGCGGGACGGTCGGGGTGGTCGGCGCTCACCCCCGCAGTCTGCCGGAACCGGACGCCGGGCGGCCCCACCCCCGGCGGTGTCCTGAGGCCGCGTCCTAGGGTCGCCCAAGCAGCACCGACACCACCGACACACCGGGAGCGCACCGTGGCCACCGAGGACTTTCGCGTCGAGCACGACTCCATGGGGGAGGTCCGCGTCCCGTCCTGGGCCAAGTGGCGGGCCCAGACCCAGCGCGCCGTCGAGAACTTCCCCATCTCCGGCACCCCGATCGAGCGGGAACTGATCGCCGCGCTCGCCTCGATCAAGGGCGCCGCCGCGACGGTGAACGCCTCGCTCGGGGTGCTGCCGCAGGAGACCGCCGACGCCATCGTCGCCGCCGCCGCCGAGGTCACCGCCGGCACCTGGGACGAGCACTTCCCGATCGACGTCTTCCAGACCGGGTCGGGCACCTCGAGCAACATGAACACCAACGAGGTCATCGCCACCCTGGCCACCGAGGCCGGCACGCCGGTCCACCCCAACGACCACGTCAACGCCTCGCAGTCGTCGAACGACGTGTTCCCCTCGGCCATCCACGTGGCCGCCACCCGGGCGATCGTCCGCGACCTGGTGCCCGCGCTGCAGCACCTCGAGGCGTCGCTGGAGCGCAAGGCCACCGAGTACGCCGAGGTGGTCAAGAGCGGCCGCACCCACCTGATGGACGCCACCCCGGTCACCCTCGGCCAGGAGTTCGGCGGCTACGCGGCCGCCGTCCGGTACGGCGTCGAGCGGCTGCAGGCCTCGCTCCCCCGCATCGGCGAGCTGCCGCTGGGCGGCACCGCCGTCGGCACCGGCATCAACACCCCGCCCGGCTTCGCCGCCGCCATCATCGACGCGCTCGCCGCCGAGCTGGACCTGCCGCTGTCCGAGGCGCGCAACCACTTCGAGGCGCAGAGCTCCCGGGACGCGCTGGTCGAGGCCTCCGGGCAGCTGAAGACCATCGCCGTCGGGCTGGTCAAGATCGCCAACGACCTGCGCTGGATGGGCTCCGGCCCGCGCACCGGCCTGGGCGAGATCCAGCTGCCCGACCTGCAGCCGGGCAGCTCGATCATGCCCGGCAAGGTGAACCCGGTGATCCCCGAGGCGGTCATCCAGGTGGGCGCCCAGGTCATCGGCAACGACGCGGCGGTCACCTACGCCGGCACGACGGGCGTCTTCGAGCTCAACGTGACCCTGCCGCTGATGGCCCGCAACGTGCTGGAGTCGATCCGGCTGCTGGCCAACGTCAGCCGGCTGCTGGCCGACCGCTGCGTCGACGGCATCGTGGCCAACGTCGAGCAGTGCCGCGAGTACGCGGAGTCCTCGCCGTCGATCGTCACGCCGCTGAACAAGTACATCGGCTACGAGGAGGCCGCGAAGGTCGCCAAGCAGTCGCTGGCCGAGCAGAAGACCATCCGCCAGGTCGTGGTGGAGCGGGGCTACGTCGAGCAGGGCAAGCTCACCGAGGAGCAGCTGGACGCCGCCCTCGACGTGCTCTCCATGACCCACCCCTGAGCGCACCGCCCCGGCCGCCGGTCTCCCGGCGGCCGGGGCGCACCGGTCAGGCCCGGCGGACCTTCTTCTGCCGGGAGCTGTGCAGCGGCCCGTCGGCCAGCACGACCTTCATCGGCACCTTGTAGCCGGCCAGCTGGTCCGCGCAGACCCGCCGGACCCGCTTCTTCACCTCGCCCACCGGCTCGGGCCGGGTCAGCAGGACCTTGGCCACGACGATCTGGCCGAGCAGGTGGTGGGCCTCGCCGTGCACGGCGACGTCCTGGACGTTGTCCACGCCGAGCACCACCCCTTCCACCTCGGCGGGGTAGACCTTCTGCCCGCCGACGTTGATCAGGTCGGTGACCCGGCCGAGGACCCGGAACCAGTCACCGTCGACCTCCACCTGGTCGTGGGTGTCGAACCAGCCGTCGGCGTCGAACTCCGAGGGCGCGTTCAGGTAGCCGACCATGGCGTAGTCGGACCTGATCCACAGCGTTCCGTCGACCACCCGGGTCTGGAAGCCCTCGCCTCCGAGGCGCATCCACAGCGATCCGTCGTCGCGGGACTCCGACCGCAGCACCCCGACCTCGGACAACCCGTAGGTCTGCTGCAGCACGACGTCCGGGAAGGCCTCCCGCACGCGGTCCAGCGTCGCCTGCGGCATGACCTCGGTGCCGTAGGTGATCCGGTCCAACGACGACAGGTCGTGCTGCCGGTGCACGTTCGACGCCATCAGCAGCGTCAGGAAGGACGGGGTGGTGGGCAGCAGCTGCACGCGGTGCCGCTCGATCGCGGCGCAGATCGCGGTGACCGACCGGTCGGCCACCGTCACCACGGTGCCCAGGCTGGAGGTGATGGCCAGCAGCGTGTTGATGCCGCCGAAGTGGTCCATCATCAGGAACGGGATGGCGACCACCGGCTTCCGCTGCCGACGGAACTTCTCGGCGACCCGGTCGAGGTCGTGCAGCATGCCCTTCGGCGTGCCCGTCGACCCCGACGAGAAGAGCACCAGGCCGGGCGCTCCCCGCTTCCGCAGCGCGGTCAGCAAGGGGTTGTCGCTGGGGAGGCCGCGGTGCCGGACCTCCAGCGAGGTCCCCGCGTCGTCCAGCCGGACCGACCACTCGCACCCGGAGACGCCCAGGGCCACCGACTCCTCGACCACCGAGGCCGGGGTCAGCGGGATGACGGTGCACCGGAGCCGGGCCAGCGCGAGGAGGGTGCAGAACGCCTCCGGCGAGTAGTCGCCGGTGAGGGCGACGGTGTCCCCGGCGCGGACGCCGGCCCCCGACAGCCGTTCCTCGAACGCGTCGATGAGCGCGAGGACCGCCCCGTAGGACACCGCCCGCCCCTCGTGGACGAACGCGGTGCCGTGCGGAGCGGTCCGGAACCGCTCGATCAGCCACTCCACGACGACCTCAGGCCCGCGCGGAGAGGAGGTCCCCCAGCACCAGCTTGATCAGCGGGTACGAGGTGATGGAGCCGGCGTCCTCGTCGGGGATCTGGACACCGAACTCCTCCTCGAGCGCGAGGACCAGCATCATGTGCCGCAGGGAGTCCCAGCTCTCCACGGTGTCCATGTCGGTGGCGGGCCCGACGGTGGCGGGGTCCACCTCCAGGACGGTGCCGAGGAGCTCCTGGAGTGCCTTCTCATCCAGCATGTGTCATCTCGATCCACTCGGGGACAGGGGTGGTGAAGTCGGCGGTGCCGACGGAGTAGGTGCGGGCGCCGTCCTCCGACGCCGTGTCCAGCCGCAGGCCCAGCCGGTCGTAGAACTCGGCGACCTGGGCGTTCTTCGCGGTGGGCAGGAAGGACGCGCGCAGCTCGCGCGCGCCGCGGCCCACCGCGTCGGCGACGACGAGCGGCCAGATCGCGGTCTCGATGCCACGGCCCAGCACGCGGCAGCTGAGGAAGAAGCTCTCGACGTCGGCCACGTCGGCGTCCCAGCGCACCACCACTGCGCCGGTCAGGCCGGCGCTGCCGAACCGGTCACCGACCACCAGCGAGTAGACGGTGTGCCGGTCGCTGCCCATCAGCCGCTCGACGTCCGCGACGCCGTACCGGCGGGTGGTCAGGTTGAACTGGTTCGACTTCTGCGACAGCTCGCTGACCCGGGGTGCGTCGGCCCGCTCGTCGCGCCGCAGCTCCACCGTCAGCTGCAGGGAGCGGAGGTAGGACTCGTGGTCCACCGCCTGCGCCTGCAGCGCCTGGGCCCGGGCGCGCCTGCGGTACTGCTCGGTCTTGTCCCGGCTCTCGTCGGTCACCCCGCCCGCGACGAGCAGCTCCGCCAGGCGTCCCAGCACCCGCGGGTAGTCCGACAGGACGGACGGGACCTGGACGGTCGTCACCATCGGGAGCTGCTGGCGCACGGCCTCGCACTCGAAGGACGAGTCGTCCAGGAAGGCGATGCTGTCGAGCCCCACGCCGAGCTCGGCCGCCAGCTCCCGGATGCTGGACGGCTTGTCGGCCCAGCCGACCTTCTTCACCACCAGGTCCTCGTCCCGGAGCACCATCCCCGGGTGCCCGGCGAACACCTCGTCGACGTCCTCGGGGTTGTTCTTGGTGACCAGGCACAGCACGACCCCCTGGCGCCGCAGGCCGGCGATCAGGTGCTGCACCCGCCAGAAGACGTTGCCGGGGTGGTCGTGGGGGTCCAGGGCGATCCCGTGCGGGCCGTCCTCCCCGAGGACCCCGCCCCAGAGCGTGCCGTCGCAGTCCAGCGCGAGGACCTTCAGGTAGTGGGCGCCGAACCCCCGGGCCGCGGCGGTCACCCGGCGCGCGAGCTCGTCGAGGTAGGTGCCGGTGTAGGGCGCCTTGGCCCGGAACCAGAACCGCGGGTCGAAGGCCGCCGCCCGGCCGACCGCGGCCAGCACGTCCTCGGTGTCGAGGAAGCGGGTGTTCGGGAACCGGGCCACCTCCTCCCGGAGGGCGGCGTTGAACCGGTCGACCGCGACGGCCACCACGTCCCGGCCGCTGACGTCCGCCGGTGCGCCGCTGCGGTGGAAGCCGCCGACGAAGACCGCGGCCATGCCGCCGGCCCGCTCGAGGGCCAGCCGGTACCGCAGGCGGACCCGGTCCTCCAGCGCGTCGACCGTCGACTCCGGGAGCCCGGGCAGCTGCGCCTCCAAGGAGGGCAGCAGGTCGTCGAAGAAGGGCAGCAGCACCAGGTGGTCGACGCCGTCGGCCACGAACCGCTCGACGTCCCCGATCGGGTCGTCGTGGTTGCCCTGGAACACCTCCAGCCGAGTCCCCGCCAGCAGGCCGTGCCGCCGCAGGTGGATGCCCAGCAGGTCGACGGTCACCGCCGCCGAGACGCCCAACCGGACCGTCCGCTGGGCGGGCTCCCGCTCCAGCACCGCGAGAGCACGCAGCAGCTGGGGCAGCGTGCTCGTGGGCGACTCCAGCGCGGCGCGCGCCTGGGTCACCGGACCGGCGTCGAGGAGCTCCGCGCTCATCGCATGACCATCCCGCCGTTGACGGCCACGGTGTCGCCGGTGACGAACCCCGCGTCGTCGGACACGAGGTAGGCCACGGCAGCAGCGACGTCGGTCGGTCGGGCGAGCCGGCGCAGGGGCGTCTGGCGGGCCACGATCAGCTGCGCCTTCTCGGGCACGTCACCGATCAGGGAGGTCTCGCACATGCCCGGCGCCACGCAGTTCACCGTGATGCCCCGCGGCCCGAGCTCGGCCGCCATGTACCGCGAGAAGACCTCGAGCGCTCCCTTCGCCATCGCGTAGCCGGTCCAGTGGACCGAGGGTGCGCCGTCGAGCACCTGGGAGGTGATGTTCACGATCCGGCCCCACCCGGTGTCGGCCATCGCCGGGACCACGGCCTGGGTGAGCGCGAAAGCGCTCCTCACCTGCACGTCCAGCTGCGCCTGGACGTCGGCCCAGCGAGTCGCGGCCAGCGGCTTCGGGTCGATCCGCGGCGAGGCGTTGTTGACCAGCACGCCCACCGGACCGAACTCACGCAGGGCGGCCCGGTGCAGCGCCTCGACCCCGGCGTCGTCAGCGATGTCCGCCTGCACGGCCACCGCGCCGACCTCCCCGCCGGACCGGATCTCCGCCGCCAGCTCGGTGGCGCGGTCCCCGCGGGTGCGGTAGTTGACCACCACGTGGTGGCCGTCCGCGGCGAGCCGCCGGCAGACAGCCCGGCCGATGCCGCCGGCGCCCCCCGTCACCACGGCCACCCGCGGGCCGGGGACCCCGGCTCGCGCCGGCTCCGGCGTCGCCACCACCAGGACCTTGACCTTGCCCCGGCCGCTCAGCACGACCTGCTGGTGCTGGTTGACGATGCGGGTGTCGAGCTCGAGCAGGCGGTCCCGGCCGTGCTTGGCCGCCACGGTCGCGCTGACGGTGAGCTCGTCGCCGAGCCGGACGGGGCGGAGGAACTCCAGGTCCTGGCTGACCCAGAGGGCGCCGGGGCCCGGCAGCTGGGTGCCGATGACCGTCGACAGGAAGGACGCCCCGAGCATCCCGTGCACCACGACGTCCTTGAACGCCGTCGTCTCCGCGTACGCCGGGTCCACGTGCAGGGGGTTGTCGTCCCCGGTCATGTCGACGAACCGGCGCACGTCGGCCTCGGTGATCGTCCTGACCAGCGACCGGGTGTCGCCCACCTGGATGGCGTCGAAGTCGGTGAACACGTCAGGCTCCCTGTCCGGTCGGCAGCTGCCAGCGCCACACCGAGGCGCCGAAGGTGAACCCGGCGCCGACGGCCGCCAGCACGACCGTGTCACCGTCGGCCAGCAGGCCGCGCTCGACGGCCTCGCTCAGCGCGATGGCCAGTGACGCGGAGCCGGTGTTCCCGACCCGGTCGACGTTGGTGTAGGTCTGCGACAGGTCGAAGCGCATCTTGCGCACGAGGTACTCGATGAGCCGCAGGTTGGCCTGGTGGAACAGCAGGAAGTCGACCGCGGCCGGTTCGATCCCGCTCTTCTCGCACGCCCGGCGGATCACCGGCGGGAGGTGGGTGATCGCCTGCTTCCAGGTGGCGATCCCGTTCATCTCCATGAGGTCGACGACCGGGTCGAAGGCCCGCCCGGGCGCGGTCCGGAAGGCCGAACCACCCCCGCGCATGCGGACGGCCTCGAAGTTCGAGCTGTCGGTGTGGAACGCCGATCCGCGGATGCCGGCGTCCGCGTCGCCGCTCCGGCTCAGCACGGCCGCCCCGGCCCCGTCGGCGAGGTAGATCGCGGTGTTGACGTCGCGCCGGTCGATGTAGCGGGAGAGGAACTCGACACCGATGACGACCGCGTGCCGCACCGTCGGGTCGACCATCATGCGGTCGGCCGCGATGGTCAGCCCGGTGACGAAACCGGTGCAGTTCGCCTGCACGTCGAACACCTGGGCGCCGGTGGCGCCCAGGTCCCGCTGCACCTGCGCCGACAGCGCCGGGAACACGTAGTCCCCGGAGAACGTGCAGCAGATGACCAGGTCGACCGCCGCCGGGTCGACGCCCGCCATGGCCAGCGCCCGCCGGGCCGCCTGGGCGGCGTAGTCGGCTGCGGAGTCGTCGGGACCGGCGATGTACCGCTGGGTGATGCCGGTCTTCTCGACGATCCACTCCGGGGTGACGTCGAGGTTGCGGCACAGCGTCTCGTTGTCCTCGGCCTGGGCCGGGAGGTGGTGCCCGACGCCGGAGATCACGACGGCCGGCAGCGCCCCGCTCACGGGGCGACCAGCCCGAGGAAGGCGGCCAGCGCCGCGTTGCCGGTGCGCACGGTCTCCCCGTCGGCCGGGTCGCCGTGGCCCGGGTAGACCGTCCGCTCCGCGGTCAGCTCCGGCCACAGGCCCAGGATCGTGCGGCGGAGGGCGTCCTGGTCCTCGCCGGGCAGGGAGTTGAGCCCCACCCCGCGGCGGTAGAGCGTGTCACCGGTGAACCACGCGGTGCCGAGCTCCAGGACGCAGGAACCCGGGGTGTGCCCGGGCGCGCGGCGGAACCGCAGCGGTTGACCGGCGAGGTCGGCGCAGAAGTCGTCGTCCACCCAGGTGACATCGGCAGCCTCGACCCGCTGCGGGATCCGCAGCGCCATCAGCAGGAAGTTGGACGACCGCACGGTCCGTGCATCTGCCCGGTGGACGAAGACCTCGCAGCCGTAGCGCTGCTGGAACCAGGCCGCTCCCCCGGTGTGGTCGAAGTGCCCGTGCGTGCAGAACACCTGGTGGGGCCGCAGCCCCCGCTCGGTGAGCTGGGCGTCGATGGCGGCCGGGTCCAGACCGGGGTCGACGAGGACGCCGCCACCGGGGACGTCCGCCTCGACGAACCAGGCGTTGGACGGGAAGACCCCGCTGGTGACCCGGAGCACCGCGCCACCGCCCCAGTTCCCGGCGACCGTGGCCACGTCAGTTCACCCCGCCCAGGTAGACGGTCTGCGCGGTGACGTACGAGCTGCGCTCGGAGACGAAGAAGTCCAGCACGTTGACGACGTCGGCCGGCTCGGCGAAGCGGGCGAGCGGAAGGCCGGCCACGACCTGGGCGATCTTGTCCTGCGGCAGCTGGGCGAGCATGTCGGTGGGGATGGCGGTGACACCGAGCGTGTTGCAGGTGATGCCCAGGGTCGCGAACTCCTTGGCCATCACGTTGGTCATGGTCGCCAGCCCGGCCTTGGTCGCCGCGTACACCGAGTCGCCGATCGGCTCGAGGCTGACCGCCATCGAGCTGATGTTGACGATGCGCCCCCACCGGCGCCGCCGCATGAGCTTGGCGGCCTCCCGGGAGACGAGGAAGGCGCCCAGGAGGTTGGTGTTCACCATCGCCTGGGCCGCCGCCGGCGGCATGATCATCGCGTACTGCGACGTGAGCACCGCCGCGTTGTTGACCACGATGTCCAGCGAGCCGGTGGCCTGCCGGAGCGCGGCGAACCCCGCCTGGACCGAGGCCGGGTCACCGACGTCCACCCGGACGTGCGTGTAGCCCGGGTCCTCGACGGTGGCCTCGCCGCGGGCGAAGCCGATGACCCGGCCGCCGTGGGCGAGCACGTGCTCGGTCAGCAGGCGCCCCAGTCCCCGTCGGCTGCCCGTGACCAGGGCCACCTTGCCCTCGTACCCGGACGGCGTGGCACCGGCCGGGCTGCTGGCGGCGGTCATGCCGGGTCCGCGAGCAGCTCCACCACGTAGGAGGTCAGCGCCTCGACGTCGGTGAAGGGCGAGACCTCGCGGCTCATGGCCCGGTCGTCGGTCAGCTGGACGGTGCGGCCGGACGCGCTGGAGACCGCCTCCTCGACGTCGACGATGACCGACACGAGAGCGAGCGAGTCCAGCTCGGCGTCGGCGCCGAAGAGCCGGGTCCGCGGTCCGGCCTCGATCCGGTCGGCCGGGTCACGCTCCTCGTTCAGGTTCTCCAGGGCCTCCAGGACGAGCTCCTGGACGGCGGCGTGGTCGAGCATGGTGGTTCCTCCGGTGGGTGGTTCAGCGGCTGCGGGCAGCCGCGATGAGCGCGTCCATGCGCGGCAGGGTCGTCGTCCGGTACTCCTCGGCCAGCAGGCCGAGGAACACGGCGTCCTGGAACTGGCCGTCCAGGAAGAGGTGGTTGCGGAGGAGGCCCTCCTCGCGCATGCCCATGAACTTCTGCCACTTGACCATCAGGGTGTTCCGGGCGGCGACGATGCCGCACACCCGGACCAGACCGAGGTCGTCGAAGGCCAGCCGGTAGACCAGCTTCATGGCCTCCACGGCGGCCGGGATGCCGTGGACGGCCTCCTCGTCGCCGATCAGGAAGCGGCCGGGTTCACCGCGCCGGTTGACCAGGTCGACGTCGACCAGCGAGACCATGCCGACGGGGTGGCCGTCGGTGCGCTGGATGACGAAGTTGTGCTCCGTGGCCGGGCGGGTCGCGATCCAGTCGGCCTGCTGCCCGACGGTGCGGGCGCCGGCGTTCAGGAAGCGCGCGCGGTCCGCGCTGCGCCAGCGGAAGGTCAGCTCCGCGTCGGTGACGGCGAGCGGGCGGAGGTCGACGAACTCCCCGCGGAGCACGGTGCGGTCGGCGGCTGAGGGCTGCGGCATCAGTTCAGCAGACGACGAACGCCGCGGCCTCGGGCACGGGCGCACCCGGTGACGGAGGACGGTAGGCGGCACCCACGAACGACTGCTCGAGGGTGAAGCCCGCCTCCTCCAGCTGCGCCCGGACGTCGTCGGCGGTCCGGTACAGGTAGATGTGGTCGGCGTGGGCGGCGTTGACCGCCGCGGTGATGAACGCCTTGCCGCCCGGCGCCAGCGCTGCGCGCAGGCCGCGCAGGAAGGTCACGGGGTCCTCCAGGTGCTCCAGCACCTCGACGCACACGAGCCACTGCGCAGCCGGCTCGGTCGGTGTCGCGGTGACGTCCCGGAGCTCGGTCCGGTACCGCTCCGCGACACCCAGCGCCGCGAGGTGGGCCTCGGTGAAGACCACCGACGACGGGCTGATGTCGATCCCGGTGCCCCGCACCTCCGGCAACCGGCGGAGCAGCAGCCCGGAGTAGAGGCCGGTGCCGATGCCGACCTCGACGAAGGACGACGCACCCGCGACCCGCATGGACGACACGAAGGCGCTGTCGAAGAACTGGACCTGGCGGTAGTGGTGCGGCCAGACGAAGTGCGAGAGCAGGAGGCCGGGGAGGTACTCCTGCAGCATGTGCTGCTCGTTGAAGTAGACCTCGCTGGCCGCCTGGTCGTACGTCTTGGCCCGGTAGCTGCCCGTCGCGACGAAGGCTGCCTGCAACCGCATCGACTGCATGGCGAACGCCGCGTACCCCTTGGCGGCCGCCTCGACCGCAGCAGCGGTCGGGAAGAGCGCACCGACGACGGTCTCGAACTCGTCGGCCCACGGCTCCCCGAAGAGCTCTGCGCAGCGGTCCACGACGTCGGCCGCGAAGCGGTGCCGGTCCCGGAGGGTGCCGGCCAGACCGGCGACGAGGGGGTGCCGGTCGGGGTCGAGTCGGAACGGGGTCACCGCGGCGGCTGGAGGAGCGAGTGGCACCCGGCCATTAGAGGCGAGGAGCCGGGCTGGTCGGGGAGGACGCGGTGTGGGACGTACGTGTCCGTCCCGCGACCGCGCACCGTGCGCACGTGTCCCACCCGCCACTGCCGGCCACCCGAGCCGGCCGCCGGCGACGTGCCGGCGGCCGGTGGGACTGCCGATGACGGAGGGGTGACTCTCACCGAGCGGCGCTCCCTCGGCCCCGGCCGGCGCGCGACGGACTGGAACCCGCACCCCGTGGGGCACGGGGCCGGCTGCCGCATCGTCGACCTGCCCAGGATCACCGACCCCCGGGGCAACCTGACGGCGATCGAGGGCGGCAACCAGGTGCCCTTCGACATCGCGCGGGTCTACTACCTCTACGACGTGCCCGGCGGCGAGTCCCGCGGCGGGCACGCGCACCGGGAGCTGCAGCAGCTGATCGTCGCCGCGTCCGGCAGCTTCGACGTCCTCGTGGACGACGGGACCGACACCGCGCGCTTCCACCTCAACCGCTCGTACCACGGCCTGCTCGTCCCCCGGCTGACCTGGCGCGAGCTGGGCAACTTCTCCTCCGGCAGCGTCTGCCTGGTGCTCGCGTCGCAGGCCTACGCGGAGGACGACTACTACCGCGACTACGACGACTTCCTGACCGCCCGCCGGGCCGCCGACGGGGTGGCCCGGTGACCGCCGCGGCCACCCGCGTGCGGGTGCCCTTCCTCGACCTGCGTGCCGCGCACGCCGAGGTGCGGGAGGAGCTGGCCGAGGCCGCGCTGCGCGTCATCGACAGCGAGCGCGTGCTGCTCGGCCCCGAGCTCGCGGCCTTCGAGGACCGCTGGGGCGCCACGACGGGTGCCGCCCACGCCGTCGGGGTCAACAGCGGGCTGGACGCGCTCGTCCTCGGGCTGCGGGCCCTGGGGGTCGGCCCAGGGGACGAGGTGCTCGTCCCGGCGCACACCTTCGTCGCCACCTGGCTGGCCGTGGCCCACGTCGGCGCCGTGCCGGTCCCGGTGGACAACGAGCCGGGCACGGGCGCCTGGTCGGCCGACGCCGTCGAGGCGGCCGTCGGGCCGCGGACCCGGGCCCTGCTCCCCGTGCACCTCTACGGGCACCCGGCCGACCTGGCGGGCCTGACGGCCGTCGCCGAGCGGTACGGCCTGGTCGTGCTCGACGATGCCGCGCAGGCACACGGCGCGCGGTACCGGGGTCGCCCGGTGGGCGGTCTGACGCACGCCACCGCCTGGAGCTTCTACCCCGGCAAGAACCTGGGGGCGCTGGGCGACGGCGGCGCCGTCACCACCCAGGATCCCGAGGTGGCCCAGCGGCTGCGGTCGCTGCGCAACTACGGGTCCACCCAGAAGTACGTCCACGACGAGATCGGCTGGAACAGCCGGCTCGACGAGCTGCAGGCCGCTCTGCTGTCGGTGAAGCTCCGCCGGCTCGCCGAGTGGAACGCCCGGCGGGCCGAGGTCGCCCGCCGGTACGACGCCGGGCTGGCCGGCACCGACCTCGTGCTGCCGGTCACCGATGCCGGGACCGAGCCGGTCTGGCACCTCTACGTGGTGCGCACGCCGGAGCGCGACGCGCTGCGCGACCACCTCGCCGCGGCCGGCGTCGAGACCCTCGTGCACTACCCCCTCCCGCCGCACCGCCAGCGGGCATTCGCGGGCACGCCGCTCGCCGCCGCTCACCTGCCCGTGGCCGACCAGCTCGCCGGCGAGGTGCTGAGCCTCCCGATGGGGCCGCACCTCACCCCCAGCGAGCAGGACGCCGTGATCGACGCCGTCAGGAGCTTCCGACCGTGACCGAGCCGCTCGTCAGCGTCCTCGTCCCCACCTACAACGGCGAGAAGCACCTGTCGGCGGCGCTGCGCTCCGCGGTGACCCAGAGCCACCGGCAGCTGGAGATCCTGGTCGCCGACGACGGCTCCACCGACCGCACGCCGGAGCTGCTCGTCAAGGCGGCGGCCGCCGACGACCGGATCCGCGTGATCCGCCACGAGACGAACGTCGGCGCGTACGAGAACCTGCGCGGCCTGCTGGCCGAGGCGCGCGGCGACTACGTGAAGTACCTGCTGCACGACGACGTCCTGGCCACCGACTGCGTGCGGGAGCTGGTCCGCGGGCTGCAGGGGGCGCCCGAGGCCTCGCTCGCCTTCTCCCGCCGGTCACTGATCGACCAGGACGGCCGGCCGGTGCCCGGTCACGAGTTCCCGGCGCTGCTGGACCGGCCCGGCCTGATCGACGGCCGGCAGCTCGGCGACACCGTGCTGGAGACCTGCACGAACGTCATCGGGGAGTTCACGACGGCGATGTGGCGCCGGGATGCCGTCGAGGCCGGCAGCGCCTGGAACGTCGACGAGCGCCGCATCGACGTCGTGACCGACGTCAAGGTGTGGCTGCAGCTGCTGGCCACGGGACCGGCCTTCTACACCCCGCGGACGCTCAGCCGATTCCGGGTGCACCCGGGCCAGAACACCTGGAACCCCTGGACCCTGGCCCGCGGCGAGCGGGACTGGGTCCGGATGATCGACTGGGGGACCCGCCTCGGGTTCCTCGCCGACCCCGCGCAGCGCCGCAGGGCCTACGTCACCCTGGTCAACCACGCGGCCGCCCGTCTCGCGGACCTGGTCGACGGCCCGGAGCACGGCCCCTCCCTGGAGGCCCTGCACCTGGGCACCGCGGCGCTGGTGGAGCTCGGCGCCGGCCGCAGCCCGGACGCGGGCGAGCCGCTGTGGCGGCGCGCCCACGAGCCGGCCTTCATCGGACGGCTCACCCAGCAGCTGGACGTCTGGTCCCGCACCTACCCGATCGCCCTGGCCGCTCCGGCCGTCGACGCCGCGGCGGTCGAGGCGGCGGTGGACGCGCTGCGCCAGGTGGTCGCGGGCGGCGTGGCCGAGAAGCTGGTGCTCGCCGTACCCGGTGACCGGCTGCAGCAGGCTGTCCCCCTCATCGAGCGGGCGCTCGCCCAGGGCCCGGACATCGACGTCGAACTCGTGCCCAGCGACACCCCGGCCGGGCTGCTGCGCGACCCGTGGCTCGCGGTGGCCCCCCGCGCGGACCGCTGGCACGGTGACCGCGCGACCGCCGTCTGGACCTACTGAGGCACCCGGATGAGGCGACTCGACCGCGAAGTCGCGCCCCTGCCCAGCCATCCGGTCGACGGGGGCAGTAGCGTCCGGGGTTGATGAGCGAGACAGCCAGCACCCCAGACGTGGCCCTGCGCTACCCCGGCGGCGAGCTCCCCCTGCGGGTCGTTCCTGCCACCGAGGGTGCCGAGGGC
Organism: Modestobacter sp. NPDC049651; assembly: GCF_040659695.1. Lineage (NCBI taxonomy): Bacteria > Bacillati > Actinomycetota > Actinomycetes > Geodermatophilales > Geodermatophilaceae > Modestobacter > Modestobacter sp. NPDC049651. The sequence goes on from NZ_JBFAOG010000008.1 coordinate 128,420, forward strand.
ATCGACACCGGCAAGCTCCTGTCCACGACCGGCAAGGTCGCGCTGGACATCGGCTTCGTCAACACCGCCTCCTGCACCTCGGAGATCACCTACATCGACGGTGACGCCGGGATCCTGAGGTACCGCGGGTACCCGATCGACCAGCTGGCCGGCAAGGCCAGCTTCCTCGAGGTCTCCTACCTGCTGATCTACGGCGAGCTGCCGACGGCGGACCAGCTGGCGGCGTTCGACCAGCGGATCCGCCGGCACACGCTGCTGCACGAGGACCTCAAGGGGTTCTTCGGCGGCTTCCCGCGGGACGCGCACCCGATGCCGGTGCTGTCCTCGGCGGTCAGCGCGCTGTCGACCTTCTACCAGGACTCGCTGGACCCCTTCAACCAGGAGCAGGTCGAGCTCTCGACGGTCCGGCTGCTGGCCAAGCTGCCGACGATCGCGGCCTACGCGTACAAGAAGTCCGTCGGCCAGCCGATGCTGTACCCGGACAACTCGCTGGGCCTGGTCGAGAACTTCCTGCGGATGACCTTCGGGTTCCCGGCCGAGCCGTACGAGGCCGACCCGGAGCTGGTCAAGGCGCTGGACATGCTCTTCGTCCTGCACGCCGACCACGAGCAGAACTGCTCGACCTCCACGGTGCGCCTGGTGGGCAGCTCGCACGCCAACCTGTTCGCGTCGGTCTCCGCCGGCATCAACGCGCTGTTCGGCCCGCTGCACGGCGGCGCCAACCAGTCGGTGCTGGAGATGCTCGAGGCCATCAAGCGCGACGGCGGTGACATCGACCGCTTCGTCGCCCGGGTCAAGGACAAGGAGCCCGGCGTCAAGCTGATGGGCTTCGGCCACCGGGTCTACAAGAACTACGACCCGCGCGCGGCGATCGTGAAGCAGACCGCCGACACCGTGCTCGACAAGCTCGGCGGCAACAACGAGCTGCTCGACCTGGCCCGCCAGCTCGAGGAGATCGCGCTGTCGGACGACTACTTCGTGCAGCGCAAGCTCTACCCGAACGTCGACTTCTACACCGGGCTGATCTACCGGGCGATGGGCTTCCCCACCCGGATGTTCACGGTGCTGTTCGCGCTCGGCCGGCTCCCCGGCTGGATCGCCCAGTGGCGCGAGATGATCGCCGACCCGACGACCAAGATCGGCCGCCCGCGGCAGGTCTACACCGGCGAGGCCGAGCGCTCCTTCGTGGAGATCGGCGACCGCTGACCCGCTGGACAGCAGTGGCCCAGGACCCCCGCGGTCCTGGGCCACTGGCGTTCCCGGGCCCCGTCACCCCCGCACCCCTGCTCCTCACCCCCCGGGGTGAGGGCCACCCCCCGATGGGGTGGCGGCTCTTCACCCCCTCCCGGGGCAGGTCGATGGGATCGGGACACCGTTCCGCCCGGACCGGTGCCCGGACCCAGGGGGAACGACCGTGCCCGCACCGACCGCGCAGCCCGCTGCGCCGCGGTCCCGGGCGCAGTCCCCCACCGGCCGGCCCGCCGCCCCGGCCCGCCGCCCGGCCGCGGGCGCGCGCACGACCGCCCCCCGGGTCACCGCACCGCGCACCACCGCCGCGCCGCGCCCGGGGACGACGCGGACGACCACGACCCGGACTGCGACGACCCGGACGACGACGACCCGGACGGCGACGGCGCGGACGTCGACCGGCCGCCCGCCCGGCACCCGGCCCCGCCCCGCCGCCCGCCGCCGGCCCGCCCGGCGGCAGCGCACCCCGCTGCGGGTGCCGCTGCTCCGGTTCGCCCGCCGCGCCGGGATCGTCCTCGGCGCGGTGCTCACCGTCTCGGCCGTGCTGGCAGTGCTCGTGCAGCCGCCCACCGGCGCCGTCTCCTCCCCCGCGGCCACCGACCTCACCGCCCGCGCGCAGGCCGCCGCGACCGCGCTCGCCACGGACGCCGCCCGCTACCGCGCCGCCCTCGACGCCGCGGCCCGCTTCGACACCCAGGTCCGCACCGCCCGCGAGTCCGGCGACCGGGCCGCCGAGACGGCCGCCACGCAACGGCAGGCCGTCGGGGCGTACGCGTCGGCCGCCTACCGCCGCAGCGCCGCCCAGCGGTTCCCGGTCGGCACGCTGTCGGTGCGCTCCCCCGGCACCGCCCCCGAGGCGCTGCACCAGCAGGCCGTCGCCGACGAGCTGACCCAGCGGCAGGACGCCGCCGTCGCCCGCGCCGCCGCGGCCGCCGTCGAGGCCGCGTCCTACACCGACGCCGCCGAGACCGCCGCGACCCACGCCGCCGAGTCGCGGCAGCGGGCCGCCGCCCTGCTCACCGGCATCCGCGACCGGGTGGCCGGCCTCGACCCGGCCGTCGTCACCCGCTGGGCCCAGCTCGGCGGCGCCGGGCAGGTGTCCGCCGCGCAGCAGGCCGCGAACACCGCCGCCCTGGCCGGCTGGCAGGGCTACCTGGCCCAGCTCGCCGACGCCGGCATCACCCCGCCGCCCGCGGCCGCGCTGGCCGACCTCACCGCGCTGCCCACCGGGCTGGCGCCGCTGCGCACCGCGGCCGGCTCCGCCGTGCCGGGCGTCGCTGCGGCCTACGTCGCCGGGCAGACCCTCACCGTGCTGCCGGCGGAGACGGTGGTGGCCGTGAGCGCCGCCTTCGCGCAGCTGGGCAAGGCCTACGTGGCCGGCCAGACCGGTCCGACCGCCTACGACTGCGCCGGCCTGACCGCCGACGTCTTCACCCAGGCCGGTGTCGGGCTGCCCCGCACTCTCGCCGGTCAGTGGCAGGCCGGCACCCCGGTGTCCGCCGGCGAGCTGCAGGTCGGCGACCTGGTGTTCAGCACCGAGGCCGGCACCGGGCTGGACGACGTCGGCCTGTACCTGGGCGGCACGGCCGTGCTCGCCGCGTCGGCCGGCCAGTACCAGGTGGCCGTGCGGCAGGTGGCCGACCTGGGCACCGCCGTCCGGGTCACCACACCCCCGGCCTCCCCCGCGCCGGTCCCGCCCGGCAGCCAGCAGGCCGACTGCGGCGCTCCCCCGCCGCCGGCCACCCCGGTGGTCACGAAGAACGGCGCCTGGGGCGGGTACCGCAACGGCCGGATCCCGGTCGAGGACCTGTGCCGCCTCGGTGGCGGGCAGTGGCTGCGCTGCGACGCCGCGGCGGCCTACACCGCGATGTCCGACGCCTACCGGCAGGCCTTCGGCACCCCGCTGTGCATCACCGACTCCTACCGCTCGTACGCCGCCCAGGTCGACGCGCACAAGCGGAAGCCGCGGATCACGGCGGTGCCGGGCACGTCCAACCACGGGTGGGGCCTGGCGGTCGACCTGTGCGGCGGCATCAACGCCTTCGGCACCCCGCAGACGGCGTGGATGGCCGCGAACGCCGGGCAGTTCGGCTGGGTGCACCCCGGCTGGGCGCAGCTGACCGGGCAGAACCCGGAGCCGTGGCACTGGGAGTTCGGCTCCCTCGACTGACGGTCAGACCCAGCCGAGGTCGGGGAGCGCCGTCCACGGGAGCGTCCGGCAGGGCTCGGTGCCCTCGGCGGCGAGCCGCCGGGCGACCCCGGCGTCGGCGCAGGCGACCGGCCGCCGGGGCGTGACCACCACGTGCACGTCGCGCAGCCGGAGGCCCGCCCCGGCCATCTCGCGGAGCAGCTCCTCCGGGCGCACGAGCACGGCGGTGTCCAGGCCCGGGGTGTCCGGGTGCGTCCAGACGCCGACCGGCCCGGTGACCCGCAGCCGGCCGGGCACGGTGAACGACCTGCCCAGCGCCGCCGAGCGGGTCCGGTGCACCAGGGCGGTGGTCGCCGCGGCGGTCGGCCGCCACGGCACGGTCAGCCCGTCCCGGACGACGACGACCTGCCAGCCGAGCTCGGTGTGCCGGCGGTCGGCCCAGTCGAGGACGGCGATCCCGGCCTCGGCGGCCGCGGCGTCGGGCACCGGGCGGTGGGCCAGCCACGAGGTCAGCGCGGCGGTGACGGCGTCGGGGGTGGCCGCGACGTGCGCCCGGGTCATCTCCAGCGCCAGCTCGGCCAGCAGCACCCGGGTGGACCGGCCGCCCTCCTCGAGCACCAGCAGCGGGCCGCGGCCGGCGTCCTCGAGGCCCAGCTGCAGCCCGGCGGGGACCGGCCCGAGCTGCTCGACGGCGTCCCGGACGTCGCCGACCCGGACCTCGGTGCGGACCAGCCGCTGGAGCAGCCCCGCCGGGGCGCCGAAGCGTCCCTCGCTCACGCGCTCCGCCCGCCGGTCAGCGCGGTCCGCGCCTGCGGGGCGAGGTCGGCCAGCGAGAGGACGCTGGCCAGCTCGACCGCCGACAGCCGGACCGGGACGACGTCGGCGCCCCAGCCGGTGGCCCGGCGCACCCGCGCGACCGGCGCAGGCCAGACGACCTCGCGCGCGGCGGCGACGTGCAGCTCGGTGAGGACGTCGCCCAGGTGGATGGCGGCGACCGGGTGGACCGGCGCGCCGTCGAGCGCCGCCTGCACGGCCCGCTCGACCTCGGCGCGGTCGGGGCCGCTGAGCCAGTGCGGTACGAGCACGGCCTGGGTCGGGTCGTCCATCGCCGCGGTCACCGGGTGGCCCCGCCGGCCGGCTGCGAGCCGGCCGGGACGCGTCCCGCGCGGTGGCGGAGGGGGGCGACGACGATCACGTCCGAGATATCGGCAGGCAGCAGGCCCGGTGGACCCGGCGCGGGCACAGAATCCCTGGGTGCGCGCTGCGGGCCGGCGCGCCCGGGGAACGCGACGACCCGCCGGGCCCGGAACGGGCCCGACGGGTCGGGTCGACGTGCTGCCGCCGGGTCAGCCGGCGAGCTCGGTGAGGCGCTCCTTGAGGGCACGCTCGGCGCGGTCGGCGTGCACGTTCATGTTGCGCACCGAGGTGCCCAGGTCCGCCGACAGCTGGGTCTTGGTCTGGCCGCCCCAGGTGGTCAGGTACCAGGTCGCCCAGCCCAGCACGTTCGGCTGCGCGGCCCGCTGGTCGCGGCGGGCGGTGGGGTCGGGCGCGCAGGCGGCGGTGAGGGCGTGGGACAGCAGGGTCTGCTCGGCCTCGCCCATGATCTCGTCGGGCACCTCGGCGCTGTCGGGGAGCACGAACTCCACGGTCTCGGTCCCGCCGTCCAGCGACTGCAGGTTGCGCAGCCCGTTGAGGGTGGCGACGGTCTGCGAGTTGCGGCGCAGGGTGGCCACGCTCTGCCCCATGTAGGCGGCGAGCTCCTTCTCGCTGGGCCGGCGCTGGTGCTCGGCGGTGAAGGCCGCGATCGCCTTCTGCTGCTTGTTCTCGGTGTCGGCGGCGGTGCGCCCGTAGGCGTTGCGACCCAGGTCGTGCACCCACTTCGACAGCTGGGTGGCGAGGAAGGCGCCGAACGGCACGCCCTTGCCCTCGTCGTACTGCGCGACGGCCTTGAGCACCCACTCGGCGACCTGCTGGTCGATGTCGTCGTTGTCGGGCAGGTGCAGCCGGATCGTGCTCATGTTGCGCTGCAGCCGCTTGAGGCTGACCCGGCAGTAGTGCCGGCAGAGGTCGGAGAGGAAGGCCGCCGGCAGGTCGCGCGGCGAGCGGCGGCGGACGTCGGTCTCCGGCCGGAGGCCCACGGTCGCGTACCCGTGCTCGGCGCACCAGCCGCGCACCGCGGCGGCGAGCGCGTCCGCGGTCCCGGGCGCCCCGTCGACCCGGTACAGGCCGTCGCCCTCGTCGTAGGTGACGGTGACGTCGCCGGGCAGGGCGGCGCGGAAGCCGGCCAGCGGCAGCTCCCGGTCGGTGCGGAAGTGCACCCGGTCGCGGGGGGTGATGGGGGCCAGAGCCCAGCCGTCGGCCTCCGGGATGCCCCCGAAGACGAGGGGCTCGCGGATGCGGGTCGGCTCGGCGGTCTGGCCGTTGGTGCGGTCGGACACCGGGTCCTCCTGAGGGGAAGTGCAGGTGGGCGAGGTGGGTGGTGGCGGCGACGGGGTCGCCGGAGGACCGGCGCGCAGGACGGCCGGCATCGGCCGGCGGGGCCGGCGGCGCGGGAGGGTGGAGCGGGTCGCGTTACGCGGGGACGGGCACGTCGCCGCGGCGCGGCGCGGGCACGAGAACCCCGGCGGCGAGCGGAGCGGACGCGTCGACCGGCTGGCGGGGGCTGGGGATCCGCGGCTGCGGCGCGCGGGGGGACGGCGCGGCGAACGCGGCGAGCACCCCGGCGGCGGCGCCGCGCTCGGCCTCGGCCGGCTCGGCGACGTAGACCGGCATGTGGTCGTAGAGCTGGGTGAACAGCCCGTCGACGAAGGCGTAGGCGGCCTGCGCCTCGGCGGAGAACTTGGCGATCTGGTCGCGCGGGCCGAGCTCGACGCCGACGGTCACCCGGACCACCCGGTCGTCCTTGCTCAGGCCGGTGAGGGCGAAGCTCACGCCGGGGTGCTGGGCGGCCAGCGCGGAGAGCGCGGCCAGGCACCGGCGGGTCGCCGAGCGGCGCGGCCGCAGCTGCACGTGGACGACGACGGTGTCGGCGGCGGCCGGCTCGAAGCGGCCGCCACCGAGACCACCGTCGGCGTCCAGGTCGGCGACGTCGACGTCGTCGAACAGCCGCAGGTCGACCGCGTCGGCCGCGACCGGCTCGGTGACGACCGAGCGGTCAGCCGTGCGGACGGACCGGGCGTTGACTGCGGTGCGTGCCATCGTGCTCTCCCCCTGAAACGTGCGGTGTGGGGGAAATCTTGGGCAGCAGCCGCAATGTCGACGGCAGGACTCGCCGTCCTGTGACTAGTGAGGCGGACGGGTTTCGCAGATGTTGAGGCGAATCGCCCACATCTTTGTAGATGTCTTTTACGCGGACCGGTCCGTCCCAGGAGTGAAGGCGGAGAGGGCACCGAGCGCGTCCGCGGCGACCTCCGCCGCGAGGGCGCGCGCCTCCGCGATCTGGCGGTAGACCTCCTCGCGGTGGATGGTCACCTCGCGGGGGGCCTTGAAGCCCAGCCGCACCGTCCCGCCGCGGACCTCCACGACGTAGACCTCGATGTCCTCACCGATCCGGATGCTCTCGCCGACGCTGCGGGTGAGAGTGAGCATGGGTTACCCCTCCTGGGTGTTGGTCGCCATCCGTGGCACCCCGCCGTCGGCGGGACACGGGGGGCACCGGTTCCCCGGTGCACACCCCGTGGTGGTTCTCGGCAGGTCCGGGCGCCGACCGGAGCACCCGGGACCCGCCGTCAGCGCAGGAAGTCCAGCAGGGTCGGCTGCAGGGCCTGGGCGGTGGCCTGCAGCGCGGCCTGGTAGCCGGTCTTCTGCATGTTCAGCTCCATGATGGTCTTCGGCATGTCGATGTCCTCGACGTCGGTCTGCCGGGCGGTGAGGCTCAGCTGCCGGGACTGGTTGATCGTGCCGGCCTTCTCGATGCGCGCCTGCCGGGCACCGAGGTCGGCCACGGCGTCGCTCATCCGGGAGAAGGCGGCGTCCAGCGCGTCCAGGTCCGCGGTCAGCGAGGTCGCGTCGCCCGCCGCGACGTGCGTGGCGATGTCGCCGACCACGTCGAACAGGTTCGAGCCGTTCGGGCCGAAGGCTTCCGGCCCGGTCACGTCGACCCGCACCTGCTCGACGTCGGAGACCTGCCGGGTCACCGGGTACACCGGCACGGTGGCCGTCCCGCCCACGCCGACGTAGCCCCCGGCGGCGTCGTAGGCCGTCCGGCCGGCCGTCACGCCGCCGAAGATCGGCCGTCCCTGCACGACGGTGTTCGCCTGGCCGAGCAGGCTCTCCCGCAGCTGCCGCACCTCGGCCGCGATCGCGCCCTGGGACTCGCTCGACAGCGCGCCGGTGTTGAGCGCCTGGACCGTGAGGTCCCGGATGCGCTGGGTCTGCGTCATCATGTTCTGCAGCGCGGTGTCCGCGGAGTCCAGGAACGTCGTCGCGTCGGAGATGTTGCGGGCCTGCTGGTCGGTGCTGGCGAGGTCGGCGCGCGTCAGCATCGCGGCGTTGGTCCCGGTCGGCGAGTCCGAGGGCCGGCTGATCTTCTTGCCCGAGGTGAGCTGCTCCTGCAGCCGGTTCACCGCCGACAGGTTGGCGTTCAGCCCCTGCAGGCTGGTCAGGCTGATCGCGCGCTGGGTGATCCGCATCATCGTCAGCCCACCATGCCGATCAGGGTCTGCAGGGTCTGGTCGATGGCCGAGACCATCTTCGCCGCGGCCGCGTAGGCGTGCTGGTACTTGAGCATGTTGGTCATCTCCTCGTCGATCGAGACGCCGGAGACCGACTCCCGGGAGGCGTCCACCTGCGTGCTGATGACGGACTGCGTCTTGAGGTTGCTGGTCGCGACCGAGGCCTCGACGCCCAGGCCGACGATCATCTTGCGGTAGGTCGCGTCGGCCCCCGCGGGGTCGAGCCGGAGCTGGTAGATCGCGCCGGCGTTCAGCCGGTCGGAGGAGACCGCACCGCCGGTCGCCGTCGACGACAGCCCGGCCGCGGCCAGCTTGCCCGGGTCGGTGACGGCGACCTGGATGTTCTTCGCGGTGATCGGGCCGGCGCCGGTGCTCGGCACGAACAGCGGTCCCCCCGCCGCCCCGGACGCGTCGAACCCCGCCTGGTGGAGCGGGTTGACCTGCCCGGCCAGCTGCGCGGCGATGCCGTCCAGCGCGGCGCGGAAGCGCGGGATGAGGTCGGTCATGGTGACCAGGTCGCCCTCGGCGGTCCCGCTGGGGCGGATCTGCGTGCCACCCGGGGAGGTGACGATCCGCGGCGGGTCGCCCGCCACGGTCGCCGAGGTGGCCGCGCCCTGCAGGGTCAGCTGGATCGTCGAGGTCCCGTCGACCAGCGTGGCGCCGGGCACCGACACGGTCAGCGTGCCGTCGTCCCGCAGCGCCGAGGTCGCCCCGACCTGCTCGGACAGCTTCATGACCAGCGCGTCGCGCCGGTCCGCGAGCTCGTTGACCGGCAGGCCGCCCGAGAGGCCGCGCTTGATCGCCTGGTTGAGGTCGGCGATCGACGTGGCCGCCGCGTTGACGTCGGCGACCAGGGTGCCGAGGCTGTCCCGGGTCTGCTGCCACTGCTGGTCGAGCGTCCGGTCGGTGGTGTGCAGGCTGTCCACCACGGTGCGGGTCCGCTCCAGCACCTGGGCCCGCGCCCCGGAGCCCTGCTGGTCGGTCTCCTTCGCCAGGTCCGCCCAGCCGGCCCACATGGTGTCCAGCTGCGACTGCAGCCCGGTGTCACCCGGCTCGCGGAACGCGTCCTCGATCTGGCCGAGCGCGTCCTGGGTGACCGTCAGGCTGGCGGCCGCCGCGTGCTCGTTCTGCGCCCGCCCCTCCAGGAACCTGTCGCGGATGCGGATCACGGTGTCGGCCGAGACGCCGCCGCCGACCTTGTCGCCGACGGAGAAGACGGCCGGCACCGTCGAACCGCCCACCGACTGCAGCTCCGCGCGCTGGCGGCTGTAGCCGTCGGTGTTCACGTTGGCGATGTTCTGCCCGGTGACGTCCAGGCCGCGCTGCTGGGCGAACAGCGCCGAGGTGGCGGCGTTCAGCCCGGAGAACGTGCTCACTGGTGCTGCTCTCCCGTTCCGGGGGTGCGCGTCACAGCGCACCGTCCAAGGTCACCGAGCGGTAGGCGTTGCCCGCCGCCCGGCCGCTGTGGGTGTACGTGCCCGCCGACGGGGTGCGCGCGGTCAGCAGCGCGTCGCCGATGGCCGCCAGGCCGCCCTCGATCAGCTCGCGGTTGGCGTCGGACAGCCCGCGCAGCTCGCTGACCAGGGTCAGCAGCGCCTCGTGGTGCTTGCCGTACAGGTCCGACCACGGCGCCGGCGCCGAGTCGGCGAGCTGGCGCAGCGAGGGGTTGGCGTCCAGCCCCAGCCGGGTGGCGATCTGCTCCGTGGCCGCTGCCCGCTCCACCTCGAGGGTGCGCAGCTGCTCGAGCACCACCTCGATCTCGTGGGCGATGCGCGCCAGCCAGCGCGTCTTGCCGGTGAGGATCAGGTACTGCTTCTCCTCGGCCTTGAACAGGAGCAGGTCGAGCAGCTCCTGCTCCCGCCACAGCAGGGTCGACAGGTGCTGGTGGTCCATGTCCCGGCCCCCTTCCCTCGTCGTCTCGCTCGCTCGCACCGGCCGGTCGGCGGTGTCCGTCGCTGTCGGCTTCGGCAGCCGCGGGCGGCCGGTCAAGCCGAGATCGCTCAAGTCGTCGGAGATTCCTGCCGATGGCGGGTCCCGTGCCGCCCGCAACCCGCCGAGAAGAACTGCTGTGAGACCTGTTGCCCGTACCGCGGGAACCCAGCGCCTCTCCTCCGACGTCGACGCGCTGGTCACCACCCACCTGCCGTTGGCCCAGTTCGCCGTGAACGCGGTGGCCTCGCGGATCTCCCTGCCGCCGCACGTGAGCCGGGACGACCTGCTGTCCTGCGCGCACGTCGCGCTGGTGGAGGTGGCCGGCCGGTACTCCCCCGACGCCGGCGCCACCTTCGCGACCTACGCGCTGCCCCGCCTGCAGGGCGCCGTCCTGGACGAGCTGCGCTCCGGTGACTGGGCCAGCCGCTCGGTCCGGGCCGCCGCCCGGCGCACCGACGCCGCGGCCGACGCGCTGACCATCAGCCTCGGCCGCCCGCCGACCCGCGAAGAGCTGGCCGAGAGCCTGGGCGTGCCCCGCAGCGAGCTGGACTCGCTGCAGGTCGACGTGCACCGGGCGGTGATGGTCAGCATCGACGCCGAGACCGGCACCGACGGCGGCTCGATCGACCTCCCGGACACCGGCGAGTCGCCCGAGCGCGCCCTGCTGCGCGGGGAGCGGGCCCGCCACCTGCACGAGGCGATCCGGGCGCTGCCCGACCGGCTCGACGAGGTGGTGGAGCGGAACTTCTTCGGCAACGAGTCGCTGACCGAGATCGCCGAGGACCTCGGGGTCACGCTGTCCCGGGTCTCGCAGATGCGGGCCCGGGCGCTGACCCTGCTGCACGCGGCGATGAGCGAGGTCTGGGACGGCCGCGCGGTGCCCGCCGAGGGCGGCGTCCGGGCCCGCAACCAGCAGCGCGCCTACGTCGAGCGGGTGTCGGCACGGCAGGCGGTCGCCCGGACGGCGCCGGCCCCGGCGGCCGTCGTGCCGGCACCGCGCGGCCGCGCCCGCGGGGCGTGGCACCTGGCCGGCCCGGACCCCGCGCGGGGCACCCACGCCCAACCCGCCTGAGGGACCGGCGGAAAAGTTCTGCGGTTCGGGTCAAGGAACCACCTCGACCGGCCGTTACCGAGAGAGCAACACCCCGCAGCACGGATGCAGCGGGCGACCAGCACCAGCCCATAACCACGGAGGAACACAGTGGGTCTCAGCGTCAACACCAACGTCGCGGCACTGAACGCGTACCGCAACCTCAGCAGCACCCAGAACAGCATGAACAAGTCGCTGGAGAAGCTGTCCAGCGGCTTCCGCATCAACCGGGCCGCCGACGACGCCGCCGGCCTGGCGATCTCCGAGGGCCTGCGCTCGCAGATCGGTGGCCTGAAGGTCGCCGTCCGCAACTCGCAGGACGGCATCTCGGTCGTCCAGACCGCGGAAGGCGCCCTCACCGAGACGCACTCCATCCTGCAGCGCATGCGTGACCTCGCGGTGCAGGCCGCCAACGACGGTGCCCTGAAGGACACCGACAAGGCCAAGGCGGACAAGGAGTTCCAGCAGCTCTCCAAGGAGCTGGACGACATCTCGGGCAAGACGACCTTCAACGGCACCAAGCTGCTGGACGGCAGCGCCTCGGCCAAGGCCTTCCAGGTCGGCTCGAACGCCGGTGAGACCTTGACCGTCAACATCGGCAACATGGGCGCCAGCGCCCTGGGCGCCAGCGGCGCGATCGGCACGGCGTCCGGCGCCAGCGCCGCCATCACCGCCCTGGACACCGCGATCGGCAAGGTCTCCGACCAGCGCGCCGACCTCGGTGCGGTGCAGAACCGGCTCGAGCACAAGATCAACAACCTGAACGCCACGGTGGAGAACCTCACCTCCTCGGAGTCGCGGATCCGCGACACCGACATGGCCGAGGAGATGAGCAACTTCACCCGGACGCAGGTCCTCAGCCAGGCCGGCACCGCGATGCTGGCCCAGGCGAACCAGTCCACGCAGGGCATCCTCAAGCTGCTGGGCTGATCTCCGCCGCTCCGCTGAGCACCACCCGGTGAGGGGGGAGGCCCCGGCCTCCCCCCTCACTGCGTCACCGCCCCCGACCCGAGACCGGAGAGATCGACATGGCAGGCATGAGCGTGAGCTCCGGGCTCATCTCGGGGATCAACTACGACGACATGATCACCCAGCTGATGAAGATCGAGGCGAACCCGCAGACGCTGCTGAAGGGCCGGCTGTCCGCCGCCCAGAAGGACGCGGCCGCCTTCCGCGACATCAACACCTCGTTCGCCGGGCTCCTGACGGCCGCGCAGGCCCTGACCGCCGACGCCGGCATCGCCTCGGCGCGCAGCGCCACCAGCAGCAGCACCGCGGTCACCGCGAGCGCCGGCACCACCGCGGTGCCCGGCAGCTCCGTGACCTTCACCGTCGACAAGCTCGCCACCGCCCAGACCTCGGTCAGCACGGCCACCTGGAGCTCGCGCACCGCCGACGTGCGCACCCAGCAGCCCGGCTGGCCGCTGACCGTGCTCGACGAGAACGGCGCCACCGTCGGCTCGATCGACGTGCCGGCCGGCGCGACCCTCAACGACGCCGCCGACGCCATCAACAAGAGCGGCTTCGGGCTGAGCGCGACCGTGCTCCAGCTGAGCCCGACTCAGTTCAAGCTGCAGGTCGGCAGCACCACCACGGGCGCGGACAGCAAGTTCCGGCTGCAGGCCCCGGGTGAGGACGCCACCACCGCCGGCTCCGCGTTCGCCACCACCGACCCCACCGACGCGCAGATCACCATCGGCGGCTCGCTGGTGGCGACCTCGCCGTCCAACACCTTCAGCGAACTCGCGACCGGCCTGTCGGTCACCGTCTCGGCCACGAGCGCGACCCCCTCCACGGTCACGGTCGGCACGGACACCAAGGCGGTCACCGACAAGGTGCAGGCGCTGGTGACCGCGGCCAACGCCGTGCTGGACAAGATCGGTCAGTACACCGACACGACCGCGGGCAGCACCGCCGTCCTCAAGGGGAACTTCGACCTGACGAACCTGGCCAACCAGGTGCTGCAGACCGTCTCCACCGCCGTGACCGGCGGCGGCGCGACCAGCGGCACCAACGGCTCGGTGTCCTCGGCCGGCATCCAGCTCACCCGGGAGGGCCGGCTCGCCTTCGACGCGTCGGTGTTCCAGGCCAAGCTGGCCGCCGACCCGGCCGTGGTGCAGCGGCTGCTGGGCGGGTCCGTGGACGCCGGCACCGACGGCAGGACCGGCAGCGTCGACGACGCGGTCGCCACCGACGGCCTGGCCGCCCGGCTGCAGGTGCTCGCCCAGCGGGCCAGCGACAGCACCTCCGGCCTGCTGACCTCGCTCGCCAAGGGCCAGGACAGCATCGGCAGCGACCTGCAGGACCAGATCGACTCCTGGGACCTCCGGTTGCAGCTGCGCAAGGACTCCCTCACCGCCCAGTTCAGCGCCATGGAGACGGTGCTGGGCACCCTGCAGAGCCAGGGCAACTGGCTGGCCGGCCAGATCAACTCGCTGCCCAGCTGGTCCTCCTCCAAGTCCTGACCGAACAGCCACCGCAGGAGATCTTCCCCATGACTGCTCCCTCGCTCCGCGCCCGTTACCTCGGCGCGTCGGTCAGCACCGCCTCCCCCCAGCAGCTGCTCGTCATGCTCTACGACCGGCTGGCCCTGGACCTCGAGCGGGCCGAGGCCGCGCTGGTGGCCGGCCGCCGGGACGAGGCCCGCGAGCCGCTGCTGCACGCCCAGGAGATCGTCATCGAGCTGCGCGGCAGCCTGAAGGTCGAGATCTGGGACGGCGGCCCCCGCCTCGCCGCGCTGTACGGCTGGCTGCTCGGCGAGCTGATCACCGCCAACACCAAGGGCGACGTCCGCCGGGTCGCCGACTGCCGCCGGATCGTCGAGCCGCTGCGCGACGCGTGGCGCGGGGCCGCCGCCCAGCTGGCCGCGGGCACGGCATGACCCGGCCCGGCGACGAGCCGGCCTCCCCCACCTGGCCGGCGGTGCTCGACGAGCTCGAGAACCACGTGGTCGACGCCGAGCAGATGCTCGCCCGCAACCGCGCCGAGGAGATCGCCACCTGGGGTCGCCGGTCCACCGACTGGGTGCCCCCGAGCTCCCTCGGCCCGCTGCCGGACGACCTGCGCGAGCGGGCGGCCCAGCTGCTGCAGCACCAGCTCGCCGTCGCGGAGGCGCTGGTCGAGCGGATCACCCAGTCGCAGAAGCAGCGCGACGTGGCGGCCCGGATGTCCTACGCACCGACCCGCCCGGTGGCCTCCTACATCGACCGGGCCCTCTGACCCCGTCCCAGCCACACCCCCGAGCCCGTCCGGCCGGAGCACCCGCTCCGGCCGGGCGGGCTCGTCGCATGTCGGGCAACCCGGTGCACACGAACGGGTGCACATGGTCACGATCACCGCCCAGGGTGCCGATGACTGGAGAGCACGGACAGCACCATCTGCCACGGATCGGCGGAGCTCACACGCACAGGGGTCCCCTGTGCGTGCGTCCTGCGACATCCGGAGGTCCTCGTGCCCCGTCGCGCGCCCGAGACGAGTGCTCGGTGATCGGCGACACCACCATGTCGGCCCTGCACGCGTCCCTCAGCGGACTCGCGCAGCGCCAGCGCGTCACCGCCGACAACATCGCCAACATCAACACCCCCGGCTACCTGGCCGGCCGGGTCGACTTCGAGTCGGCCCTGAAGAACGAGCTGGCCGACGGCGAGACGCCGGTGGCCGGCCGGTCGGCGGAGCTGCGCTCCTCCGACCCGACGAACACCAACGGCAACAACGTGAACCTCGACACCGAGACGGTCATCCAGACCGAGACCGGGCTCCGCTACCAGCTGGCGCTCAACGCCCTCAACGGCAAGTACGCCCAGCTGCGGTCCGCCCTGAGGACTTCCTGACATGGCCCTCTTCGACAGCATCAGCATCTCCGGGACCGGCCTCTACGCCCACCGCAAGTGGCTGGACGCCGTCTCGGACAACATCGCCAACATCAACACGACGAACGCCCCGGGCGAGGACGCCTTCCGGGCCCGGATGGTCGACGTGCAGGCCTTCAACTACGGCGGCGAGGGCGGCGTCCGGGTCGCCGGCGCGAAGTTCGGCAGCGCCGAGGGCCGGATGGTCTACGAGCCGGACAACGCCGACGCGGACGCCGACGGCTACGTGCGCTACCCCGACATCGACCTGGGCGACCAGATGACCCAGCTGATGATGGCCCAGCGCGGCTACCAGGCGAACATCTCGTCGATCAAGGCGGCCACCGAGGCCTACCAGTCGGCGCTGCAGCTCGGGAAGGGCTGACGATGACCTCACCGATCACCGGCATCGGCTTCGCGCCGGGCCTGTCCGCCATCGGCGACACCAGCGGGATCGGCAGCCTCTCGGCGGCCGGCCCCGCGGCGACCACCGGCACGGGCGACGGCGGGTTCGCCGACGTCCTGACCGGTCAGATCGACGCGCTCAACGGGATGCACGGCACCGCCGACACCCTGGCGCGGGCCGCCGCGACCGGCGACCTGCAGGACGCGCACGACTACATGATCGCCAGCACTGAGGCGTCCCTGGCCACCGACACCGTGGTGACCCTGAAGAACCAGGCGGTCGCGGCCTTCACCGAGATCATGAGGATGAACGTCTGATGCCCGCCGCCCTCGCAGGACCGCTCGCCAAGGTCCGCGCCACGCTGCAGACCATCTCCCTCGGGCAGAAGGTCGTCATCGGCCTGCTCCTCGCCGGGCTGGTCCTCGGGGGCGTGTTCTTCACCCAGTGGGTCACCAAGCCGACGATGGCCCCGCTGTTCTCCAACCTGGCCGCCAGCGACGCCTCGGCGATCGTCGACCAGCTCAACACCGACGGGGTGGCCTACGAGCTCACCGACGGCGGTTCGACGATCATGGTCGCGCAGGACAAGGTCAACGCCGAGCGGCTGTCGATGAGCGGCCAGGGCCTGCCGGCCAGCAACGACACCGGCTACGCGCTGCTGGACCAGTCGGGCATCACCACCAGCGAGTTCCAGCAGCAGGTCACCTACCAGCGGGCCATCGAGGGCGAGCTGGCCAGCACCCTGAAGGCGCTGGACGGCGTCAACAACGCGGTCGTGCACGTCGCGCTTCCCAAGGACGACGTCTTCGCCACCGACGAGGGCAAGGCCACGGCGTCGGTGCTGCTGGACGTCAGGCCCGGCACCAAGCTCAGCGGCGAGCAGGTGCAGGCGGTCACCCACCTGGTCTCCTCCAGCATCGAGAAGATGGACCCGGCCGACGTCACCGTCGCCGACCAGACCGGCGCGGTGCTGTCGGCCGCCGGCTCCGGCGTGACCTCCGCCGCGACCGACCAGCAGTCGGCCCAGGAGCAGGAGTTCGAGGCCGGGCTCGCCGGCAAGGCCCAGGCCATCCTCGACCGCGTCGTGGGCACCGGGAACTCGGTCGCCTCGGTGCGCGCCGACCTGGACTTCGACAAGACGAACACCACGTCGGAGACCTACAACTACGTCAACGGCACCCCCCCGCTGTCCTCCAGCACCACCAAGGAGGACTACACCGGCTCCGGCAACGCGGTCGGCGGGATCCTGGGCGCCGAGGACACCGGCGGGACGGGCACCGGCGGCGACTCCACGTACGGCAAGGAGTCGACGACCGACAACAACGCCGTCGGCAAGACCACCCAGACCGTCGACGGCGCCCCGGGCGCGGTCAAGCGGCTCACCGTCTCGGTCGTCATGGACAACCAGAAGGCCGGCGCGCTCAACCAGCAGCAGATCCAGGACCTGATCGGCAACGCCGTCGGCCTGGACGTCGCCCGCGGGGACGCGATCACCGTCGCGGCCATGCCGTTCGACACCACGGCCGCCAAGCAGGCCGCCGCCGACCTCGCCGCGGCCGCCGCCGCCGAGAAGAACGCCCAGATGTGGAAGATGATCAAGACCGGCGGCATCGCGGCCGCGATCGGTCTGGTCGTCCTCATCGCCTGGTTGCGCTCGCGCCGGCGCCGCGAGGAGGAGTACGAGGAGCTGGAGGCGGTCGACGAGCCGCTGCAGCTGGACCCGCTGCAGGTGCAGAGCGTCCGCGACGTCGTCGTCGACGACCGCGAGGCCGAGCTCATGGCCGCCCAGCGGGAGAAGGTCCGCGGCGAGATCTCCGCGATGGTCAGCGACAAGCCCGACGAGGTCGCGACCATGCTGCGCAGCTGGTTCGCCGACGCCAAGTGACGACTCCGCAACGGTTCCCCCGCAGGGCCGGCCGGGTGTGCCCGGTCGGCGTCCGGACTGCCGAGAGGTAGGACATGAGCATCGCGAGCGTCGAGCAGCTCGTCGGCATCGCACCGGCGGCCGGGACGGCCGTGGCCCCCGTGGGGTCGGCCCTCCCGGCGCGCAAGGAGATGCCCGGACTGCGCAAGGCGGCCCTCTTCCTGGCCCAGCTGTCCAAGGAGGACGCCGGCGCCATCCTGTCCCGGCTGCGCCCCTCCGAGGTCGAGAAGCTGACCCAGGAGCTGATGCGGCTGTCCGGCGTGGAGCCCGAGGACGTCGACGACGTGCTCAACGAGTTCCACACGATGATGCGGGCCAGCCAGTTCGTCGGCACCGGCGGTCTGGAGTGGGCCCGCGAGGTGCTGGCCGCGGGCCTCGGCGAGGAGAAGGCGGACGGCATCCTGTCCCGCCTCAACGTCGTCTACACCGAGCTGCCCTTCGCCTCGCTGCGCAACAGCGACGTGCGGCAGCTGGTCACCTTCCTCAAGGACGAGCACCCGCAGGTCATCGCGCTGGTGCTCGCGCACCTGCCGGCCGCGCAGTCGGCCGAGGTGCTGTCGAACTTCGCACCCGACCAGCAGGCCGACGTCGCCTACCGGATCGCGGTCATGGACCGCACCTCGCCGGAGATGGTCCGGATGGTCGAGGAGGAGCTCGGCCGCCGGATGGGCTCGCTGCTGGCCTACCAGGACATGTCGACCGTCGGCGGCGTCGAGACCCTCGTCGAGATCATCAACCGCTCCGCCCGGCCCACCGAGCGCTCCATCCTCGAGTGGCTGGAGAAGAGCGACCCAGAGCTCGCCGAGCGGATCCGCTCGCAGATGTTCGTCTTCGAGGACATCGTCACGATCGACGACCGGTCGCTGCAGCTGGTGCTGCGCGACGTGGAGACCAACGACCTGGCCACCGCCCTCAAGGGCGTCCGGCAGGACGTGCGGGACAAGGTCGTGCGGAACCTCTCCGAGCGGGCGGGCGAGAACCTGCTCGAGGAGATGGAGCTCATGGGCCCGGTCCGCGCCCGCACCGTCGAGGAGTCGCAGGCCAAGGTCGTCAGCGTCATCCGCACGCTCGAGGAGCAGGGTGTGCTGACCATCGCCCGGGGCGGTGAGGACGATTTCGTCGCCTGACGTCAGCCACGGGGGCATCGCAGCGAGGAACGAGCGAGGAGCGGACCGGGGCGCGCAGTCAGGCCAGATGAGATCGCCTGACGCCAGCCGCCCGGCCCGCAGCGGGGTGCTGCTGCGCGGCGAGTCCGCCGCGGCGGCCGCGCCGTGGCGGCGCACCCCGCGGCCGGCGCCGGACGCCCAGCCGTACTCCGCGGTGGTGCTCGCCTCGCCGGCGGAGACGGTCGCCGTGCCGGTGCCCCGGCCGGCCCCGCCGGCCGGCGAGCCGCAGCGGGTGGAGCCGGCGCCGTACACCGGCCCGGAGCGGCGCCGCGGTGGCGGCCCCCGGCTCGGCGAGGTCTACGCCGAGCAGCTCGAGGCGCTGCGCGAGGAGGCGCGGCGCGACGGCTGGGCCGCCGGGCACGCCGAGGGCATCGTCGCCGCCGAGCAGGTGGTGGCCGCCGCCGAGCAGGCCGCGGAGCAGCGGCTCGCCGAGGCGCAGGCCCGGTGGGAGCGCCGGCTGGCGTCGGCCACCGCCGCGATGGCCGCCGCCGCCACCCGGCTGGAGGAGGTCACCGCCCCGGCGTCCGACGAGCTGCGCGACTCGGTGCTCGACGCGGTGGTCACCCTGGTCGAGGAGCTGCTCGGCCGGGAGCTGGCGCTCGCCGCGACCCCGGGGCTGGACGCGCTGCGCCGGGCGCTGAGCCTGAGCCCCACCGACGTGCCGGTCGTCGTCCGGCTGCACCCCGACGACCTGGCCGAGCTGCCCGACGGGGCGCTCGCCGGGCTGCCCGGCTCGGTCACCGTGGTGGCCGACCCGGGCGTCGAGCGGGCCGGCGCGGTCGCCGAGGCCGGCGCCCGCCGGGTCGACGCCCAGCTGTCCGCGGCGCTGCAGCGCGCGGTCGCGGTGCTGCGCTCGTGACCGCGGGCCTGGAGCTGCTCGAGGTCGCCCGGCGGGCCGCGCGGCCGCTGGTGACCGGCGTGGTCACCGGCGCGATGGGGCTGACCCTCACCGTCGAGGGCATCACCGCCGCGGTCGGCGACCTGGTCGAGGTCGCCGGCCCGCGGCCGCTGGTCGCCGAGGTGGTCGCGATCAGCCGGGAACGGCTGACCTGCATGCCGCTGGGCGACCTGTCCGGCGTGCACGCCGGCGCCGCGGTGCGCCCGACCGGCCGCCCGCTGCAGGTGCCGGTCGGCGAGGCGCTGCTGGGCCGGGTGCTCGACGGCCTGGGCCGGCCGATGGACGGCGGGCCGTCGCTGGCCGGCCTGGTCGACACCGTCGACCTCACCAGCGAGACCCCCAACGCGCTGACCCGCGCCCGGGTGAGCCGCCCGCTGGCCACCGGCGTGCGGGCGCTGGACACCATGGCGCCGGTCGGCCGCGGCCAGCGGATGGGCATCTTCGCCGGTTCCGGTGTCGGCAAGTCGACGCTGCTCTCGCAGATCACCCGGGGCACCGACGCCGACATCCGGGTCATCGGCCTCATCGGCGAGCGCGGCCGCGAGGTCCGCGAGTTCATCGAGGAGGACCTCGGCCCCGAGGGGCTGGCCCGCTCGGTCGTCGTCGTCGCCACCTCCGACCAGCCGCCGCTGGTGCGCCTGAAGGCCGCGTTCGTCGCCACCCGCATCGCCGAGGCGTTCCGCGACCGCGGTGCCGACGTGCTGCTGATGATGGACTCGATCACCCGCACCGCGATGGCCCAGCGGGAGGTGGGCCTGTCCGCGGGCGAGCCGCCGGCGACCCGCGGCTACCCGCCGAGCGTCTTCGCGATGCTGCCCAGGCTGCTGGAGAAGGCAGGCACCAGCACCACCGGCTCGATCACCGGCCTCTACACCGTGCTGGTGGACGGCGACGACCACAACGAGCCGATCGCCGACGCCGCCCGCTCGATCCTCGACGGCCACGTGGTGCTCACCCGCAAGCTCGCCACGGCCGGCCACTTCCCGGCCCTCGACGTGCTGGAGTCGATCTCCCGGGTGGCCACCGCGGTGACGGAGCCCGCGCAGATGACCGACGCCCGCGAGCTGCGCCGGATGCTCGGCGCGCTGCGCGACGTGCGCGAGCTGATCGAGATCGGCGCCTACCAGACCGGCACCGACCCGCTGGTCGACCGGGCCCGCCGGCTGCAGCCGGACATCGACGCGTTCCTCCGCCAGGCGACCGCCGACCACACCACCCCGGCGGAGGCGTGGGCGCGGCTGCACGCCCTGGTGACCGCGGCGTGAAGCAGGCACGGTTCCGCCTGGAACCGGTGCTCCGGCTGCGGCAGACCGAGCAGCAGGCCGCGGCGCTCGCCGCCGCGGAGGCGGCCCGCCGGGCGGCTGCCGCCGCCGAGCACGCGGCGGAGCAGGCCACCGCGCTGGCCGCCCGGCGGCCCCCCGCCAGCAGCACCGGGGCGGAGTTCCTCGCGGCGATGGTCGCATCGGCGTCCGCGGCTGCCGATGTGGCAGATGCACGGGCGTTCGCCGTCGCGCAGGCCGAGCAGGCCGAGGCGGTGCGCGCCCAGTGGACGGCGGCCGCCCAGCGCACCAAGGGGCTGGAACGCCTGCGGGAGCGCCACCTGGCGCAGCTGCAGGCCGCCGCCGACGCGGTCGAGGCCCGGACGGTCGACGACCTGGTCACCGGTCAGCACGGCCGGGCCCGCGACGGAGAGGAGGGGACGTGGAGGGACTGAGCGCCGTGCAGGCGCGCATCGGCGAGATCTCCAGCCGGATCGCCGCGCTGCAGCCGCGCAGCACCACCGCCACCCCTGCCGCGACCGGCAGCGCCTGGGCCGGCGCGGCGGCCGCCGCGGGGCTGGGCGGCACCGCCGCCGCCACCGGCGCCGGGACGACGGCTCCCGGCAGCGGCTCGGCCGTCGTCGCGGCGGCGCAGAAGTACCTCGGCGTCCCCTACGCGTGGGGCGGCACCGACCCGAGCACGGGGCTGGACTGCTCCGGGCTCACCCAGCGCGTCTACGCCGACCTGGGCATCAGCATCCCGCGCACCTCGTCGCAGCAGGCCACCGCCGGCCGCGCGGTCGCGTCGCTGGCCCAGGCGCAGCCCGGCGACCTGGTCTTCTTCGACCACTCCTCGTCCCGGCCCGGGATCGACCACGTGGGCATCTACCTCGGCGGCGGCAAGATGATCGCCGCTCCGCAGGAGGGCCAGGCCGTGCAGGTGCAGGACGTCGGCTCGCCGACCCTCATCCGCCGGGTGCTGCCCGACGCCGCGGCCGCGACCGGCGCCGTGGGCACCGGCGGCGGCAGCGGCCTCGCCGGGGTGCCGTACGCGGACCTGTTCACCCAGGCCGGCGCGAAGCACGGCATCTCCGCCGCGCTGCTGGCGGGGGTGGCCAAGACCGAGTCCGGCTTCAACAGCTCGGCCGTCTCGTCGGCCGGGGCCCGCGGGCTGATGCAGTTCATGCCCGCCACGGCCGCCGGCCTCGGGGTCGACACCAGCGACCCGGCCTCGTCGATCGACGGCGCCGCCCGCTACCTGAGCAGCCTGGTCGGCCGGTTCGGCTCGACCGACCTGGCGCTGGCCGCCTACAACGCCGGGCCGGGCACCGTCGAGCGCACCGGCGGGGTCCCCGCCGCGGCGCAGGGCTACGTCCAGAAGGTGCTGACCGCCGCGGAGGCCTACGCATGACCACCCCCCTCACGCTGCCCCTCGCCGCCGGCGCCCTCGCGCCGGCGGGCAGCCGACCGACCGCCGGCGACGGCGGGCCCGGCTTCGCCAGCGCCCTCGACGACGCCCTGGGCGGCGGCCGGCGCACCGCGGCCCGGCCCGCGCCGCGGCCCGACCGCCCCGACCGCCCGACCGACGACGCGGCCCCGGAGCCGGCCGGCCCGGCGGCGACCGGCCCGCGTCCGGCCGGTGCGCCCGCCCGCGCCACCGACGAACCGGCGGCGGACGACGAGACCGGCACCCCCGCGCCCGACGCGGCCCCGGTGGTCCCGGCCGGCGCGTGGGCGCTGCTGACCGCCGTCGGCCTGCCGCCGGCCGTTCCGGCCGACCCGGCCGTCGCGGCGGGCACCCCGGCCGCCGCCGTGCCCGCGACCGGCCCGCTGCCCGGCGCCGCCCTGCCGGCCGGAGCCGCTCCCCCGGCGACGGCCGTCCCCGTCCCGCCCGGCGGTGCGCTGCCGGCCGCGGCGCCGGCCGACGGCACCCCGGCCCCGGTTCCCGTCGCGGTGCCCGCCCCCGCGGCGGACCTGCCCGGCCTGACCGTCGTCCCGGCGGCCGCGCAGGCTCCGGCGACCTCCGCCTCGACGTCGGCCGCCGCTCCCGCCCTCGCCGACCCGGTGCCCGCCGCGGTCGCCGCCGCCCTGCCGGCCCCGGCCGCCGCGCCGGCCCAGCCCGCCGACGCGGCCACGGCCCCGGTCGACGGCAGCACGGCGCCCGTCGTCCCGACCTCGGCCGACGCCGGCGCCGGCGCCGACGACGCGGCCGGCGACACCCCCGACGGGCCGGCCACCCCGCTGCCCGTCCCGGTCGCGGACACCGCGCCTCCCGGCGACCTCGCCACCGTGCTCGCCGCGGCCCCGTTGCCGGGCACCCCCACGGTGACCGCTCCGGCGACGCCGGCCCCGGCGCCCCCGGTCCCGGTCGCCGCCCAGCTCGGCCAG
Source organism: Modestobacter sp. NPDC049651 (assembly GCF_040659695.1). Taxonomy (NCBI): domain Bacteria; kingdom Bacillati; phylum Actinomycetota; class Actinomycetes; order Geodermatophilales; family Geodermatophilaceae; genus Modestobacter; species Modestobacter sp. NPDC049651. The sequence continues at coordinate 151,401 of NZ_JBFAOG010000008.1, forward strand.
CAGCTCGCCGTCCTCACCCGCGCTCCCGACGGCGCCTCGACGATCACCGTGGTCCTCAACCCCGAGTCGCTCGGCCCGGTGTCGATCTCGGTCACCGTCACCGACGGGCAGGTCGACCTGACCCTGCACGGTGCCCACCAGCACGGCCGGGACGCCCTCCTGGAGGCGCTGCCGGAGCTGCGCCGCGACCTCCTGTCCGCCGGGCTGGACCTGGCCAAGCTCGAGGTCGGCCGCGACGCCGGCACCGACCTCGGCGGCCGGGCCGACCGCCAGCAGACCGCCGACCCCACCGCCGGCAACGGCCAGCAGGGCCAGCGCGGCGCCCGTCCCGAGGGCCCGGCGCGCAGCTGGACCGACCCCACCGACGCCGCACCGACCAGCCCCGTCCCGGGGACCGACCCGTCCACGTCACCCGGCGTGGACCTCCGAGTCTGAGACGGAGCACCGATCGATGACCGACCCGATCTCCTTCAACCTGCCGGCCGGGGCGACCTACGGCTCGTCCCCCACCGCGGACCGCCCCGACCAGATGGGGAAGGACACCTTCCTCAAGCTGCTGGTCGCCCAGATGAAGTACCAGGACCCCAGCAACCCGGCCGACAGCAGCCAGATGATGAGCCAGACGGCCGTCTTCAGCCAGGTCGAGAAGCTGGAGACCCTCGCCAAGCAGAACGCCAGCCTGCTGGCGATGCAGCAGTCGCAGAGCGCGGTGGCCCTGGTGGGGCAGACCGTCTCCTACACCCAGACCGACGGGACGACGAAGTCCGGCGTCGTGCAGGCGGTGAAGCTGTCGAGCTCCGACGGGACCATCCAGACGGTCATCGGTGGCGTCGACGTCGACATGGCCCGGATCACCCTGGTCGGCTCCTCCGCCTGACCTCCCCGGTCCCCTCCCCCGGCCACCCGGCCGCCCCCACTTCCCCAGAGGAGTCCCCGTGCTGCGTTCCCTCTTCTCGGCCATCTCCGGCCTGCAGGCCCACCAGACCAAGCTCGACGTGGTCGGCAACAACATCGCCAACGTGAACACCGTCGGCTTCAAGTCCAGCACCACCGTCTTCGAGGACACCCTGTCGCAGGTGATGCGCAACGGCTCCTCGCCCAACGGGCCGGACGGCGGCACCAACCCGGCGCAGATCGGCCTCGGCGTCCAGGTCAGCGGCATCACGACCAACTGGAAGCAGGGCTCGACCCAGGCCACCGGCCGGTCGACGGACTTCCTGATCTCCGGTGACGGCTTCTTCGTCACCCGGTCGGGGAACGAGCAGCTCTACACCCGCGCCGGGTCGTTCGACACCGACGCCACCGGCAAGCTGGTCACCCCGGACGGCTCGGTGCTGCAGGGCTGGATGGCCGTCGACGGCGCCGTCGACGTCAACCAGCCGCTGGAGTCGCTGAGCATCCCGTTCGGCAGCGTCATGGCGCCGTCGATGACGACGAACAACAAGCTGAGCGGCAACCTGTCCTCGGACAACCCGCAGACCACCCAGATCCAGGTCCAGACCTACGACTCGCTGGGCAACGCGCACCAGATGAGCTACGTCTTCGTGCCGGACGCGGGCACCCCCGCGAACCCGGCCGCCGTCCCGCCGGTCGCCGCGGTGCCCCCCGTCCCCGGCCGCTGGACGCTCACCGTCCGCGACGAGAACAACGCCGTGCTCGGCAGCCAGACGCTGGACTACAGCCCCACCACCGGCAAGCTCGTGCCGCCGGCCACCGGGCACCTGACCTACACCCCGACCGGCACCAACTGGCCGGCCACCGCCTCGATCGACATCGACCTGACCGGGGTGACCCAGTTCGGCGGCAAGAGCACCGTCTCCGCGGTCGACCCGGACTCGGGCAAGGGCTCCGCCCTGGGCACGCTGACCGGCTTCCAGCTGTCCGGCGACGGCACGGTCATCGGCCTGTACTCGAACAACATGCGCCAGACCATCGGCCAGATCGCGCTGGCCAGCTTCGCCAACCCCAGCGGTCTGGAGAAGGCCGGCAACAGCTCGTTCCGGGCCGGCGACAACTCCGGCATCCCGCAGGTCGGGCGCCCGGGCACCGGTGGCCGCGGCGACCTGACCGCCGGCGCGCTGGAGATGTCCAACGTCGACCTGGCGCAGGAGTTCACCGGCCTGATCATCGCCCAGCGCGGCTTCCAGGCGAACAGCAAGGTGATCACCACCTCCGACGAGGTCCTCGAGCAGCTGGTGAACCTCAAGCGCTGATGACCGGCTGAGCGGCCCGGTCACCCCGCGGGGCGACCGGGCCGCTCAGCTCAAGCCGGCCCGTCCCCGGGCCGATGACATCCCTGGGCGCCGCGCCGGCCCGCCGGTGCGCGCCCCACCTGAACTGAGGAGACACCCGTGATCCGCCTGACACGCCTGAACGGGGATCACTTCGTGTTGAACGCCGACCTGGTGCAACGCGTCGAAGGTCACCCGGACACCGTCGTCACGCTGCAGGACGACACCAAGTACCTCGTCGCCGAGAGCGTGGACCAGGTGGTCCGCGGCATCCGCGACTGGCGCGCGAGCATCCAGGCGGTGGCCTTCCAGATGGACCGAGGCGAGTACCGGGCGCAGTCCCCGGCCGCCGAGAGCGACGCGGGGGCGGACACCGCCTCCGTGGTCCGCTTCCCGACCCGTGAGGAGCGCTGACGCGTGGATCCGGCAACTCTGATCGGCATCGCCGTGGCGCTGGGCGCCATCCTGCTGACGATGATCCTCGAGGGGTCGTCGCCGATGGCGATCATCCTGATCCCGCCGCTGGTCCTGGTCTTCGGCGGCACGCTCGGCGCGGCCCTCAGCGGCATCGCCATGAGCGACGCCAAGAAGCTCGGCACCTGGTTCAAGATGGCGCTCATGCCCCCGGCGGTGCCGTCGGTCAGCGAGCGCATCCAGACGCTGGTCAGCCTGGCGGAGAAGGCCCGCAAGGAGGGCCTGCTGGCCCTGGAGGCCGAGGTCAAGTCCATCGACGACCCGTTCCTCAAGCGCGGTCTGCAGATGAGCATCGACGGCACCGACCCGGAGGACCTGCGGGCCATCCTCGAGGGCGAGATCGCGGCCAAGAAGGCCGAGGACAAGGTCGGCTCCAAGTTCTTCGCCAGCATGGGCGGCTACGCGCCGACCATCGGCATCATCGGGACGGTCATCGGGCTGATCCACGTGATGGAGAACCTGCAGGACCCGGAGGCGATCGGCCCCATGATCGCCGGCGCGTTCGTCGCGACGCTGTGGGGTGTGCTGTCGGGCAACGTGTTCTGGCTGCCGATGGGCGCCAAGATCGCCCGCACCAGCGACCTGCAGGCCGCCCAGATGGAGCTGCTCGTCGAGGGCATCGCGGAGATCCAGGCCGGCACCAGCCCGCGCACCGTCCGCGCCAAGCTGTCCTCGCTCCTGCCGCCGAGCGAGCAGGAGAAGGACGCGGCATGAGGCGCGTCCCATGAGCAAGTCCTCCGGGCACGGCCACGGCACCAAGGCGCGCCGGCCGAAGAAGCACGAGGAGGAGGAGCACGAGAACCACGAGCGGTGGCTCGTCTCCTACGCCGACATGCTCACCCTGCTGTTCGCGCTGTTCGTCGTGCTGTACGCGCTGAGCCAGGTGGACGTCACCAAGTTCAACGCGTTCTCGCAGGGCCTCAAGGAGGGCTTCGGCGCACCGGTCACGATCCTGGACAGCGGCGCCGCCGTCGACGGGCCGACCGAGAGCCCGCTCAAGCCGGTCCAGCTCGCCCAGGAGGCGGCGGCCGACGGCCAGCAGCAGTCCGAGGAGCAGCAGCAGGCGGTCGAGGACTACGCGGCGCAGCAGGCCCAGCAGACCGCCGCGGAGGCCAAGGCCGCCTACGACCAGCTCGACGCGGCCCGCGACGCCATCCAGCAGGCGCTGGCCGCAGCCGGTGAGTCCGACGCGGCGAAGATGGTGATCAACGAGAAGGGCCTGGTCGTGCACGTGGTCTCCGACCCGGTGCTGTTCGCCCCCGAGTCCGCCGTGCTGCTGCCCCAGGGCCGCACCGTCGTCAAGGCGATGGCGCCGGCGCTCCAGGGGCTGCCGAACCGGATCGACGTCGAGGGGCACGCCAACTCGCTGCCGGTCACCCGGGGCGGCCCCTGGCCGTCGAACTGGGAGCTTTCGGCGACCCGCGCGACGACGGTGCTGCGCGAGCTGAGGTCCGACGGCGTCCCGGAGAAGCGGATGTCGGCCACCGGCTACAGCGACACCCAGCCGCTGGTCGCCGCCGGCACCAAGAACGCCAACGAGATCAACCGGCGGGTCGACGTCGTCGTCCTGTCCACCGCATCGGCCCAGGCGAACGCCCAGCTGCCCAGCCTCGAAGCCGCCGACCAAGGGAGCAAGTGATGGCAAAGAAGAAGAAGGCCGCCCCCGCCGCCGCCGAGGACGGCGAGGAGGCCAAGGGCGGCAAGAAGAAGCTGATGATCATCGCGCTGGTCGCGGTGCTCGCGATCGGCGCCGGCGCCTACTTCTTCGTGTTCAGCGGCGGCAGCTCGGAGGCCGAGCCCGCCCCCGAGCCGGGCAGCGTGCTGAAGATCGACCCGGTCGCGATCAACCTGGCCGGCGGCAGCTACCTGAAGCTCGGCATGACCCTGCAGTTCACCGCCGCGCACGACGCCGCCGCCACCGGCGAGCACGGCTCGGACCCCGACGGCTCCCCCGCGCTGGACATCGCCATCGCCCAGTTCTCCGGGGCGAAGCTGGCCGACGTCCAGACCAACCGCGAGGCGATGAAGGCCGCGCTGGAGAAGGCGATCGTCAAGGCCTACCACGAGGACGTCATGAAGATCTACTACACGGAGTACGTGACCCAGTAGTCGAAGGACCCCCGTGCCCCCCGCCGCTCGCGAGCTCGCGGCGGGACCCTGCACGGGGGCCGCACGGTCACGTACCGCCTGACACACCAGTCCCGTCGGCACCCGGCGCACCCGCAGTTGCGGCTGCGCCGGGTCCGGCGGTCACGGGGTCCCCCTCCCCGGCCGATGAGGGTGTCGTGAGCCTGTCCGACACCGTGGCCGAGACCGCGGCCGACGCCCGGGCGGCCGCCCCTGCGTCCGCGCCGTCGTCCACCGCAGGGACCGGTCGGCGCCGCGGCGTCCCGCGCACCTACGACTTCCGCCGCCCGACGAAGCTCTCCCGCGAGCACGTCCGGATCCTGCAGAACTCCCAGGAGAACTTCGCCCGCCAGGCGACGACCACCCTGACCTCGCTGCTGCGCACCGGTGCGCGCATCGAGCTCGAGGGCATCGAGCAGTTCTCCTACGACGACTACCTGGCCACCCTTCCCACCTCGTGCTTCTGCGTGACGTTCACGCTGGAGCCGCTGGCCGGCAAGGGCATGCTCGCCTACCCGCTGGACATGGCGATGGCGATGGTCGACCACATGCTGGGTGGCTCCGGCAGCTCCGAGCAGCCCAACCGCCCGATGACGGCGATGGAGATGGCGATCACCAGCCACCTCCTGGAGCGCCTGCTCGAGGAGCTGTCGGTCGCCGTCGCGCCGATCACCTCGATCGCGCCCGTGGTCGACAGCGTCGAGTACAACCCGCAGCTCGCCCAGGCCGCCGCCGGCTCGGAGACCGTCATGGTCATCCGGCTGTCGATGCGGATCGGCAACCGCGAGCCCGAGGCGACGCTGGTGCTGCCGTTCTCCTCCTTCGCGCCGGCGCTGAACAACGCCGCGTCCCCCCAGCTGTCGGAGTCCGCGCTGCGCAAGCGGCAGCGGGCGGCCGAGGCGCTGACCGAGCGCCTGGCGCAGGTGCCGGTCGACGTCAGCGTGCGGTTCAACCCGCTCGAGGTGCCCTCGGGCGACCTGCTCAGCCTCGCCGTCGGTGACGTGCTGCTGCTGCGCCACGCGCGGGACAGCCCGCTGGAGGTCACGACCAACGGCGTCACGTTCGCGCACTCGATCGCGAGCAACCACCGGCGCCGGCTGGCCGCCGAGATCGTCCCCGACCCGAACGGTGGAAAGGACCACGCATGACCACCGCCCACGGAACCGACCGCTCCGCGGACTCCGAGACCATCGCCGCCGCCGTCCTGGCCGCCGCCTCCGCCGCGGGCGCGCTGCTCCCCGCGTCCACCCCGCTGCTGGCCGGTGAGCCGAGCGGCGACCCCGACGTGCTGGCGCTGCCGGCCGGCGGTGCGTCCGCGGTGACCGCCCGGCTGGCCGGCGAGGTCAGCGGCGACGTCGTCGTCGTCCTGTCCGCGGAGATCGTCGAGTCGCTGACCAACTCCCCCGTCGGCCCGATGGACGTCGCGTCCGCGCTGCGCCCGGCGCTGGAGGCGGCCGCCGCCGCGCTGGGCCGGGTGCGGGTCTCCGCCGAGCGGGTGGAGGACGCCGTCTCGGCGCTGGACGGGCTGCGCGACAAGGGCGTCTTCCTGGCCGTGCCGCTGCTCGGCGGCGGGGTCGTCCAGGCCACCCTGGCGATGCAGGTGACGCTGCCCGAGACCCGCGAGCAGCGCGGCAGCCTCGACCTGCTCCGCAACGTCGCCATGGAGGTGACGGTCGAGATCGGCCGCACCCGGATGACGGTGCAGGAGCTGCTCAGCCTCTACCCGGGCGAGGTCATCGAGCTCGACCGGGCCGCCAGCGCCCCCGCCGACCTGCTGGTCAACGGCACGCTCATCGCCCGCGGCGAGATCGTCGTCGTCGACGAGGACTTCGGCCTGCGGATCAGCGAGATCGTCACCGACGCCGCCGAGTTCGGGCACCCGGACCAATGAGCTGGATGGTCCTCCGCCTGGTGCTGAGCCTGGCCTTCGTCGGGGCCGTGCTCTGGTTCGCCGCCCGGGTCGCGAAGAAGCGCGGCCTCGGCGGGGCGAGCGAGGTGATCGAGGTGGTGGCGCGGCAGCGGATGGGCCGCACCAGCACCGTCTCGGTCCTCCGGGTGGCCGGCCGCGTGCTCGTCGTCGGTGCCACCGACGCGCAGATCAGCATCCTGGCCGAGCTCGAGGACGACGAGCTGCGGGCGGCGCTCGCCGAGCGGGCGCAGCCCGCCGCGGACGCCGACCCCGGCACCGCGGACGCCGAGGGTGCCCCCCGGCCGACCGCGCTCCCGCTCCCCCGCGCCGGCTCCGGCGCCCTGGCGGGCTCCGTGCTGGACAAGGGCACCTGGACGTCGATGGTCCAGGAGCTGCGCGAGCGGACGGTGCGGCGGCCGTGACCGGGTTCCTCCGCCCGGCGCCGGCCGCGTGGTCGCCCGCCCGGCTGCGGCCGTCCCGCCGCACGACCGTGCTGCTGCTGCTCGCCCTCGTCGGCGCGGTGGTGGCGGTGGTCGTGCTGGCCGGCCCAGCGCACGCTGCCCCGACCGCGCCCACGGCGCCGACCGCCCCGACGGCCCCGGTCGCCCCGACCGGCGGCGCGGGCAACGTCGACATCAACGTCGGCGGCAACAGCCCGAGCACCGCGGTCACGCTGATCCTGGCGATCACCGCGCTGTCGATCGCGCCGTCCGCGCTGCTGCTGGTGACCTCGTTCACCAAGATCCTCGTCGTCCTCGGGCTCACCCGGAACGCGCTGGGGCTCAACACCTCGCCGCCGAACCAGGTGCTCACCGGCATCGCGCTGTTCCTGACCATCTTCGTGATGGGCCCGGTGTTCAGCGACATCAACAAGGACGCCGTCCAGCCCTACCTCGACGGGCAGATGACCGCCTCGCAGGCCTACGACGTCGGCGAGAAGCCGCTCAAGGACTTCCTGCTCGACAACACCCGCGACGACGAGCTCAAGCTCATGGTCAAGCTGTCGGGCGAGGAGCGGCCGGCCGACAAGGAGTCGGTGAGCATGCTGACCCTGGTGCCGGCGTTCGTGCTCTCCGAGCTCAAGAGCGCCTTCATCATCGGCCTGGTCGTGTTCATCCCGTTCCTGGTGCTGGACATGCTGGTCAGCGCCGCGCTGATGTCGATGGGCATGATGATGGTGCCCCCCGCGGTGGTGTCGCTGCCGTTCAAGCTGCTGCTGTTCGTCATGGTCGACGGCTGGTCGCTGATCACCACGGCCCTCGTCGGGTCGTACACCTAGTGGGGGCGCCGGCGTGACTGACACCGCGAGGACGACGGGCTTGCGAGCATCGCAGGGAGCGCCGGCGACCGAGGAGCGGAACGAGCCCGGAGTCGAGCATGACTGACACCGACGTCACCGAGCTCGCGACGCAGACGATGCTGGTCGCGGCGAAGGTGGCCGCCCCGATCCTGCTGACCGCGCTGCTGGTCGGCTTCATGATCTCGCTGTTCCAGGCGGCGACGCAGATCCAGGAGCCGACGCTGTCGTTCGTGCCCAAGGTGATCGCCTGCGGCATCGCCATGCTGGTCACGGGCAACTGGGCGCTGGGTGAGCTGATCTCCTTCACCCACCAGCTGTTCGACACGCTGCCGCGGCTGCTCGGCAAGGGCTGAGCCGGGTGGACCTCTCGGTCCCGTCGGCGACCCTGGCCGCGCTGCTGCTGGGGAGCGTGCGGGCGACGGGCTTCGTGCTGATGTGCCCCCCGTTCAACAACGCCGCCATCCCGCGCGCGGCGAAGGGAGCGCTGGCGATGGCGCTGGCCCTGGTCGCCTTCCCGCACCTGACGGCGGACATGCCCGCGGTCACCGCGGGCTTCCTGGTGGTCTCCGCGGTCACCGAGGCGGTCATCGGCGCGGCGCTGGGCTTCCTGGTGCAGCTGCTGTTCGGCGCCGTCCAGCTGGCCGGCAACATCATCGACGTGACCGGCGGCTTCTCGCTGCAGCCGGCCTACGACCCGATGGCGCAGACCACCAACGCGACGATCGGCCGCACCTTCTACCTGCTGGCCACCACGCTGCTGTTCACCAGTGGCGGGCACCTGCTGCTGGTGCGCGGTTTCGTCACCTCGTACCAGGCCCTGCCGCTGGGCGGTTCGGTCGACACCGGCCAGCTGGCGCACGCGATCATCACCGCGACGTCGAGGATGTTCCTGGCCGCGCTCCAGATCGGCGGCCCGCTGGTCGCCGTGCTGCTGCTGGCCGACATCGCCCTGGGCCTGCTGTCGAAGGCGGCCCCGTCGCTGAACGTCTTCAGCCTCGGCCCGCCGTTCAAGATCATGATCACCCTGCTGCTGCTCGGCTTCACCTTCCCGCTGCTGCCGCCGGCCGTCGACGGCCTGCTGGACACCGCGCTGCGGGCGATCACCTCGCTGGGGAGCGGCTGACGTGGCGAAGGACGGTCCGGGTGGTGAGAAGACAGAGAAGCCCACACCGCAGAAGCTGAAGAAAGCCCGCAAGGACGGGCAGATCCCGCGCACGCAGGAGCTGGGCACCTGGGTGGGCGTCGCGGCCGCGAGCGTGCTGCTGCCGATGCTGGTGCGCAAGGGCTTCGAGGAGGTCACCGAGCTGTTCGTGCAGATCGGGGCGGTCGCCGAGCACCCCGAGACCGCGGCCGCGCAGGCGCTGTTCGGGCAGGCGTTCGCCGCCTTCGCGACGACGGCGCTGCCGATGGCGCTGGCCATGATGCTGATCGGCACGCTCTCCTCCGCGGCTCAGGGCGGCATCGTGGTGAGCGCGAAGGGCCTCAAGCCGTCGCTGAAGAAGTTCAACCCGGCGAGCGGGCTGAAGCGGATGTTCGGCACCCAGGGCGCGTGGGAGGCGACCAAGGCGGTCATCAAGACCGCCGCGCTGGCCGCCGCGATCTGGGCGACGTCCAGCCGGGCGCAGGAGCTGGTGGCCTCCTCCGGCGCGCTGCCGCTGTCGGAGGTCGTGGACGCGTTCTGCGGCGCCGCGGTGCTGATGTTCCGGGTGGTCGCGGGGACCGGCCTGGTGATCGCCGTCGCCGACTACGTGGTGAACCGCAAGAAGATCATGAAGCAGCTCAAGATGAGCCGCTACGAGATCCAGCAGGAGCACAAGAACTCCGAGGGCGATCCGCACGTCAAGGCCCACCGCCGGTCCGCGCAGCTGGCGATGTCGCGCAACCGGATGATGGCCGCCGTCCCGGAGGCCGACGTCCTGCTGGTCAACCCCACCCACGTGGCGGTGGCGCTGAAGTACGAGCCGGCCAAGGGCGCCCCGCGGGTGGTCGCCAAGGGCGCCGGCGAGGTGGCGGCCAAGCTCCGCGAGCTCGCCGCCGAGCACCGGGTGCCGCTGGTGCAGGACGTGCCGCTCGCCCGTGCGCTGCACGCCTCGTGCGAGATCGACCAGGAGGTGCCGCCGCAGCTGTTCACCGCGGTGGCCAGGGTGCTCGCGTTCGTCATGCACCTGTCCTCGCGCGGGGTGCGCGGGGGGTTCCACCGCCCCGGTTTCGAGGCCCCCGACGTCGCCGACCTGCCCAAGGCCGGCCGCCGGCGCCGCCCGGCCGCAGCCGCCTGACGGGGGTCCCGGGGTCAGGTGTGACTGGCGGGACGACACCCGGACCGCTCGGTACCCGACGCGCCCACGGCTGCCGAGAACGGTGGTGAGGTGGACGTCCGGCCACCCGTCCGGGACAGGCGCAGCAGCAACAGGATCGAGGTCCGCGTGGGCAAGGTGACGAAGGCCGCGGTCCCGATCGGGATCGTCTCCATCGTCCTCATGCTGGTCGTGCCGCTCCCGGCCGCCGTCCTGGACCTGCTGCTCGGCTTCAACATCACCGCGGCCCTGCTGATCCTGCTGGTGTCGATGCAGATCAAGCGGCCGCTGGACTTCGCCGTCTTCCCGTCGCTGATCCTCATCGCGACGCTGGCCCGGCTCTCGCTGAACGTCTCCTCGACCCGGCTGGTGCTCACCGACGGGTACGCCGGGCACGTCATCGACGCGTTCGGCCACTTCGTCGTCGGCGGCTCGCTCATCGTCGGCCTGGTGATCTTCGTGATCCTCACGATCATCCAGTTCGTGGTCATCACCAACGGTGCCGGCCGCGTCGCCGAGGTCGGCGCCCGCTTCACCCTCGACGCGATGCCCGGCAAGCAGATGGCGATCGACGCCGACCTCAACGCCGGCCTGATCGACGAGACCACCGCGCGCCGCCGGCGCCAGGAGGTCACCTCCGAGGCCGACTTCTACGGCTCGATGGACGGCGCCAGCAAGTTCGTCAAGGGCGACGCCATCGCGGCGATCATCATCACGCTGATCAACCTCATCGGCGGCTTCGCGATCGGCATGCTGCAGAAGGGCATGTCCCCCGGGGACGCCGTCTCGACGTACTCGCTGCTGTCGGTCGGCGACGGCCTGGTGTCCCAGATCCCGGCGCTGCTGATCTCCACCGCCACCGGCCTGATCGTCACCCGATCGGCCTCCGACGGGGACATGGGCCGCGACCTGGTGTCGCAGCTCAGCCAGTTCAAGCAGCCCATCCGGGTCGCCGGTGGCGCCGCGCTGGCGTTGTGCCTGATCCCGGGCCTGCCGAAGCTGCCGTTCCTGATCGTGGGCGGGCTGTTCCTGCTGCTGGCGACCAAGGTGCGGGAGAAGCCGGCCGCGGACGCCGCCGACTCGGCGCCGGCTGGACCGGAGGAGCCGGCCCCGGACTCCCCGGAGGCCATCGTCGACCGGATGCGGGTCGACCCGCTGGAGCTGGAGGTCGCCTTCGACCTGGTGGAGCTGGTCGACACCAGCCGCGGCGGCGACCTGCTCGACCGGGTCAAGGCGCTGCGCCGGAAGGTCGCCATGGAGACCGGCCTGGTCATCCCGCTGGTGCGCACCCGGGACAACCTCGACCTGCCCGCGTCGCAGTACGTGGTCTGGCTCAACGGCGTCCCGGCCGCGCGGGGCACCGCCCCGGCCGGCACCGTGCTGGCCATCGGCGACCACCTCGACGGCCTGCCGGGCAAGCCGACCCGGGAGCCGGTGTTCGGCCTGCCGGCCAAGTGGATCCCCACCGAGCTGCAGCGGCAGGCGGAGATGGCCGGCGCCACCGTCGTCGACCGCTCGTCGGTGATCACCACCCACCTGGCCGAGGTCGTCCGGCAGAACGCCTCGTCGCTGCTGGGCCGCGAGGACGTCAAGGTGCTCGTCGAGATGGTGCGCCGCAGCCACCCCGTCGTGGTCGACGAGCTGACCCCGGCGCTGCTCACCCTCGGCGAGGTGCAGCGGGTGCTGCAGGCGCTGCTGGACGAGGGCGTCTCGATCCGCGACCTGGTGCGCATCTTCGAGGCCCTGTCGCTGCGGGCCAAGGTGTCCACCGACCTCGACGGCCTGGTCGAGGCCGCGCGGTCGGCGCTCGGCGCGGCGATCAGCCAGCCCTACGTCACCCCCGACGAGCGGCTGCACGTGATCACGCTGGAGCCCGGCTTCGAGCAGCGGCTGCTGGAGTCGATCCGGCCGACCGAGGCCGGCCAGGTGCTGGCGCTGGACGGCCACACCGTCGACCTCCTGGTCCGCGGCTGCACCGAGCTGCTCGACGAGGCCGAGCGGATGAACTTCTCCCCCGTGCTGGTCTGCTCCCCGCAGGTCCGCGCCGCCCTGTCCCGCCTGGTCCGCCAGGTCCTGCCCCGGCTGTCGGTCATCTCGTACAACGAGGTGTCGCGCACGGCCCAGATCGAGTCCCTGGGAGTGGTGAGCGGTGCGGTCGCAATCCGTTGAGGCGCCCTCGCGCGAGGAGGCCATCGCCGCGGCCAAGGAGCAGTTCGGGCCGACGGCGAAGGTCGTCGGCGTCCGCCGGCTCCGGTCCGGCGGGGTCATGGGCTTCTTCAGCACCGAGCGGTTCGTCGCCGAGGTCGAGGTGCCCGACGCGCCCGCCGCGCCGGCTGCGACCGACCGGCCGCGCGGCTCCCGGGTGATCGCCGAGGAGTCCGTCGAGGACCGCCTCGCCCAGCTCGCCGACCTGATGGCACCGGCCGGCGGCGGCGCCCCGCTGTCGCTGTACGGCCCCGGCGGCGCGCCGCGCGCGGCCGCTGCGGACGACGCCCCGGCCCGCCGCCCGCAGTCCCGCGGCGCCGGGACCAGCGCCCGCCCGCAGCCCGTCCGCCCGCAGACCGGTGGCGCGTTCGCCGGCGACCTGCCCGAGGGGCTGCCCGACGGCCTCGCCGAGGTGCTCGCCAGCGCCCAGGCGGCGTCCGCCGCCCGCCGCGCCGGCACCACCCGGACCGCTGCGTCCGGTGCGGCCGCCGCCCGGCCCGCCCGTGAGCCGCGGCCGGCCGCCCCCGCGGCGGCGGCGTCGAAGGCCGCTCCCGCCGTCGACAAGGGCGTCGCCGCGAAGCCGTTCGCCCCCGCCCGCCACCGGCCGACGCTGGTGCACGACCTCGTCGAGGACCCGCGGCCGGAGGCGCCCACCGAGGTGTCCGCCGGGCCCTCGCCGTTCACCGCGGCGCTGGCCCGGATGGTCGGCAACGACCGCCAGGTCACCGCAGCCGTGGCCGAGGCCGTCGAGCAGTCGCTGGCCGCCGAGCAGGCCGCGGTCGCGGAGGCAGAGATCCCCGAGGTCGAGGTCATCCCCGAGCCCGAGCCCGAGGTCACCCCCGAGCCCGAGGTCGTCGCCGAGGTCGAGGTCACCGCCGAGCCCGAGGTCATCGCCGAGCCCGAGGTCACCCCCGAGCCCGAGGTCATCCCCGAGCCCGAGGTCGTCGCCGAGGTCGAGGTCGTCCCCGAGCCCGAGGTCGTCGCCGAGGTCGAGGTCACCGCCGAGCCCGAGGTCATCCCCGAGCCCGAGGTCGTCGCCGAGGTCGAGGTCGTCCCCGAGCCCGAGGTCGTCGCCGAGGTCGAGGTCACCGCCGAGCC
>NZ_JBFAOG010000008.1:165135-181054 GCF_040659695.1 Modestobacter sp. NPDC049651
GCCCGAGCCCGAGGTCGTCGCGCCCCCGGTCGAGGTCATCGCCGAGCCCATCGCCGAGGTCGTCCTCCCCGTGGCCGAGGTCGCCGCCGAGCCCGTTGCCGAGACCACCGAGCCCGTCGCGATCGAGCCGGAGGTGATCGAGGTCGTCGCGGAGCCGGTCGCCGAGATCGTGGTCGAGCCCGTTGCCGAGGTCATCGAGCCCGCCGTGGTCGAGCCCGTCATGACCGAGGTCGTCGCGGAGCCCGAGCCGGTGGCGGAGCCCGAGTTCGTCGAGCGCGAGTTCGACGTCATCCGCTTCACCCAGCTGGTCCGTGAGCCCGTCGTCGAGGCCGTGCCCGTCGTCGTCGAGGCCGTGCCCGTCGTCGTCGAGGCCGCGCCCGTCATCGCGGACGAGCCGGTCGTCGAGACCACGTCCGCCTCGGTGCCCGAGCCGACCGACCTGTCCGCAGAGGCCGCCGATTCCCTCGTCGCGTCGGTCTTCGCCGCCCTCGGCGGGTGGGACGACGACGTCGCCGGGACCGCCACGGTCGAGCCGGTCGTCGGTCAGGTCGTCGACACCGAGCTGGTCGAGCTGGCCGAGTGGCTGTCCCCGGCGGTCGAGGTCGTGGAGTTCGTCGAGGTCCCCGACGCACCGCTGGTCGTCGACACCGAGCCCGCCGACGAGGACCCGGCCGCCCGCACCGCACCGCTCGGTGTCCAGGACCTCATCCAGCAGGCCTGCGCCGAGAACGCCGCCTTCGTCCCGGGCCGCCGCGCCAAGGGCCGGCACCGGTCGCCGGACGCCACCGAGCTCGCCGAGGAGCCGGCGCCCGTCGTCGTCCCCGAGCAGGTCGACGTCCAGCAGGTCGACGTCCAGCGCCTCGACGCCCAGCACCTCGAGGCCCAGCACGCCGCCGCGGACCTGGCGCCGCTTCCCCAGGAGGACCCGGTCATCAGCGAGGACACCACCGTCGAGGCGCCCGCGCCGGAGACCACCGCCGAGGTGGCCACCGACGACGAGGTGCTCCTCGGCGACGCCCTCCTGGCCAGCGCCCTCCGCGACGACACCCCGGCAGCGGGCCCGGAGCCGGAGCGGGCGGCCCAGCCGGTCGGTGCGTCCGCGTCCGTCGGCCGCACCGTGGGCGGCCCCGCCCCGCTGCCGCTGGACGCCACCGCGATCCTGCCGGCGCTGGCGCTGCTCACCGAGTCCGGTGCCGCGGGGATCCCGCCGCTGCTGCGCGGCCGTCCCGCGGTCCCGCCGCCGCGTCGGTCCCGCCCGGTGGCGTCGGGGAGCCGCCCCGCCGTCCCGACGCCGGTCGAGCCGACCACCCGCCCGGGCGGCATGCGCGCGGTGACCGGCGCACCCGAGGGCCGTACCCCCGGGTCGCGCCCCGCGGGGCTGGCCACCGTGACCCGGCTGACGCGGCCCCGCCCGACCGATCTGTCCGCGCTGGGCCTGACCGACGCCGACCAGCTGGTCGCCCAGCTGCTGGCGCTCGGCCTGCCCGAGTTCCTGATCAGCCCGGACTTCACCGCCGACGCGGCGGAGCGCGGCACCTACGCCGCGCTCGTGCGCACCCTCGCCGATCGGCTGCCGCCGGCGCCCCGGGTGCCCAGCGAGCCGGGTGACGTGCTGCTCGTCGTCGGCCCGGGCAGCGACGCGCTCGCCGCGGCCCGGTCGCTGGCCGCGTCGCTGCGGCTGGACCCCAGCCGGGTGCAGTGGGCGACCTCGGGCGACTCGGCCGGGCTGGTGCCCGAGGCCAACCGGATCACCACGCTGGACGCCGCCTACGAGCGGCGCCGGCAGAGCGCCGGTGCCGGCACGGTCACCATCGTCGCCGTCGACGCCCCGCTGCGCACCGGTGCGGCCGGCAGCTGGCTGGCGCACATGCTGCAGGTGTGGACGCCGGCCGCGGTGTGGGCCGTCGTCGACTCGACCCGCAAGCTCGAGGACGTCGTCCCGTGGCTGGACGCGCTGCCGCGGACCGACGCGGTGATGGTCCAGGAGACCGAGGCCACCGCCGACCCGGCCGCCGTGCTCAGCCACGTCACCGCGCCGGTCGTGGCGGTCGACGGCGCCCGGGCGACGCCGCACCGCTGGGCCTCGCTGCTGTGCGAGCGGCTGGAGGAGCTGCACCCGTGAGCGAGGCGCGGGACCGCGTCGCGCTCGGCGGCTGACGAGCGCCCCGGCAGGAGGCAGCGATGAGCCCGTTCCGCTGGCCGGTGGTGATCACCGGCTTCGTGCTGGCGCTCCCCGTGCTCGCGCTCGGGCTCCGCGGCGACCTCACCACCGAGGACGTGCTCACCCGCGTGCTGTGGTGCCTCGGCGCCGGCTGGTTCGCGGTCGCGCTGGTGCAGTGGGCCAGCACGCCGCCGCGCACCCCGTCCCGGGCCACCCCGGCGGGCCCGGCCGCCGCCGAGCCCGAGGTCGAGCCGGCCGCCGAGCCGCCGCCGTTCCCCTGACGGTCCGTCGCGGGGAGGGCGGCCGGGCCACCCTCCCCGCGACACCTCAGAAGGGCAGGTCCTCGAGCATCTCGGTGACCAGGGCCGCGATCGGTGAACGCTCCGAGCGGGTCAGCGTCACGTGCGCGAACAGCGGGTGCCCCTTGAGGGCGTCGACGACCGCGGTCACGCCGTCGTGCCGGCCCACCCGCAGGTTGTCGCGCTGGGCGACGTCGTGGGTGAGCACCACCCGCGAGTTGGTGCCCAGCCGGGACAGCACGGTCAGCAGCACCCCGCGCTCCAGCGACTGGGCCTCGTCGACGATCACGAACGAGTCGTGCAGCGACCGGCCGCGGATGTGCGTCAGCGGCAGCACCTCGATGAGCCCGCGGGCGAGCACCTCCTCGACGACGTCGCCGGAGACCAGCGCGCCGAGGGTGTCGAAGACCGCCTGCGCCCAGGGCGCCATCTTCTCGCCCTCGCTGCCGGGCAGGTAGCCGAGGTCCTGGCCGCCGACGGCGTACAGCGGCCGGAAGATGACCACCTTCTTGTGCGCCCGCCGCTCCATCACCGACTCCAGCCCCGCGCACAGCGCGAGCGCCGACTTGCCGGTGCCGGCACGGCCGCCGAGGGAGACGATGCCGACCTCCGGGTCGAGCAGCAGGTCCAGCGCGATCCGCTGCTCCGCCGACCGGCCGTGCAGACCGAACACCTCGCGGTCGCCCCGCACCAGCCGCACGTGCTTGTCGGGCGTGACCCGGCCCAGCGCCGAGCCGCGCGAGGACAGCAGCACCAGCCCGGTGTGCGTGGGCAGCTCCGCGGCGGCGGGGAGGAACAGCGTGCCGGCGTCGTAGAGGGCGCCGATCCCGGCGTCGTCCAGGCCGATCTCGGCCATGCCGGTCCAGCCGGTGTCGACGACGCCCAGACCGCGGTACTCCTCGGTGTCCAGGCCCACCGCGGCCGCCTTGACCCGCAGCGGCACGTCCTTGGTCACCAGGCACACGTCGCGGCCCTCGGCCCGCAGGTTCAGCGCGACGACCATGATCCGCGAGTCGTTCGAGTCGCTGCGGAACCCGGCCGGGAGCGCCGACGGCTCGCTGTGGTTGAGCTCGACGTGCAGCGTGCCGCCGTCCTCCCCCACCGGCACCGGGGCGTCGAGCCGCCCGTGCTGGACGCGCAGGTCGTCCAGCAGGCGCAGCGTCTGACGGGCGAACCAGCCCAGCTCCGGGTGGTCCCGCTTGTCCTCGAGCTCCCCGATGACCACCAGGGGGACGACGACCTCGTGCTCCTCGAAGCGCAGCAGCGCGCCCGGGTCGGAGAGCAGGACGGAGGTGTCGAGGACGTAGGTGCGGCGGCGAGTGCTCACGGATCGACTCCCGTGGGGCGGCGACCTGGCTCCAGGACGCGCCCCGGCTCGAAGGTGGCCGGGACCCGGCGCAGGGGCCGGGAACCGGCCCCTCGGTTCGACGTTCGCAGTCGCACCAACCGGGCCTCCCGTGGACGGCGAGGCGGGCTCCCCGTCCACCGCGGACGCTAGGCCCTCCCTACGACAGGAGCACCGCCACGACACACGAAGGTGTGACAGATGGGTTGTCGTTCGTCAGCTGGACTCCTGCCGGAAACGTCGCACGCCGAACCACCAGCCGAGCACCCCCAGCGCCAGCGTGAGCCCGGCGCCCCACCAGGCGGTGCTGGTCCCGTAGTCGCCGGCGAAGAACGCCCGCACGCCGGAGACGACGTGCTTGAGCGGGTTGACGTCGCTGACGGCCTGCAGCCACCCGGGCGCGAGCGTCATCGGCAGCAGGATCCCCGACAGCAGCAGGACCGGCAGGACGACGGCGTTGAGCAGCGGGGCGAACGCGTCCTCGCTCTTGAGCGTGAGCGCCAGCGCGTAGCTGACCGAGGCGAAGGCCGCCCCCAGCAGCGCGACCACCAGCAGGCTGAGGACGACGCCCAGCCACGGTGCGCGCAACCCCAGCGGCACCGAGACGAGCACCAGCAGCGTGCTCTGCACGAGCAGCACCACGACGTCGCGCAGCACCCGCCCCAGCAGCAGCGCCGTCCGAGGTGCCGGGGTGACCCGCTGGCTCTCGATCACCCCGGCCCGGTACTCCGCGATGAGCCCGAAGCCGACGAACAGCGCACCGAAGATGCCCAGCTGCACCAGGATGCCGGGGACGAACAGCTGGTAGGCGTTCCCGGTGCCCAGCTGGCCGCTGATGGGCTCGAGGAGGGGGCCGAACAGCGTGATGTAGAGGACCGGCTGGAGCAGGCTGATGACCAGCCAGGCCGGGTTGCGCAGCGACAGCCGCATCGAGCGGGCGAAGATCGTCCAGGTGTCGCGGCCCAGGGTGCTCATCGGGCGACCTCCAGCTCCGGGGCCGGGTGCTGGCCCTCCTCGCGCAGCGACCGGCCGGTGAGGCCGAGGAACACGTCGTCCAGGCTGGGCCGGCGGCTCTCCACCCCGGCGACGTCGATGCCTGCGGCGTCCAGCTCGCGCACCAGCCGGACCAGCGCGGCCCCACCGTTCGGCGTCCTGCCGACCACCCGGGTGTCGTGCACCGACGGCGCCTCGGCGCCGGGGAGCGCGGCCATCAGCCGGGCCGCGTCGCCGCTCTGCCCGGCGCGCTCGACGGTCACGGTCAGGACGTCGCCGCCGACCCGCGACTTCAGCTCGTCCGGGGTGCCGGCGGCGACGATGGCGCCGTGGTCGATGACCAGGACCCGGTCGCAGAGCGCGTCGGCCTCGTCGAGGTAGTGGGTCGTGAGGAAGACCGTCGTGCCCCGCTCCTCCCGGAGCCCGCGGACGTGCTCCCACAGGTTCGCCCGCGCCTGCGGGTCGAGGCCGGTGGTCGGCTCGTCGAGGAAGACCAGGCCGGGCTCGTGCACCAGCCCCATCGCGATGTCCAGCCGCCGGCGCTGACCGCCGGACATCGCCTTGGGCTTGCGCTCCCACAGCCCCTCCAGGTCCAGCTCGGAGAACAGCCGCCGGCCGCGGGCCGTGGCCTCCGCGGTGCTCAGGCCGTAGAGCCGGGCGTGGTCGACCACCTCCTCCCCCGCCAGCGCCTCGGGCTGGGTCGACCCGCTCTGGGAGACGTAGCCGATCCGGCGGCGGACCCCGACCGGGTCGGTGAGCAGGTCGCAGCCGGCGACCGTCGCGGTGCCCTCGGTCGGCACCAGCAGCGTGGTGAGCATCCGCAGGGTGGTGGTCTTGCCGGCCCCGTTGGGGCCGAGGAAGCCGACGATCTCGCCGGACTCCACGTCGAGGTCCACGCCGGCGACGGCGCGCACCTCCTGCTTCTTCTTCCGGAAGGTGCGGGCGAGGCCGCGGGCGTGGATCACGGCGACAGTGTTCAAGTTTGACTAGTCGCCGGTCAACCGGCTCCCGGCGTGTCCAGGAGGCCGGGCGGCCAGATCCCCTCGACCGGCTGGTCCGGGGCACCGGGCTCGCCGGCGAACCGGTAGTGCCCGGCGTCCAGCCGCCCGCACAGCTCCAGGACCGACGTGCGCTCGCCGGCCAGCCAGTGCCCGATCAGCCGGGACAGCTCCGCGGCCGGAGCGGGCGCCAGCCGGCTCTGCTCGATCGACCGCACGGTGGCGGCGGCGTTCGCCGCCATCGCGTCGAGCACCAGCAACCGGGCACGCAGCGCCTCCCGCACCTCCGCCCGCGGCAGCGCCGTCATGAAGCACAGCCCGCCGAGCAGCCGGGTGCCGTCACCGGGGTCGGGCTCGCGCAGTGCGGTGACCAGCAGGCGGCGGAACTCCACCTCGCCGTCCGGGGTCAGCCGGTAGGCCACCGGCTCCCCGGGCGACTCGGCGAGCAACCCGAGGCCCACCAGGGTGCGCAGTCCCGAGTAGATCGACCCGGGCTTCACGTGCGCCCAGTCCTCCACCTGCCAGCTCAGCAGCTCCCGGCGCAGCAGGTAGCCGTGCACGGGCTGGAAGATCCGCACCGCCCCGAGCAGCAGCAGCCGCGTGGTCGACATGCGCACACTCTGCCTCCTCCGGGTCCGGACGCCGCCGCCGCGATCACCGCTGCGGGCGGGGGCCCTGGCGCGGGCGCACGGCGAGCAGCGCCCACAGCACCGGCACCAGCAGCACCGGCCACTGCAGCGACAGGTCGCCGACCCGCAGCAGCCCGACGAGCAGCAGCACGAACAGCCAGCCCGCCGTCCACAGCCCCAGCAGGCGGCGCTGCCGGGGGTCCCGCGCTGCCACCCCGCTCAGCCGGCCGCGAGCTCGGCCGCGACGACGGCCGGCGTGAGCGGCTCGTCCAGCAGCCGCACGAACCGGTCGGCGACCGGCTGCTCCGCGGGGCGCGCGCCCAGCCAGGACGACAGCAGCTCGAAGCCCTCGACGTAGGTGGAGATGTAGGCCCGCCACAGCGGGTCGGTGAGGAACCGCAGCTGCTGGACGGCGCGGTCGTGGCTGACCAGCCCCCAGCGCTGCAGGTGGGCGATCACCACGTCGGCGTCCGCACCGCGGTCGTGCAGCAGGATGGCGGCGTCCTGCCGCACCCGGTTGAGCGGGGCCGCCGCGGCGGCGATCCGCTCGGCCAGCTCGCCGTCGAAGCGCAGCCCCAGGTCGCCGAGGACGTCGGCCGCCCACGGGCCCCAGCCGTCGCCGATCGCCGCCTCGACGCCCAGGTCGGCCAGCCCCTCGGCCATCAGGCACTCGGGGGTGTTGACCAGGAAGACGGTGTGCTCGAGGTGGCGGGCGCGCTCGACCAGCCCCTGCTCCTTGCGGCAGTGCTCGGTGTGGTGGCCGGGATACGCCTCGTGCGCCACCAGGTGCGGCAGCTGGCCGAGCCGGTGCGGCAGGTCGGCGTTGATCGCGACCCGCGAGCGGTAGCCGCCCTCGTAGTAGTTGAACCCCGACCACGGCTTGTCGGTGACCACCTCGTAGCGCACCGTCTCGACCTCGGGCAGCCCGTACTGGCCGCGCACCCGGTCGCGCAGCGCCGAGGACAACGCGTGGACGGCGACCTCCAGCCGCTCCGGCGGGCACTCCTCGCGGCGGCGGTGCACGGCGTACCGCTCGGCCAGGGTGCCGCTGCCCGGCAGCAGCCGCTCCAGCTCGGCGTGCGCGGCGGCGTATCCGGCCGGGTCGCCGAGCTCGATGCCGACCTGGAAGTACGCCTGCACCTCGGCGAGGAACCCGACCGGCTCGCCGCCGAGCTTGCGGGCCGAGCACTCCAGCCCGGTCAGCTGCCCGCGCAGGTACGCCAGCCGGGCGTCCGGCAGCGGGCTGGCGTCCAGCTCGTGCAGCAGCGCGCGGGCCTGGTCGCGCAGGCCCGCGGGGGTCGGCGCCGGCTCGTCGGCCACCTGGGCCCGGATCCGCGGGTCGCCGGTGTAGGCGTCGACGAACCCGGGCTCCAGCCGGTCGAAGCGCAGCCCCAGCCGCACGTACTCGAGAGGGAGGTCGACCGCGCCGGCTGCCATGGTCGGCAGTCTCTCAGCCGGGCCGGCCGGCGCCGCGGACCGCTCCGGGTCAGCCCCCGAACCGGCGGTGCCGGGCGGAGTAGTCGCGCAGCGCGCGCAGGAAGTCGACCCGGCGGAACTCCGGCCAGTACACGTCGGTGAAGTAGAACTCCGAGTGCGCCGTCTGCCAGGTGAGGAACCCCGACAGCCGCTGCTCACCGCTGGTCCGGATCACCAGGTCCGGGTCCGGCTGCCCGCGGGTGTAGAGGTGCTCGGCGATGTGGTCGACGGTGAGCAGGTCGACCAGCTCGTCCAGCGAGGTGCCCCGCTCGGCGTGCTCGGCCAGCAGCGACCGGACGGCGTCCGCGATCTCCCGGCGCCCGCCGTAGCCGACGGCCAGGTTCACGCTCGCCCCCGGCCGGTCGCGGGTGTCCTCCTCGGCCTGCTTGAGCACCGCGACCGTCTCGGCCGGCAGCAGCTCCGGCGCGCCGACCGCCCGCAGGTGCCAGCGCCGGCCGGGACCGGCCAGGTCGCAGGCGACGCCCTCGATGATCCGCAGCAGCGGGGTGAGCTCCGGCTCGGGGCGCGACAGGTTGTCCGTGGACAGCAGGAACAGCGTCACCACCTCGACGCCGGCCTCGTCGCACCAACTGAGGAAGTCGGCGATCTTGTCCGCGCCGCGGCGGTGGCCCTCGCTGACGTCCTCGAGGCCGATCGCCTTCGCCCAGCGCCGGTTGCCGTCGATGATCACGCCGACGTGCCGCGGCACGTCGGCGCCCTCCAGCGCCCGCGCCAGCCGGAGCTCGTACAGCGCGGTGAGGACCTCGCGGACCTGTGCGCGCACCCCCACGCCCCGCAGCCTAGGCGTCCCGGCAGCCGCTGCCGACTCGAGACCGGCGACCCGCCGGGGAGCCCGCCCGATTCACAGCGCCCCTGGGATGACGGCGGACCTACGGCTCCGTAACCTCGGCTCATGAGCACCGCCGCCGACCACCGTGAGCCCGCGCGCGTGCAGGCCGACGGGGCCGAGCTGCAGGGCCCCCTCGACGAGGCCGTGGGCACCGTCGCCGCCGAGGGCGAGCGGGTCGAGGCCGTCAGCCGGCCGGGCGAGTGGTCCGTCGAGGACTACGGGGACAAGGACTTCGACCACCCCGACACCCGGCCGCGCTTCCGCGGCTGGCTGCACTTCTTCGCCTTCTTCGGCTCGCTGGCCGCCGCCGCCGTGCTGATCCCGCTCGCCGCCGTCCACGGCCTGCGCGCCGGGGTGTCGGTCTCGGTCTACTGCGTGACGATCTGGGGCCTGTTCGGCATCAGCGCGCTCTACCACCGGCGCCGGTGGTCACCGCGCGGCTGGAAGCTGATGAAGCGGCTCGACCACTCGATGATCTTCGTGTTCATCGCCGGCACGTACACGCCGTTCTCGGTGCTCGCCGTCCCCGAGCCCACCGGCTGGTGGATGCTCGGCGTCGTCTGGGCCGGCGCCATCGGCGGGGTCGGGCTCAAGATGGCCTGGCCCACCGCGCCCCGCTGGCTCGGCGTGCCCATCTACATCGCGCTGGGCTGGGTCGCGGTGTTCGTGCTCACCGACATCCTCCACCTGGTCGGCGTCACGGTGCTGACGCTGATGATCGTCGGCGGTGTGCTCTACAGCCTCGGCGCGGTCGCCTACGCGCTCAAGCGGCCCAACCCGGCGCCCGGCGTCTTCGGCTACCACGAGGTCTTCCACGCGATGACCATCGTCGCGGCCATCGCGCACTACATCGCGGTCTACTTCGCGATCTACAACAGCCCGTTCACCAGCTGAGCACACCGCGATCCTCCGGATTGCACCGCGGCCAGGTGCCGTTCCCGGCGTGCGCTGAGCCGCTTCAGGCGAAAGGCGTGCGGTGGTCCAGCTGCAGCGACAGCTTGCCGGCGAGGCGCCAGGCGCGGGCGACGACGTCGCGGTCCTCGTCGGTGACCAGGTTGCCCATCACCCGCAGCGCCACGGTCATCAGCACCCGTGAGCGCATGCCGACCGGGCCCGCGGCCGGGAGCAGCCGGGGCACGGTGAGCAGGCCGGCCAGCCGGCGGGCGATGGAGAACGCCTCGCCGTAGTGCCGCCGCAGCGTCGCCGGCCAGGCCCTCGACCAGTCGTCGGAGCCCAGCAGCGCGACCACCTCGCGGCCGGTCTCCAGGCCGTAGTCGATGCCCTCGCCGTTGAGCGGGTTCACGCAGCCCGCCGCGTCGCCGACCAGCGCCCAGTTGCGCCCGGCCACCCCGGACACGGCGCCGCCCATCGGCAGCAGGGCGCTCGCCGGCGCGCGCACCTCGCCGTCCAGCTGCCACTCGTCGCGGCGCTGCGCGGCGTAGACCTGCAGCAGGCTGCGCATGCGCGCCGTCGCCGGCCGCTTCTCCGTGGCCAGCGTGCCGACGCCGACGTTCACCTCGCCGGCCGCCGCGCCCAGCGGGAACACCCAGCCGTAGCCGCTCAGCAGCTCGCCGGCCTCCCCGCGCAGCTCCAGGTGCGAGGAGATCCACTCGTCGTCGCTGCGCCCCGACCGCACGTAGCCGCGGGCGGCCACGCCGTAGGCGGTGTCCCGGTGCCACTCCCGGCCCAGCACCCGGCCCAGCGGCGAGCGCACCCCGTCGGCGACCACCAGCTGCCGGCAGCGGACCACGGTGGTGGTGTCGTCCGGACGCCGGAACACCACCGCGGTCACCCGGTCGCCGTCCCGCTCGACGTCGACGGCGCGGGCGGCGTCCAGCGGCTGCGCACCGGCGTCCACCGCGACCTCGCGGATGCGGGCGTCCAGCTCGGTGCGCGGCACCGCACCGCCGTGGTCCGGCAGCGCCCCGCCGGGCCACGGCAGCAGCAGCTCCTGGCCGAACCCGGCGGCCCGCAGCCCGCGGTTGCGGCCGCGGCTGCGCACCCAGTCGCCGAGGCCGAGCCCGTCGAGCTCGGCCATCGCGCGGGGGGTCAGCCCGTCGCCGCAGGTCTTGTCGCGGGGGAAGGACTCCGCGTCGGCCAGGACGACGTCCGCACCCGAGCGGGCCGCCCAGGCGGCGGCCGACGACCCGGCCGGGCCCGCCCCCACCACGAGCACGTCGGTGTCAGTGGGCTCCCGCGTCTCAGGCACGCACTCCAGTGTCCCTGGTCCCCGCGGGTGGAGTGCCAGGGGCGAGGAAACCCCGCCCCTGGCACTCCACTCACACCTCCGGGCCGCGGGCGCGGACCTCCTCGACGGCGGCCATCGCGGCGCGCAGCTCGGCCAGCCACTCGTCGGCGTGCTGGCCGACCAGCCGCACCGCCCAGGCCAGCGCGTCCGACCGCGACCGGGCCACCCCGGCGTCGACCAGGGTGTCCAGCACCAACCGCTCGGGCTGGCGCAGCCGGGTCATCACCGGCACCGACAGGGTGGTGAACAGCTCGCGGACGTCGCCGCAGGCGGCGCCCCAGGCGACCGACCGGCCGTAGCGCTCCTGCGCCGCGTCGGCGATCGCCATGCGCTGGCCGCGGGTCTGCTCGCGGAACCGGGCGATCCGGCCGGCCCGGGCGGCGGCGGGGTCGCCCTCCCCCGCGTCGGGCTCGGGGACTGTCCCGATCACGGTGATCTCGTCGCGGTCGATCCGCAGCTCGACCGGGCCGGTGAACCACTCGTCGGGCAGCCGGCCGGCGAACCAGCCGGCGACCTCGGTGCGGTCGACCGGCGGCGCGGACTCGGTGGCCCGGCCGCGGGCCCGGCCGCGGCCGGGGAAGTCGCCGGGTGGGAAGCGGTGGAAGCCGTGCATCGTGTCCTCCTCAGGACGACGGGACGCTTCCACTGTAAGCGTGTAATCAACGCGCGCCAGAGGTCATCGCTGCGCTGAGAGCGGACACCTCGGTGACCGGGGCCGAGCAGACGAACCCGCGGCAGACGTAGGCCGCCGGCCGGCCACCGACGGCCGGCCGGTCGGCGAGCAACGGCACGCCGGGCGCGTCCGGGTCCCCGGCCACCACCACCGCGCCGGGGCTCACCGCCGCGCGGGCCGCGGCGGCCAGCGCGTCCCGCTCCGGCCCGGCCGGACCGCTGACCGCCACCTCCAGCGGCCCGGCCAGCAGCGCCTCCCCCACCGCCGCGGCCCAGCCGGCCGCCCGCGGAGCCCGGGCCAGCAGCGGGGCCAGCGACGCCAGCGCCTCCTCGCCGCGGGCCCGGTGCTCGGCGGAGCCGGCCAGCGCGCCGTACCCGACCAGCGCCCCGGCCACCGCGGCGACCCCGGCCGGCGTGGGGCCGTCGGCGGGGTCGAACGGGCGGGACACCAGCGCCTCGGCGTCCGCGGCGGTGTCGTGCCAGCGGCCGTCGGCGTCCACGAACTGCCCGGCGACGACGTCCAGCAGCTCGCCGGCCCAGGTCAGCCACCGCCCGTCCCCGGTGGCCGCGTGCAGCGCGAGCAGGCCCTCGGCCAGGTCGCCGTAGTCCTCGAGCACCCCGGCGGTGGTGCCGGCGACGCCGCCGCGGGAGGCCCGGCGCAGCCGGCCGTCGACCCAGTGCACCCGGTGCAGCAGCTCCGCCGCGCGGGTCGCCGCCCCGACCATCGCAGCGTCCCCGACCAGCGCGCCGACGTCGGCGAGCGCGGCGATCGCCAGGCCGTTCCAGGCGGTCACGACCTTGTCGTCGCGGGCCGGCTGCGGCCGCTGCGCCCGCACCGCCGACAGCCGTTCCCGCACCCGGGCCAGCCGGTCGGCGTCCGCGGGGTCGTGCAGCAGCTGCAGCGTCGAGGTGCCGTGCTCGAACGTGCCCTCGGCGGTCACGCCGAAGACCTCGGCCGCCCACGCCCCGTCGTCCGGACCCAGCGCCTCGACCAGCTGGGCCGGCGTCCAGACGTAGGTGAGCCCCTCGACCCCCTCGGTGTCGGCGTCCAGCGCCGACGCGAAGCCGCCCTCCGCCGTGCCGAGGTCGCGCACCAGGAAGGCGGCGGTCGACCGGGCCACCCGCAGCGCCCACTCCTCGCCGGTCGACCGCCACAGGTGCCCGTGGACCCGGAGCAGCAGCGCGTTGTCGTACAGCATCTTCTCGAAGTGCGGCACCACCCAGCGGTCGTCGACGGCGTACCGGGCGAACCCGCCGGCCAGCTGGTCGTGGATGCCGCCGCGGGCCATCGCCTCCGCGGTGCCGCGCGCCATGGCGAGGGAGTCCTCGTCGCCCCGGCGGGCGTGCGCCCGCAGCAGGAACTCCAGCAGCATGGACGGCGGGAACTTCGGTGCGCCCCCGAAGCCGCCGGACTGCCGGTCGTGCTCGTCGGCCAGCAGGGCGACCGCCCGGTCCAGCGCGTCCGCCGACAGCGGGGTGGGCGCGCCGAGGTCCAGCCGCCGGGAGATGCCCGCGACGATGCTCGCCCCCGCGGCCTCGACCTCCTGCCGGCGGGTGGTCCAGGCCTCGGTCACCGCCGTGAGCACCTGCCGGAACGAGGGCAGCTGCGGGTGCGGGCGGGAGGGGAAGTAGGTGCCGCAGAAGAACGGGGCGCCGTCCGGGGTGGTGACGACCGTCATCGGCCAGCCGCCCTGCCCGGTCAGCGCCTGGGTGGCGGTCATGTAGACGCTGTCGACGTCCGGGCGCTCCTCGCGGTCGACCTTCACGCAGACGAAGCCGGCGTTCAGCTGCGCGGCGGTGGCCTCGTCCTCGAACGACTCGTGCGCCATCACGTGGCACCAGTGGCAGGCCGCGTACCCGACCGACACGAGCACCGGGACGTCGCGCTCCCGGGCCTCGGCGAACGCCTCGGGCCCCCACTCGCGCCATTCGACCGGGTTGTCGGCGTGCTGCAGCAGGTAGGGGCTGGTCGCGGCGGCGAGACGGTTGGGCATGCCCTCCCCTTCCCCCGGTGGTCCACGTGCGAACGGATCATCCCCCCGGGGAGACGACGAGTAGGCCCGCGGCCGCGGCGTCGGAGCCGTGATCGGTCACCGCCTGCCCTGCTGCACCGACCAGGTGTTGCCGTCGGGGTCGTCGAAGAAGACGAAGGTGCCGAAGTCGGCGTCCTGCGGGTCCCGCCCGGCCACCTGGGCGCCGTCCACGAAGTGGACCATCCCGCTGTGCTCGATCCCGGCGGCGGTCAGGTGATCGGCCGCCGCGGCGATGTCGGGGACGACGAACTGGCTCCCCTTGAGCGGGGCGCCGGTGGGCAGCCCCGTGCCGAACACGATCGAGCACGCGGAGCCCGGCGGGGTCACCTGGACGACGCGGAAGTGCTCGTTCGGCGCGAAGTCGGTGTCGAGGCCGAACCCGAGCCGGCCGGCGTAGAACTCCTTCGCCCGGTCCACGTCGGCCACCGGGATGACGAGGACCTCCAGCTTCCAGTCCATGCTGCCTCCTGTCGTCGCCGGCTCCGGACGTCTGCCTACTCCACCGACACCCCGCAGGGAAGCCGATCGGCCGGGTGCGGAGGCCAGCAGCCACCCAGCTCGTCGCCGGCCCGGCCCGATGTCGGGCCGGAGCTGACGGCGCGTCGGCGGAGCCGCACAGCGGTCGCCCAGCGGCCTAGCATCCCCACACGCACATCCCACCGACGTGGCGTGGCGCTCAGCCCGCGAGCGCCGCACCCCGCGTGGGCCTCACCGTCGAGGTCCCGCTCATGGACGTCTCCACCCACTCCACCTGGCTCTCCTGGGCGGCGCTCGGCCTGGGCGGGTCGGCGCTCCTGACCGCCACCGGTCTGGCGGTCGTCCGCAGGACCTCGCCGCGTCCCGCGGCCGGGGCACCGCCGGCGCGGGACGGCGGCGCTGCGCCCGGCGCGGTCACCCGGCGCAGCGCCCTCCTCCTGGGCGGGCTCGGGGTGCTGGCCACCCTGCTGGGCGGCCGCTCCCTCACGACCCGGGCGGCGGCCGCGCCAGGCGCGGCACCGGCGCCCGGCCCGGTCCCGCTCACCGAGCCCCCGACGCTGCGCAGCGCCGGGGGCCTGCTGGAGGTGCGCCTGGTGGCCGCGGAGGGGCCGATGACCGTGGCGGGCCGGCGGGCCACGGCGCTCGGCTACAACGGCGGCCTGCCCGGCCCGACCCTCCGGGTGCGCCCGGGCGACCGGCTGCGGGTCGAGCTGGTCAACCGGCTGGCCGACCCCACGAACCTGCACCTGCACGGCGTGCACGTCTCCCCGGAGGGCAACGCCGACAACGTCTTCGTGTCCGTGGCGCCGGGCGGGGCGTTCCACTACGAGTACCAGATCCCGGGCGACCACCCACCGGGCGTGTACTGGTACCACCCGCACCACCACGGCCACGTCGCCACCCAGCTCTTCGGCGGCCTCTACGGCGCCCTCGTCATCGAGGACCCGCAGGAGCTGCCGGTCACCCGCGAGCGGGTGCTGGTCGTCTCCGACATCACGCTGGACGCAGCCGGACGGGTCGCCGGGCCCACCCGGCGCGACCTGTTCGTCGGCCGTGAGGGCCGGCTCGTGATGGTCGACGGGCAGACCGGCCCGCTGCTGACCGCACGGCCCGGCGAGCGGGAACGCTGGCGCGTCGTCAACGCCTGCCCGTCCCGCTACGTCCGGCTCCGGCTGGACGGTCAGCGGCTGGACCTGCTCGGCATCGACTCCGGGGCCCTGCCCCGGCCGCGCCGGGTCGACGAGGTGGTGCTGCTGACCGGCAACCGCGCCGACCTGCTCGTCACCGCCGTCGCGGGCAGCAGCGCCCTGCAGGTGCTGGGGGTGGACCGCTTCGGCGGCCGGGCCGGCGGTGGACGGAGGGACGTGTCCGGGGACGTCGGGCCGATCGCGACCTTCCAGGTGTCCGGACCGCCGGTCCCGGGCCCGCCGACACTGCCCGCGCGCCCCGCGCTGCCGGACCTGCGCAGCGCCCCGCTCGCGCAGCGGCGACGGCTGGTGCTGAGCATGGACCGCGGGACCTTCGCCATCGACGGCCGGGAGTTCGACCCCGATCGCCTCGACACCCTGGTGCGGCTGGGCACCGTCGAGGAGTGGACCGTCGTCAACGCCTCACCGATGGACCACCCGTTCCACCTGCACGTCTGGCCGGTGCAGGTGCTCTCGGTGGGGAACCAGGTGGTCGACGGCGTCCAGTGGCGCGACGTCGTCAACGTCCCCGCGCTCGGGCAGACCGTCGT
>NZ_JBFAOG010000009.1:0-176845 GCF_040659695.1 Modestobacter sp. NPDC049651
AACTTCAGCAGGTTGTCGCTGGTGTCCAGGGCCCAGTAGGAGCCGTAGGCCCAGCCGAACGCGGTGCGCACGGTGTCCAGCGCGATCCGCAGCGCCTGCTCGGCGGTGCCGGCGGCACCGATCTCGGTGACGACGGTGGTGACGGCCTGCCGGTCGTCGAGGGTCTCCTGCAGCTGCGCGGTGGCCAGCGCGGCCCGGCGGGCGTTGTTCAGCAGCCGCTCCAGCGAGTGCCACTTCTCCCGCCGCGCCCCGAAGAACGGCAGCTCACCGGTCGTGTAGAACTCCTTGACCGCGACGACCGCGCCCTTCTCGGTGACCGGCAGGAACGCCCCCCGGCGCGCGCCACCGGCGGCGGCCGCCGCCCAGCGCGCGCAGGCCTGGCGGTCGGTCGTCGCGTCGCTGAGCACCGGCTCGCGCGACCGCAGCGCCATGCCGCCGAGCCCGGCGCCCGGGGTGAGCCGGTCGACGCCCGAGGCGCTCATCGCCCGCGCCATCGAGCCCCACTCCCCCGCCATCCGGAAGGAGCCGTCAGCGGCCGGCAGCCAGACGGCGCCGTAGTCGAGGCCGAGCTCCTGCACGAGGGTCCCGGTCATGATCCGGTGCGCCTCCACGTCGCTGGTGACGCCGCGGTCCAGCGCGTTGATCACCGCCTCGACGGCTTCGACGTCCCGCGGCATCTCCTCGGGCGGGAGGGCGGCGGTGGCGCGGTCACGGCGACGAGGCAAGGTGCGCTCCGGAGGAGGGGGACGGGTCGTTGACCGTCTTTCGGTCGCCGCGGCCGCCCGCTCCAGTCGAATCGTGCACAACCTGACCGCCCGGGTTGCGCGGCGTACGGCGTTCCAGGGGATACCGTGCCGGAAGTGACCACCCCACCGCCGAGCGTGGCCCTGGACGACCAGCTGTGCTTCGCCCTCTACGCCGCCTCCCGCGCCGTGACGGCCCGCTACCGGCCCGCCCTCGACGAGCTCGGCCTCACCTACCCCCAGTTCCTCGTGCTGATGGTGCTGTGGGAGGAGGACGGCCAGCCGGTGCACGTCATCTCCGAGCGGCTGCGGCTGGACACCGGCACGATGTCGCCGCTGCTCAAGCGGCTCGTCGCCGCGGGCCTGGTCACCAAGGAGCGCGGCACCACCGACGAGCGCCAGGTGTTCGTCCACCTGACCGAGGCCGGCCGCGCGCTGCGTCGGCCCGCGTGCTCGGTGTCGGAGATGATGATCGGCGCCCTGCAGCTCGACCAGCAGGAGTTCACCGACCTCAAGCAGCAGCTGCTCGCGATCACCGACCGGGTGGGCTGACCTCGCCACTGGAGATGCCGGTCCGCTGACCCGGAGTTATCGTTCGCTCACAGGCCGACGGCGGAGCGGGGGGTCGACGGGTGGCGCAGCCCAGTGGCGGGTCGACGACGGGCCGGCACCGGGGAGACCCGCCCGCCGATCCCGCGACCGGCAGCCGGCTGCACGCCCTCGCCGACCAGCCGCCCCGGCTGCTGCGCTGGGCGATGCTCGGTGCCGCCCTGGTCGTTCTGGTCACCGTGCCGGTGCTCAACCTCCCGGCCGATGCCCCGCCGGCGCCCACCGCGCGGTCCGAGCAGCTCACCACGAGCTCCGACAGCACCGCCCGCCCGGCGCGACCCTCCGCCGGCGCCTTCGGTGCCGGTGCACTGCCCGTGCCCGGTGACCCGGCCCTTCCCAGCGGCGACCCGGTGACCCCGGACGGCACCACCCCGGACGGCACGGCGCCGGCCGACCCCGCAGCTCCCCTGTCCCCGGGCGACACGGCCGCGGGCGCGCCGTCGGCCGGCGGGGCCCCGGCGGACGGCAGCGGGTCGGACAGCAGCGGGTCGGACAGCAGCGGGTCGGACGGCGGCGCTCCGGCGGGCGGCGCTCCGGCGGGCGCGGTCGGCTCCGGCGCGGCCGCCCTCGCGGTCCCGGGCCCCGCGGCGGGGACCCCGGCGAGCGGTGGGGCGTCGTCCGGGAGCCCGGGTAGCACGTCGTCGTCCGGCAGCGCGTCGTCCGGTGGGTCGTCGTCGGGCGGCTCGTCGTCCGGTGGGTCGTCGTCCGGTGGGTCGTCGTCCGGGGGGTCGTCGTCCGGGCGGCCGTGGACCGGCCGGCCGCCGTCCGGCGGGTCGGGTGGCGGGTCGGGTGGCGGGTCGGCGGGTGGGGCGTCGTCCGACGGCACCCCCACGCCCGCCCCCGCGGCCCAGCCCGCGACGTCCTCGCCCGCGCCCCGGCCGACGCCCACCCCGCAGCCGGACCCCACCCCGTCCGCCGGACCGGAGCGCGACTGCCTGGCCGGCGAGCTGCTCGACGACCTGCTCGGGATCTGCGTCGCGGTCTAGGTCGGCCGTCCGCTGCCCGCCGTGGCCCGCCCGTGGTGCAACGGGCCGGCGACCACGCGGGACACCACCGCACCGATCGCGGCGCCGAGCGCCCACCCGACCAGCACGTCGGTGAGCCAGTGCGCGCCGAGGTAGACCATGCACGCACCCACCGCGACGGTGCCGACGACGACCAGCACGCCGACCGCGCGCCGGACCCCACCGCCGCGCCGGAACCCGGCGAGCACCACCGGCACGGCGGCCGCGGCGGTCATCGCGGCGATGGACGACGGCATGGCCGTGCCGGTCGTCGGCAGCAGGGCGAGCGCCGCCGGGGGGCGCGGGCGCCCGACGAGCTCCTTGGCCACCTCGGCGACCGCGATCGCCACGGCGGCCGCGAGCGGCGCGGCCAGCGCGGACCGCCAGGCCCGGAACACCCAGCCGAACACCACGCACAGCACGGCGGCGGCCAGGTAGGCGGTGGTGCTCATGCCCAGCTCCGCGACGCGCAGGCTCACCGTGGTCACCCACCCCGTGCGGTGGTCGGCGATCGAGTCGAGCACCGCCTCGTCCAGGCCCATCCCGCGAGTATCGCGCTCCCTCCCGGGCCCGCGGGACCACCTCGGCCCCTGCTCGCCGCGGCGGCGCAGGGGATGGACGCGGCGACGCCGGCTCCCTAGGGTCCGACCCGCCCGCTGCAGGCAGGGCCCACCGAGAGACGGGACCGACGACATGCCCGAGACCGCCACCGCCCCGGCCTCCCGGCGGCGGCCCGGGCCCGGCACCGCGCACCGCGGCCGGCTCGTCTACGGGGTGACCGCGTCCCTGTCCGCCACGCTGCTGCGCGGGCAGCTCGGCTGGTTCCGCGAGCGCGGGTGGGACGTGCACCTGGTCATCTCCCCCGGCGCGCTCGCCGAGTCCGTCGCCGCCGGCGAGGGCGTGCACCTGCACCCGCTGCCGATGGAGCGGGGCACCAGCCTGCTCGGCGACGTCGTCGCCCTGTGGCGCTGGGCCCGGTTGCTCCGCCGGCTGCGGCCGGACGTGGTCAACCTGGCCACGCCCAAGGCGGCGCTGCTGGGCTCGGTGGCCGCCTGGGCGACGCGGGTCCCGGTGCGGGTCTACGAGATGTGGGGCCTGCGCCTGGAGGGCGCCCGCGGGCGCGCGCAGGCCGCCGTCCTCTGGGCGGTCGAGCGGCTCACCGTGCTGCTGGCCACCGACGTCGTCTGCGTCAGCGCCAGCCTCCGCGACGAGGCGGCGCGGCGCCGGCTGCTGGGCCGGCGCCCCCGCGCCGTCGTGCTCGGCCACGGCAGCAGCAACGGCGTCGACCCCGCCCGCTGGGACCCCGGCTTCGCGGCGGTCGACCGGGACGCCGTCCGCGCCGGGTGGGGCATCGCGCCCGGCGAGCTGGTCGTCGGCTTCGTCGGTCGGGTGTGCCGGGACAAGGGCGTGCAGGACCTGCTCGAGGCGTTCCGCTCGGTCGGCGACGAGCCGCTGCGGCTGGTGCTGGTCGGCCCGGTCGAGGACGACGAGCTCGGCGCCCGCGTCGCCGCGCTCGGCGACCGGGTGGTCCGGTTCGGCATGACCGACGACCTGTGCCCGGTCTACGTCGGCATCGACGTGCTGTGCCTGCCCACCCGCCGGGAAGGGCTGCCCAACGTCGTGCTCGAGGCGGCGCTCGCGCAGGTGCCCAGCATCACGACCACGGCCACCGGCGCCCGGGACTCCGTCGTCGACGGCCGCACCGGGTGGCTGGTCGACCCCGGTGACGTGCCGGCGCTGGTCCGCGTGCTGCGCTCCTGCGCCGCCGACCGCGAGCAGGTCCGGTCGCTGGGCCGGGCCGCGCGCGAGCGGGCGATCACCGACTTCCGCCCCGAGCTGGTCTGGTCGGACCTGGAGCGGGTCTGCCTGCACGACCCGGTGCCGACGTCCCTTTCCGACCCCGCGCCGACCGCCTAGCCTCCCCGGCATCCGCGGGACGTCGCACAGCGCGTCCGCACGGCCCGCCACGACGGGAGAGGTGACGATGGCCCTGGACGAACCGCCGGTCTGCGACGTCTACGGGGCGGGAGGTCACGCCCAGGTCGTCATCGACGTCCTCCGCACGCTCGGGTACACGGTGCGCCGGCAGTACAACGACCGGCCGGAGAACCAGCACCCCGCCAGCCGCGACGTGGCGCCGGGCATCCGGGTCACCGGCGTGGACGGCTTCCCGGCCAGCGACGTCCCCGTGGTGCTCGCGGTCGGCATCAACGGCGAGCGCGCGGAGCTCGCGGAGATGCTGCCGGTCCCCTTCCTCTCCGCCGTCCACCCGTCGGCGCTGGTCGCGGCCTCGGCCACCATCGGCGAGGGCACGGTCGTGCTGCACGGCGCGGTCGTGCAGCCCAACGCCCGCATCGGCCGGCACGTGCTGGTCAACACCGCCGCCAGCGTCGACCACGACTGCGTCGTCGAGGACTACGCCCACGTCAGCCCGCACGCCACGCTGTGCGGCCACGTGCGGATCGGCGAGGGGACGCACGTCGGCGCCGGCGCGGTCCTCATCCCGAAGGTGACCGTCGGCCGGTGGTGCCGCATCGGCGCCGGCGCGGTGGTGGTCCGCGACGTCCCCGACCACTGCACCGTCGTCGGCAACCCGGGCCGGGTGCTGCCCGACCGGCACGGCGAACCGGTGCCCGGCCGGTCACCGTCCCGCCGCGGCAACGCCACCCCCGCCGACCTGGTCGCCCGGTGACCGCCGTCGCCGCCGAGCCGGGCACCGGCCCGGTGACCGTCGCGCACGACCTGCTGTTCGTGGGGGCCGGCGCGTCGACCTCGTACGTGCTGCTCGAGCTGCTCGCCGGCCTCGGGGACCGGCCCCCGGCACGGCCGCTGCGGATCGCGGTGGTCGAGCGGGCACCCGACGCGTTCAGCGGCACTCCCTACGGCAGCCGGTCCGCGCGCACGTCGCTGCTGATCACCCCGCTGCGGGACTTCCTGCCCGACCCCGAGCGGAGCCGGTTCACCGGCTGGCTCGCCGCGAACAAGCACTGGGTCTTCGACGAGCACCGCGCCGCGGCGGGCCCGCTCGCCGCGCGCTGGTGGGACCGGCACCGCACCCAGGTCGAGCGCGACGAGTTCGACCCGCTGTACCTGCCCCGCTACACCTTCGGCGAGTACCTGCGGCAGCGCACCCGGGCGGCGATCGAGCAGGCCGCGGCCGCGGGCGTGGCCACGACGGACGTGCTGCAGGACGACGTCCGGGCCGTGGACGCCGTCCGCGGCGGCTACCGCGTGCGCTGCCGCGAGCGCACGCTCACCGCCCGCCGGGTCGTGCTGGCCGCCGGCTCCCCGCCGGTCGGCTCCCGGCTGCCGGCCCAGGACGAGCTGCCCGGCGCCGTGCTCGTCGACGACCCCTTCGACGACATGACCGCCGCGGTGCGGCGCATCGGCGCGGCCCTCGCCGCGCGGACCGCGCACGGGCCGGCGCACGTCGTCCTCATCGGCGGCAACGCCGGCACCATGGACATGCTCTACCAGCTCAACGACCTGGACCTGCCGGCCGCCCGCACCGCGCTGTTCACGGTGCTGTCGCCGGGCGGCCGGCTCCCCGAGCGCATCGACGACGGGCACGTGCCGGCGCCGTTCGCCGCCGACCGGCTGCAGGCGCTCACCACCGCGGCGGCCGTCGACGCCGTGACGGTGTACGAGGCCGCGCTCGCCGACATCGCCCGCGGCCGCCGGGCGGGCCTGACGACGACCGACACACTGCGGCCGGTCTCCGCGGCGGTCGGCGCCCTGCTGCCCCGTCTGGCCCCGGACCAGGCCGCCGAGTTCGCCGCCCGCTGGGGCACCGAGCTCGGCCGCCACCAGCGGCGCGCCGGCTGGGAGTACTGCGAGGTCACCGAGCAGCTGGCCATCGAGGGGCGGCTGCGGCTCGTCCCGGCCGCCTACGTCGGCGTCCGGGCCGACGCCGACGGCACGGTGCACGTGCAGTGCGAGCAGGCCGGCCGGGCCGAGGAGCTGACCCCGGCCGCCGACGTGGTCGTCAACTGCGGC
Source organism: Modestobacter sp. NPDC049651 (assembly GCF_040659695.1). Lineage (NCBI taxonomy): Bacteria > Bacillati > Actinomycetota > Actinomycetes > Geodermatophilales > Geodermatophilaceae > Modestobacter > Modestobacter sp. NPDC049651. The sequence continues at coordinate 6,353 of NZ_JBFAOG010000009.1, forward strand.
GGCCCGGCTCGGCCCGTGCCGCTGGCGGCCGCACCGCTGCTGGACCAGCTCGTCACCGACGGCGTCTGCCGGCCGACCGCTGCCGGTGCGGGCGTCGCCGTCGACGACGCGCTCGCGGCCGCACCCGGCCTGCACGTGATGGGACCCCTGCTGGCGGGCAACGTCGTCAAGGGCTCGCCGGTCTGGCACATGGAGCACTGCGGCCGGATCAGCACCTACGGCACGGCACTCGGCGCCGACCTCGCCCGCAGCCTCTCCACCGGCGGCCGCTGACCGCCGCTCACGGTCCGTGACCGGGCTCACACTGCCGACGACGACAGGCCGGGACCCCTCCCCCGCGGTGGAACCGGCGCGACCCGGAACCGGTCCGCGCGCACCCCCCGTGCCACTACGTTCAGCGCCCGGACAGGCAGCGACCAGGCCTGGCGCGGGACTTCCTGGGGGGCCCGTCATCACGACGAGGGGAAGGTGGACGCAGGGGTGAGCAACCTTCGCCGGCACCGTCTGCTGGTCCTCGCCGCGGTGGTGCTGGGGGTGGTAGCCGCCGCCCTGCTGACCTCGCTGACCCCGCGCAGCTACAGCTCCTCGACCAAGCTGTTCGTCACCGCCGCCCGGGGCACCGACCCGGCCGCGGCCTACGAGGGCAACCTCTTCACCCAGCAGCGGGTCACCTCCTACGTGCAGATCCTCACCAACCAGCAGCTGGCGCAGGCGGTCGTCGACGAGCTGGCGCTGCCGATGACCGCCGCGGAGCTGGCCGGCGAGGTCACCGCCAGCGCGACGACCGGCACGGTCGTGCTCGACGTGTCGGTCACCGACGGCGACGCCCGGCGGGCGCAGCGGATCGCCGCCGCGCTGGGCCGGCAGTTCACCTCGCGGGTGACCGCGCTCGAGCAGCCCGACGGCGCAGCCACCTCCGCGGTGACGGTGCGCACGCTGCAGCCGGCGACCTACGACGCGACCCCGGTCGGGCCCGACCTCGTCGGCAACCTGTGGCGCGGCGGCGCGGTCGGCCTGGTGCTCGGCCTGCTCCTCGCCGTGGCGCGCGGCAAGCTCGACCGCTGGGTGCGCACCGACGCGCAGGTCCGGGAGGCCGCAGGGGTCGGGCTGCTGGGGCGGGTCCACGACGACCGGGGCCTGGGCCGCGCGCACGTCGTCACCGCGCTGCCCGCCCGGTCGCCGTCCGTCGACGACCTCCGCGCGATCGCCGCGGCGCTGCTGACCGACGACGCCGTCCGGCGTCAGGTGGTGCTCGTCGCCGGCTGCCTGCCCGGTGACGGCGCCTCGACCGTCGCGGTGAACGTGGCGCTGTCCCTGGCCCGGCTGGGCAACCGCGTGCTGGTGGTCGACGCCGACCTCCGCCGCCCGCGGGCCGCCCGCTCGCTCGGGGTCGCCGACGGTCCCGGGCTGACCGAGGTGCTGGCCGGCACGCTCCCGGTGGAACAGGCGGTGCGCGGGGGCGGCGGCGGGCTGCTGTCGGTGCTCCCCGCCGGCACGCTGCACCCCAACCCGGGCGACCTGCTCGGCTCGCCGGTGATGCGCGTGCTGGTCGAGGAGCTGCGCGCCTCCTACGACGTGGTCGTCATCGACGCCCCGCCGGTGCTGCCGCTCGTGGACGCCGCGCTGATGGGCAGCGCCCTCGCCGACGGGTGCGTGCTCGTCGTCCGGCACGGCCGGACCAGCCGCCGGCAGCTGGCCGAGGCGGCGGACCGGCTCACGGCCGTGCACGCGCCGCTGCTCGGCGTGGTGCTCGACCGGGTGCCCCGGGGCGAGGCGCTGACGGCGGCCGGCGGCCGCGCCTACCGGCCCGACGCCGCCCGCGCCGGTGCGCCGCTGGCGCGGGCCGTCGGTGCCGCCGCGCCGGCCGGCGGCACCCCGACGACCGGAGGGAGCGGGGCCGCCGAGCAGGCGCCCCGGCAGACATGACTGCTCGCAGGCACGACGTGAGAGGTGCAGCGTGAGATCAGTGGACCGCAACGCCCGGTGGCGGGTCATCCGTGCGATGACGCTCGCCGTCGACCTGCTCTCCCTGCTGGCCGGGCTCCTGCTGGCGACGGTGGCGCGGTACGAGGGGTCGCTGGACCGGTCGAACGTGACCGGCGTCCTCGTCGGGGTGGCGATCGCCGCGGCCACCTACGCGATGGTCGCCACCGCGCTGCGGCTGCACCACGGCCGGTACGCCGTCGGCAGCAGCGACGAGCTGCGCGCGCTGGCCGTCGCCGTGGGCACCAGCGCGCTGGGGGTGCTCGTCGTGGACGCGGCGGCCGGGGCGCCCCGGCTGCTGCCGCTCAGCGTGCCGCCGGTGGCCGCCACGCTCTCGTTCGTCCTGATGATGACCTTCCGGCTGACGCTCCGCTTCCAGCGGGAGGGCGCGCTGCGTCCCCGCACCGGCCGCCGGACGCTGGTCTTCGGCGCCGGCACCGCCGGCGAGCAGCTGATCCGCTCCATGCTCGCCGACCCGCACGGCCAGTACCTGCCGGTCGGCCTGCTGGACGACGACCCGGCCAAGCGCCACCTGCGCATCCGCGGGGTGCGCATGCTGGGCACCCGCGAGGGGGTTGCCGCCGCGGCCGCCGCGGCCGGGGCCGACGTGCTGGTCATCGCGGTGCCCACGGCGGAGGCGGCGCTGGTCCGCGACCTCTCCCAGCGTGCCGTCGCGGCAGGGCTGGTCGTGCAGGTGCTGCCGTCGGTGTCGGACCTGCTGAGCCACCGGGTCGGCATCCGCGACGTCCGCGACATCAACGTCGCCGACCTGCTCGGCCGCCGGCAGATCGACACGAACGTGGGCGAGATCGCCGGCTACCTGACCGGCAAGCGGGTGCTGGTCACCGGTGCCGGCGGGTCGATCGGCTCGGAGCTGTGCCGGCAGATCGCCACCTTCTCCCCCGCCGAGCTGCTGATGCTCGACCGGGACGAGTCGGCCCTGCACGCCCTCCAGCTGAGCCTCTACGGCGAGGCGAAGCTCGACGAGCCCGCAGCCATCCTCGCCGACGTGCGCGACGCCGAGGCGCTCGGTGCGGTCTTCGCCCAGCGCCGCCCCGAGGTGGTGTTCCACGCCGCCGCGCTCAAGCACGTCAACATGCTCCAGCAGTACCCCGCCGAGGGCTGGAAGACCAACGTGCTGGGCAGCCGGAACGTGCTGGCGGCGGCGACCGCGGTCGGCGTCACCCACTTCATCAACGTCTCCACCGACAAGGCCGCCGACCCGGTCAACGTGCTCGGCGAGACCAAGCGGATGGCCGAGCGGGTCACCGCCACCTATGCGGCCCGCGCGGGCGGGCGCTACCTGTCGGTGCGCTTCGGCAACGTGCTGGGCAGCCGCGGCTCGGTGCTGGAGACCTTCGCCGCCCAGATCGCCCGCGGCGGGCCGGTCACCGTCACCGACCGCGAGGTGACCCGCTACTTCATGACGATCGCCGAGGCGGTGCAGCTGGTCATCCAGGCCGGCGCGATCGGCCGCTGCGGCGAGGCGCTGGTGCTGGACATGGGCACGCCGGTGCGCATCGCCGACGTCGCCAGCCAGCTGATCGCCATGGAGGGCCGGCACATCGAGATCAGGTACACCGGTCTGAAGCCCGGCGAGAAGCTGCACGAGGACCTCTTCGGCGCAGGCGAGACCGAGACCCGGTCGCTGCACCCGATGATCAGCCACGTACCCGTGCCGCCGTTGGAGACCGACGAGCTGCGCCGGCTCGACCTGGGCCGGGCCGCGACGGCCACCCCGCCCGCCGTGCCCAGCCCGGCCGGCGAGCAGACCTGGTCGGGCAACGTCGTCGCCGAGCAGCGCACCGCGGTGACCTCGTGACCGCCCCGCGGGTGCTCCTCTCCGGCCCCGACGTCGGCGACACCGAGGAGAAGTGGGTCGTCGAGGCCGTCCGCTCGGGCTGGATCGCCCCGCTCGGCCCGATGGTCGACATGTTCGAGGAGCGGATCGCCGAGCGCTGCGGCCGAGCGCACGGCGTCGCGCTCGCATCCGGGACGGCGGCGCTGCACCTGGCCCTGCTGGAGCTCGGCGCCGGCCCCGGGACGGCGGTGGTCGTGCCGACGCTCACCTTCGCCGCGACCGCCAACGCCGTGGTCTACACCGGCGCCGAGCCGGTGTTCGTCGACTGCGACGCGGAATCCGGCACCCTCGACCCGGACCTGCTGGAGCAGGCGCTCGCCGACCTCGCGGCCGAGGGCACCCGGGTCGCCGCCGTCGTCCCGGTCGACCTGCTCGGCCGCTGCGCCGACTACACCCGGCTGGACGCGGTGTGCGAGCGCTCCGGCGTGCCGGTGCTCTCCGACGCCGCCGAGGGCCTGGGCGCCACCCACGCCGACCGCCCGGCCGGCTCCTTCGGGGTGGCCGCCGCGCTGTCCTTCAACGGCAACAAGATCATGACGACCAGCGGCGGTGGGATGCTGCTCACCGACCGGGCCGACCTCGCCGAGCGCGCCCGGTACCTGAGCACCCAGGCCCGCCAGCCGGCGGCGCACTACGAGCACACCGAGATCGGCTACAACTACCGGCTGAGCAACGTGCTGGCCGCCCTCGGCCTGGGCCAGCTCGAGCGCCTCGACGAGATGATCGGCCGCCGCCGGGCGCTGCGGGAGCGCTACGCGCAGCTGTTCGCCGGCGTCCCCGGGGTGCGGCTGTTCCAGCGGGACGGCGACGAGGCCGACAACTGCTGGCTCACCGCGGTGCTCGTCGACCCGGGCGACGCCGGCTGGACCGCGGAGGAGCTGCGGCTGGCGCTCGACCGCGCGGGGATCGAGTCCCGCCCGCTGTGGAAGCCGATGCACCTGCAGCCGGTGTTCGCCGGCGCCCGCACCCACCTCGACGGCGCGGCGGAGCGGCTGTTCGCCACCGGGCTGACGCTGCCGAGCGGATCGGCGCTGACCGCGGAGCAGGTCGACCGCGTGCTCGACGCCGTCCGGGCCTTCCTGGCCAGCCGGTGAGGTCCGGGGTCCGCCGGCGCGGCTACCTGCGGGTGAAACGGCTGGCCGACGTCGTGGTGTCCGGCACCGTGCTGGCCGCCACGTCGCCGGTGATCGCCGCCGTGGCCCTCGCCGTCCGCTGGCGGCTGGGATCACCGGTGCTCTTCCGCCAGCAGCGGCCCGGTCTCGGCGGTGCTCCCTTCCAGCTGGTCAAGTTCCGCACCATGCGGGTGCTCGGCCCCGCCGACGGGCTCGCCAACGACGCCGAACGCACCACGCCGTTCGGGCTGTGGCTGCGCAGCACCAGCCTGGACGAGCTGCCGAGCCTGTGGAACGTGCTGCGCGGCGACATGAGCCTGGTCGGGCCCCGCCCGCTGCTCATGGAGTACCTCGACCGCTACAGCCCGGAGCAGTTCCGGCGGCACGAGGTGCGGCCGGGGATCACCGGGCTGGCGCAGGTCAGCGGGCGCAACCTGCTGGGCTGGGACGCCCGGTTCGCGGCGGACGTCGCGTACGTGGACCGGGTCGGGCCCGTCCTGGACGCGCGGATCCTGCTGACCACCCTCGTCCGCGTGCTCCGGCGCGAGGGGGTGTCCGCGCCCGGCGAGGCGAACATGACCCCCTTCCTCGGCAGCGGACCGCCGCCCCGGGACGCCGCCCTGGACCGCACCGCCTGACCGCCCGGCCGGGCCGGCTCAGCGCCGGCCGGCGGGGGTGCGCTCCGGGTCGGCGGGCAGTGCCCGGACCTCCCCGGGCGGGTCGGCGGGCACCGCGGGCACCGTCCGGCGCCGCAGGACCAGGGCGATGACCAGCCACCCGACCAGGGCCTGCAGCACGATGTCGACGTCCAGGAACCTCATGTTGACCGGGGTGTCGGTGAGCACCACCGCCATCACGCTCAGCAGCCACGCCGACACCGGGTGCCCGGGGGCGGGCCAGGTGGTGAACAGGTGCACGACCAGCCCCATGGCCAGGAAGAGCACGACCACGCCGACGATGCCGAGGTCGAAGTAGACGTCGCCGAACGCGGTGTAGGTGTTGAAGGGCACCGGGATGTCGACGTACCCGGCGAACGGGTCCGGCCCGGGCAGCGGGGCGCCGAGCTCCTGGGCAGCCTTGACCAGCGAGTACATCGACCGGCCGAAGTGGCCGTACGGCCCGCCCGGCTCCAGCGGCTGCTCCACCGCGGCGGTGAAGGCGCTGACGCCACCCACCTGGAACAGCAGCGGCTCCAGCAGCGCGCTGGGCAGCCACCGCGCGGGGAACAGCCCGGGGGCGGCCTCCGCCTTGTCCAGCGCGTGCCCGATGTAGGAGAAGTAGCCGAGCGCGAGCGCGCCGATGCCGCCGAGCAGGCCCAGCAGGTGCGCCCGGCGGAGCCGGGGGCCGGTGATCAGCAGGGGCCCCCGCTGGACCCGGGTCAGCAGCAGGTAGAAGAAGACACTGCCCACCACCACGCTGAGCGCGGCCGTCCGCGACGGTGACTGCGTGACGATCAGCAGCGACACCGGCAGCAGCAGGAACCACCACCACCGGTGGCCGAGCCCGCCGAGCACCGCCAGGCAGCCCAGCAGCGGGGCCAGCCCCAGCGCCAGGCTCGAGGTGCTGCTGACCTGCACGCTCCCGTAGAGCTCGGCCCAGCGCACGAGCTTGGGGTCCAGCTGGTCGAAGGGCACCCCGCCCAGGGCCGCCGACACCGCGCTCCGGTAGGCCAGCACGCCGTAGAGCGCCCCGGCGAGCAGCAGCAGCGCCGCCAGCGCCAGCGGCCACGGGCGGACGACCAGCCGGGACGCCCCCGGCCCACCCGTCCCGCCGGCGCCGGCCGCCGCACCCGGCCACCGGCCGGGCAGCAGCAGCGGCGGCAGGCACAGCGCGGTGAGCCCGGCGACGATCGCCAGTGACACCCGGGTCGACGGCTCGATGAGGTTGAACGGCCGGACCGCCAGCAGCAGGCCGACGGCCAGCCAGATCGCCACGGTCACCGTGACCGGGTTGCGCAGGCCCAGCCGGGCCGAGCAGGGGACCAGCAGCAGCGCCGCCGCCGCGATGACCAGCGCGGTGGACATCAGGCCTCCGCCCCGCCCTGCGCCGCCGCCGGCGCGCGCCGCGGCGCCGGCCGGGCGGGCAGGACCTGGGCCCGCCCCGGGCGGAGCACCTCGCGCAGCACCATCGCGAGCGCCCGACGGCGGACCAGGCCGCCCTCGGGCTGCCGGGTGACCGCCCGGGCCAGCGTCTCGGCCGCGGTGATCGCCAGCCCGGCGACCGCGCCGGCCGTGCCGTACCGCTTCCGCAGGTAGCGGACGCGGGACGTGCGGAAGACGCAGTAGGAGGTGCCGGCCACCGTCCGCGCGCTCGACCCACCGGCGTGCACCCCGAACCGGCGGGTGTCCAGCAGCACCCCGCCCACCGCCCGGGCCCGGTCGCAGATGTCGACGTCCTCGAAGTACAGCTCGAACCGCTCGTCGAACCCGCCGAGCGCCTCGAGGACGTCGCGGCGGGCCACCAGCAGCGCGCCGTCGACCTGGTCGACCGCGCGGGTGCCCGCGCCCACCGGCACCGGCAGCTCGGAGACCCGCGAGCCCAGCACCGCGCGGCCGAGCTCGTGCACGAGGGTCACCCGCCGGCGCGCGTTGCCGAGCACCTCGCCGTCCGGCGTCTCGGTCAGGCCGCCGCCGAGCACGGCCGCGTCGCCGTCCGCGCAGGCCCGCACCAGGTCGGTGAGCGGCCGCACGAGCAGCACGTCGGGGTTCACGAACGCGACGACCGGGTCCGCGGTGAGCCGCATGCCCAGGTTGCAGCCACGGGCGAAGCCGAGGTTCGCCCCGGGGTCGACGTACCGCACCCGGTCACCCGCCGCGGCCACGGCGGCGGCGGTCGCCGGGTCGCTGCTGTTGTCGACGACGACGACGTCCCCGACGCTCGGGTCGCCGAGCAGCGCCGGCAACCCCGCGGCCAGGTGCGGGGCCGACCGGAACGCGACGACCACCACCGCCGTCGTCGGGCCGGTCACCGGGCCACCCCGGCCAGCCGGGTGCGCAGCTGCACGTGCAGGAAGAGCGCGGTCAGCCCGTAGGCGACGCTGGAGACCACCGCCGGGCCGGTCACGCCCAGCAGCGCCCCGGGGAGGAAGCCGAGCGACAGCACCAGGGCGAGCACGCCGAACCGCCACACCGGCACCGTGGCGCCCAGCGCCTGCAGCGCGCTCAGCGCGATCCGGGTGTAGCCGGCGAGCACCACGCCGGGCAGCACGATCAGCATCAGGGGGACCAGCCCCCGGTAGGAGGCCAGCGGCCCCTGGACCAGGAGGAAGCCGGCCGCGGCGATGACCGCCGCGGCGGCGACCGCGAGGACGAGGTTCACCCGGACCGTCCGCCGGACGTGCGCGACCCAGCTCGCGTCCGCCATCCGGGCCCGGTTGCCGTAGACCGCCAGCGCGAAGACCTCGGGCGCGATGAGGGCGAGCTCGGTCAGCGACAGGGCGATGCCGTACACGCCGGTCGCGACCGGGCCCAGCACCAGGCCGACGACGAGGACGTCGGCGCGGAGCATGACCATCTGCCCGATGCTGCCGACGTTGTTGGCCGTGGCCGAGCGGGCGAACGACCGCCAGGAGGGGCCGCCGTCGGCGTGGGGGGCGCGCTCCTGCAGCACGGTGCGCAGGTGGCCGACCGCCAGGACGAGGCCGCCCAGCACCGAGACGTACCAGGTGCCGAACATCAGCAGCGGCGACCGGGTGGCCAGCAGCACCGCCCCGGTGCCGACCAGGTAGAGGGCGGCCTGCCCGACGACCACCCGCACGTACCGGCTGTTCTCGGCCAGGCCCTGCAGCACGCGCCCGGCGAACAGCTGCGTGACCGCGATCGCCCCGCCGACCAGCACGAGCCCGACCTGGAAGGCGGTGCCCGGGTCGGCGGTCGGGCTCGCCGGCCGGGCGAGGAACGCCACCGCGGCACCCGCGGTGGTCAGCAGCAGCCAGATCCCGGCCACCAGCCGGACGCCGTGGCGCAGGCTCCGGCCGTCGCCCGACCGCAGCCCGTCGACCACCGGCACGTGCAGGCTGCCGTAGGCGAGCGCACCGACCAGCAGCGACCCGGTCATCAGGAAGGTCAGCACGCCCCGGCGCTCCGGGCCGAGCAGCGTCGCGGAGACCATCGTGAGCAGGAAGCTGACGCCCAGCGGGGCGACCTGGGCGGCGAGGAGGTGCACGTAGCCGGCCGACCGGACCGTGCGCGCGGTCGTTGCGAGCGACCGGAGGCGGGCGCGGACCGGTCCGAGGTCGGGCAGCAGCGGGGTGGGCCCGACGGCGACCGCGCCGGCCGCGCTCACCGGGCTCACGACGGGTCGTTCCCCGCCGGGGCGCTCGTCGGGAGGAGGCGGCCGCTCGGGGCCGCCGGGCCGAAAGGGGCGTCGGGCTCGACCGTCCCCGTCGCCATGGCCGCGGCCCGGTCCGGATCGGCGGGGTAGCGGGTCCGGCGCGGGCGGGCGGACCGCTCGGGCACCTGGACCAGCACCCCGCCGAGCAGGGCGACCCCGTACCAGGACAGCGTCGCCGCCGCCTGCGCCAGCCGCCTGCGCCGGGTGGTGCCGGCGACGGCCACCAGGAGGCACCCGTCGCCGAGCGCGCCGACGGCACCGGCGTCGCCGTCGGTGAGCACCGGCGGGCCGGCGACGACCACGGTGTCGTAGGCCGTGCACAGGGTGTCCAGGAGGGCCCGCATCTTCGGCGCGGCGAACAGCCCCGCCACCTCGTCGTCGGCCTCGCCCCGGCGGCGGCCGGCGGGGAGGACGGCGACCCCGCCCGGGCCGGCGGGCCGGATGACCGCCGACTCGTCCGCCGTGCCGGCCAGCACCTCGGCCAGCCCCTCGACGTCCGCGCAGCCCAGGCTGCTGCTCAGCTGCGGCCGGCCCAGGTCGGCGTCGACCAGCAGGACCCGGCGGCCGCCCCGGGCCACCGCGGCGGCGAACTGGACCGCGAGCCGGGTCGTGGCCTGGTCGCGGTCCGGGCTGGTGACGACCACGGTCGCCGGCGCGCTGGCGCCACCCGGCGGGTACACGCGGGTGCGCAGCAGCCGCGCCTCCTCCGGGCCGGCGGACGCCGGGTCCAGCAGGGTGGCCGGCGGCGTGCCGGTGCTCCCGCCGTCCCGGGGCACGGTGGCCAGCACCGGGGCGCCGATCGCCGCCCCGACGTCCTCGACCGTCGCGACGGTGCGCCGCCGGCGCGACACCAGGACGGCCAGGCCGCCGCCGGCGAGCAGCCCCAGCAGGGCGCCGAGCCCTCGGTCGCGGACGGCGTCCGGGCTCACCGGGTCGCGCTCGAGGCTCGCCGGCTGCAGGGTGCTGACCTTCACGGCGGACGGCGCCGAGGGATCGGGGCGCTCCAGCTCGGTGACGTCGTCGATGACGTGGCGGCCGTAGGCGGCGGCGACGTCCCGGGCCCCGCGGGCCGAGGTGTCGGTGACCGTGATCTGCAGGATGACGGTGTTGGGCAGCGCCGTCCCGGTCACCTGGCCGGCCAGCTGCTCCGCCGGCACGGGCAGCCGCAGGTCGTCGACGACCTCACGGCCCAGCCGGTCGCTCTCGATCAGGGACACGTAGGACGCCACCCGCTGCTGGGTGAACAGGCCGCCGTTGTAGGCCGCGGTCGTCGTGTCGGCCGGGCCGGCGGCGCCGACGAACAGCTGGGTGGTGGACCGGTAGAGCGGCGTGGTGCGGGCGAGCACCACCTGGGCCGCGGCCAGCCCGACGAGGACGCCGAGCGCGACGAGCCACCAGCCCGTGCGGAAGGGCCGCAGCCTGCTGCCGACCGTCACCTGAACCCCCGCTCCCGGACGACGTCGCCCCCTGGACGGCCCACGGCGGCACCAGCTCCCCCGTGAGCACCGGCCACGCTACCGACCGGATGTGACCTGGATAACCCCTTCGCCGCTCTGACCTGCGGCGCGGGCACCTCGGCGTGGGCCGTCATCACGGGCTCCCCTGCAGTTGCGCCGCCCGTGGTCCGCAACGTCCGGGGGTGTCGCCGGCCACGGTGTTGCCGTAGGCGCGCACCGCGGACACCCCGGCGTGGGCGTTCCAGTCGGCGTAGATCGCGCACCTGCCCGACCGGCCGTCCCCCCGGCTGATCCGGTTGTGCGCCACGGTGATGTCGTCGGCGGTGAAGGCCGCGACGGGTGGGTCGGTGGACCGGCCACCCAGCGACAGCGCCACCGCCGGCGCGTGCCCCAGCCACTCGACGGTGTTGCGCTCGAAGGTCACGTTCTTCGTGCCCCAGGGGGAGCTGTGCAGCTCGAGGGCGGCCCGGGAGGTGCCGCGCAGGTCGTTGCCGGTGATCGTCGCGCCCTGCACCTGGGACAACCGGACCGCCGCGTCGGAGGTGCCGTCGGTGTCCGTGATCCGGTTGCGGTCGACCTCGAGGCCGGTGATGACGTGGTGGTAGGTCCACGCCGGCTCGGTCGGCATGTCCTGGTCGATCCCCCGGGTCGGTTCGGTGGGGAACGCGTCGAACCTGGCCAGCTCGACGTCGTTCTGCGTGATGCGCACCCCGTCGATCGGCTTGGTCCCACCGGCGTTGAACACCACCCCGCGGCCGACGTCGGTGAAGCTGTTGCAGGCCACCGTGACGTCCTGCTGGACCGGCCCCCCGGCCTTCGCGTCCGGCCCGATGTAGACCGCCGGCCAGCTCTGCTCGACCCGGCTGGCGGTGACGGACTCGCGCGACCCGTGCAGCTCGACGCCGCCGCTGAAGTCGAACGGCGGCTGGTCGTGCTCGATGGTGACCTGGTCGACGACGACGTCGGTGGCGGTGAAGTAGAGCGCGGAGAAGTCGTCCTGGTTGCGGTTCCCGGGGATCGAGGTCCCCCCGTTCCGGAAGGTGGACCGCTCCACCCGGATGTCGGTCCCCCCGCCCTGGGCGACCACGTAGTTCTGGCCCGGGGTGTCGAGCATCGTGACGTCGCTCAGCCGGACGTGCTCGCTGTCGTAGGCGTACAGGCCGTAGCCGGTGATGACCCGCCCCGCGGGCACGAGGTTGCCCGGCCCGTTCAGGTCCAGCGTCAGCCCGGAGATGACGATGTCGTGCACGGCCGGGGCGAGGAAGACGTTGCCGCCCCAGGCCGCCGACGAGCCGGTGACCGCTCCGTCGGCCATCCGGAACACCGCGCCCGGGTCGGCGGTGAGCACCTGCCCGCTCCGGAGGGAGAAGACGAAGTCGGCGGTGACCAGGCCGGTCCGTGGGCTGTCGAAGCTGTCCAGGAGGTAGCTGCCGGCCGGGACGTGGACGGCGGTCGCCGCCGCCAGCGCCCGCCGGATCGCCGGCGCGTCGTCGGTGACCCCGTCGCCGACCGCGCCGAAGTCGCGCACGTCCACGGCCCCGGGCGCGGGTCCGGCCGGTGCCGGGGTGGCGGGGGCACCGGGCTCGCCGCTGCAGGTGGGCGCCCCGGTGGCGGTGCGCGGTGGGGCAGCGGCGTCGTCCTCGCCGCCGCGGCCGAGCACCCAGCCGAGGAGCCCGACGACCGCGAGCACCGCCACGGCTGCCGCCACCCAGGCCCGTCGCCGGCGGCGGGCGCTCCGACCGGGGGCCGTCACGGGTCCGGTTCCGTCCTGTCCGGGGTGGGCGCTGCGGGTGGGACCGTCCACGCGCGGCCCGTCAGGCCGGGGCGGCCGGCTGGGCCGGCAGCTGGCCGGGGGGCGGTGTGGCGGCCGGCGGCACCGGGCTCGTCGCGGGCAGCGCCAGCGCCGCGCAGAAGAGGTGCTGCCAGGCGCGGTAGCTGTAGTGCTGCTCCACCGCGGCGCGCGCAGCCCGGCCCCGCACCCGGCGGGCGTCCCCAGACTCCTCCAGCAGGGTGACCAGGGCCTGCACCCACTCGTCGTGGTCGCGGGCCGCGAGCCCGCGGACCTGGTCCACCACGACGGCGTTCACGCCGATCGGCGTGGCCACCGCGGGCAGCCCGGCAGCCGCGTACTGGAGCAGCTTGTAGGCGCACTTGCCCCGCTCGTAGGGCGTGTCGGGGAGCGGCATGATGCCGACGTCCGACTCCGCCAGCAGGGCGTCGGTGCGCGCGCCGGCCCACTGCACCCGGTCGGTCATCGCGTCCAGCGCCCCCAGCCGCCGGTCGCCCGCGCTGATCATCGTCAGCCGCGCCCCGGTGCGCCGGTGCACCTCCAGCAGCGCCGGCGCCACGGCCACGACGTAGCGCTCGTTGACCGGCGAGCCCAGCCAGACCAGCCGGGGCACCGACCCGACGGCGTACTGCTGCTTCAGCGGGTAGTCCGACGGTTCCACGCAGGTCGGGAGCACCTCGACGTTCGGGTTGAGCCGGGCCGCGGCCGAGGCCAGGTGGTCGTTGCCGGCCAGCACCACGTCGGCTGCCCGGACCGAGCGCTCCCAGGCGGTCGCCTCCCCGAAGAACCCGTGCACGCCACCGCGCCGGTCGTCGAACAGCGCGTCGTCGAAGTCGTAGACGCCCCGCCCGGCCCGGGTGAGCAGCGCGGCCTCCGCCCGCCCCCGGGTGAACGGCCCCATCGAGCGCGAGATCAGCAACCGCTCGGGCCGGGCCCGGGAGCTGAACCGGGCCAGCTCGACCTCGGCGCCGAGGACGTCCAGCGGCCGCCGCAGCAGCGTGGCCGGCCGCACGTTCGACGTGCCCAGGTAGTCGTGCACCTCGGCCCCGAGGTCGAGGAACCGCAGCCACTGGAGCACGCGCACCCGCATGCTGGCGGCCCCGGCGCCGTACGAACCGCCGACGACGAGCGACGGCGGGGTCATCGACCGCACCGCGCGTGGCGGCGACCGTTCCCCTGGTGCACCCCGGACATGCGGGCACTCTAGGGACGAAGAGCGGGCACGTGCCCGGTTGTGCACACTTCACAGGTTCATCCCAGGCCGGCGAGCCCGGACACGGTCGACACACCGCCTCGCGTACCGGTGTGACTACCCGGCGTGGTCGTCCTCGGCCTCGCGCACCGGTCGCCGTCGACCGGGCAGGGCCGACGGCGTCGACCCCACCGGAGGGCACGACCGCCCGGCCGGACCGGGACGGGACCGGCGGCTGCGCCCGCGACGGCGCAGCGCCCAGCGGAGCCGGGCGGGGCCCGCCGCCCAGGCCTCGTCGTGCCGGTCGGCGCGCCGGGCGAGAGCCCCCGCCACCAGGCCGAGGACGGCGACGAGCAGCACCGCGAGCGCGAGCGGCAGCACCACCCGCATCGTCGTCGCCTCCGCCCGGCCGGGGTCCGTCCGGCCGCCGGGACGTTACCCGTTCCCCAGTTCCCGGACACGCACCGTTCCGACCGACGGTGGGGCGCGTCGGCAGTCGCACCCCGGCCCCTGGGGACGGCGGTCCGGGTGGCGTCGCGACGGCTATCTTCCAGGGGAGTCGTCCCTCGGGAATCGGCACGACCGAGCGCGGGGTCGGGCACGACGAAGAGAGAACCCGATGCTCCAGGCGCTGATCGTCGGCCTCGTGTGGCTGACCGGCACGGCCGCGGTGAGCGTGGTCATCGGCCGGGCGCTGCGGCGCGCCGACGCCCGCCAGGAGCGCGACGCGCGGGACCAGCGGCAGGACCGGTTGCCGGCGCCCACCGGCGCTGCCCGGCCCGTCGGGCGCGGTCCGGCGCTCCCGCCGGCTTCCCGGGGCACCGTCCAGCACCCGTCGGGCCACGGTCTCCCGCCGTCCGCCCGGCGGCCGGGCCGCCGCCGGCGCTGATCCGCCCACCCGGGGCCCGGGGTCAGCGGACATCGGTGCCCGGCCGCCCGGGGCGCAGTGCGCGCCGCAGGATCGACAGGTCGAGGGCGATCGAGTAGTTGCGCAGGTACTCGTCGACGTCCAGCGGCGCGGCGGGGGTCCCCGGCCGGGGCCCGCGGGAGTACAGCCCCGTGAGGCCGGGGCGCACCGGCAGGGCCGGGAGCCGGTCGGCGGCGGCCGACCGGGGGCTGAGCGGCGGGGGGCCGACGAAGGACAGGTCGCCGCGCAGCACGTTGAGCAGCTTGGGCAGCTCGTCGAGGTAGCAGCCGCGGACCACGCGACCGACCCGGGTCGCCACGGCCACCCGCGCCGGCACCGGTCCCCGGGCCTCGGAACCGACATGCCGGGGTGCCTCCAGCACGCTGCTGCGGAACCGCAGCAGCCAGAACTCGCGGCCACCCCGGCCGACCCGGCGTTCCCGGACCAGGACGGGCCCGGGTCCGTCCAGCCGGATGGCGAGGGCGATCAGCAGCATCCACGCCCCGGCGACCAGCAGCAGGACGGCAGCCAGGGACCGGTCGAGCACGGACTTCAGCAGCAGGCGGCCGCGGCCGTCCGGGTACCGGGCATCGGGGGTCAGCGACATGGCGCGCCCACCCGCCGGTCGAGCGGGGCGGTCCCCGCGAGGTCGGTCGTCGCGTCGTTCATGGGTGTTCACTCCCGTCCCGGCGGAGCGCCGGGGAACGGACCAGCGCGAGGGCTGGTGCCGGGTGTCTGGGTGCGCGCGGGCGCGGTGCATGGAGCGGAGCGCTCCGTCGGCGTCCGGCATCCGCGGCCATCGGGAGGGTTCCCGGCAGGAGCCGCGCAGGAGCCGGACGGCGACCCGGTCGAGGGCCGTCCGCGGGCAGGTCAGTCGGGGGTGCTGGCGGGGTCGGCCGGGCTGCCGGCGACCCGCCCGCCGGCGTCGACGGGCTGGCGCGAGCCGGTCACCACGGCCTGTCCGGCGGCCGACCGGGAGAGCGTCGCCAGCAGCAGCGGGGTGCCTCCCGCGTGGCCGGCCGCGGTCCCGGAGCCCTCGCCGGCCGAGGTGCCGCCGGGGGTGGGCGCAGACGGGGCGGGAGCCGGCGCGTGCACGGGCGCAGGCGTCGCCGGCGCGAGCGGGACCGGTCCGGCCGGGACCCGCGAGGGGACGACCGAGGCGGCCGCGGAGACCGCGTGGTGTCCGACCGGCCGCGGGGCTCCCCGGGGGACGAGATGGGCGCCGTTCCCCCGCGGGAGCGGTGCGCGTGCCGGGAGGACCGTGCCCGGCCGCTCACGGTCGGCCGCACCGGCCACCGGGCCGGGCCCGGGCGCCAGGACAGCCGCACCCGGGGACGCCGCGGCCGGCCCCGTGGTCGCGAGCGCGCCGGGCGGCACGGTGACGGCGCGGGGCACGACCGGACCCAGCACCGGGGCGCTGTCGGGCGACGCGGGTGCTGCGGCCGGCGAGGTGGTCGGCGGGGTGGTCGGCGAGCAGTCCGACCCGGCCGTCGTGGACGTCGGGGCGACGACCGCGCCGGCCGTGGTCGTCGTGGTCGTGGTCGTGGTCGCAGTGGTCGTCGCCGCACCCGCGCCCCGGGCGGGGCAGGCCGTGGGCACGGGGGGAGCGACCGGGGGAACGGGCGCGGCGGCCGGTCGCTCCGGCGTCCCCGAGGTGGTCGCGGGGGCTCCGGTCGTCGGTGACGGGCTGCCGCCCGGCGTGCTCGGTGTGCCCGGCTGCGGGGCGGCCGGCTCCGGATCGTGCCCCGGCGCGGCCTCGGCGGGTACCGCCGGGGACGGCGGAGCACCGACGGCGGGCACCACCGGACGGTTCCCGCACACCGGGCGGTCCAGGGCCACGACCGGGTGGCGCGGCACCGCGGCGCGCCAGCGGACCGCCGGACGCCGGCACGCACGGTGGTCCTCGTCCGCGGCGGCGGCTGCTGTAGCCGCCGGTGGGACCACGGTGGCGGGGACGGGGGCGGCAGGCTCCGGAGCCGGGGCAACCGGAGGCCCGGCAGCGGGTCCCGGGGAGGCAGCGGGCTGCGGGGCGGAGGCAGCGGGCGCAGGGGCAGGGGCAGGGGCAGGCGGCGCCGCGGGCGGCGCCACCGGGACGGGCGCGGCTGCGGACCCGCTCGCCGGCGCGGCCTGCTCCTCCGCCGGCGCGGTCGGCGCACCGGGTGCCGGCTCCTCCGCGGTGGGCCGCTCGGTCGACGGTTCCTCGTGCGCCGGCTCCTCGGCCGGCGGCACCTCGGCCACCGGCGCCTCGGCCGCCGGTTCCTCCGCCACCGGCGCCTCGGCCGCCGGTCCCTCCGGCGCGGGCTCCTCGGCCACCTGCTCCGGCTCCCCGGCCGCCGGTTCCTCGGCCGGGGAGTCGTCGCTCGCGACGGTCACGAGCGCTCCCGGCACGTCCGCATCGGCGGCGTCGTCCGCCTGCGCCGGCCCGGCCAGCAGGAGCAGCACGGCCCACCCGCCGAGCACGAGGACGGCCTGCAGCACCCGGCGAGGCCAGCGCCGGGGCGGAGCACCGAGACGGCCGCCCGATCGGGGCAGCACCCATCGCCGG
This sequence comes from Modestobacter sp. NPDC049651, assembly GCF_040659695.1. NCBI lineage: Bacteria > Bacillati > Actinomycetota > Actinomycetes > Geodermatophilales > Geodermatophilaceae > Modestobacter > Modestobacter sp. NPDC049651. The sequence continues at coordinate 23,531 of NZ_JBFAOG010000009.1, forward strand.
TCCGAGGACCCGACGGCGGCAGCCACGCTCCGTACCGTCTTGCCGCGACAGCAGCGCGTCAAGGCGGAGGGGCGATGCCCGCCGCATTGCGCCGCCTCCCGCGCGTGTACGTCACCGAGCGTGGCGGCCCCGCCCCCGCGCACCGCGTCGCCCGGCCGGTGGGCGGCCACGGACGGCGAGAGCCGTGCGGGCGGTCGCCGGTCAGGGAGCGGCCGGGCTGCGCGACGCCGTCCACCCGGCCCAGGCGGAGTCGACCATCTCGCGCACCCCGTACCGGGCGGTCCAGCCGAGCGTCGTCCGCATGGTGTCCGCGGCCGCCACCACGCGGGCGGCGTCCCCCGCCCGCCGGCCGACGACCACCGGCTCGGCCCACGGCTCGTCCGCCGTGCCGGTGACCTCGCGGATCACCGCGACCATCTCGCGCACCGAGACGCCCGCCCCGCGGCCGATGTTCGCGACCAGGGCGTCCAGGTCGCCCGCGGCCAGCGCGCGCGCCGCGGCGACGTGCGCCGACGCGATGTCCGCGACGTGGACGAAGTCGCGGACGCAGGTGCCGTCCGGTGTCGGGAAGTCGTCGCCGAACACCAGCGGTGCCGCCCGCTCGTCCAGCCGCCGGAAGACCATGGGCACGAGGTTCGACGCGCCCCGGTCGGCCAGCTCGGGGCGGCCGGCACCGACCACGTTGAAGTAGCGCAGGCTGACGTGCCGCAGCCCGGTGGCCCGCGCGACGTCCGCCAGCATCGCCTCGCCCACCAGCTTGGTCTGCCCGTAGGGGTTGATCGGCCGGCAGGGCAGGTCCTCGCGCACCAGGTCGACGTCCGGTGCGCCGTACACCGCTGCGCTGGAGCTGAACACGAAGGTGCCCACGCCTCCGGCGGTCGCCGCCTCGAGCAGCGTCCGCAGGCCCTCGACGTTCTCCCGGTAGTAGTGCAGCGGCAGCCGGACGGACTCCTCGACCTGCTTCTTGCCCGCCAGGTGCACGATCCCGGTGACCCCGTGGCGGCGCACCGCGTCGGCGACGGCCGACCCGTCGAGCACGCTCGCACGGACCAGCGGCACGTCGGCGATCCGCCCGGGGACCCCGGTGGAGAGGTCGTCCAGGACGACGACCTCGTTCCCGGCGGCCCGCATCGCGTCGACCACGTGCCCGCCGATGTAGCCGGCGCCCCCGGTCACCATCCAGGTCATGCGCGGACCCTAGTGGCACCAGCGGCCGCGCCGGATGCCTTCGCACCCCGTCCCGGAACGGTCCGCGCCGCCGGAACCGGCTCCGCTCCCTGGACGTTGGGCGGCTGCGGACCGATACCGTGCGCCCGGCAGGGCCGCAGGGGACAGCTCAGGGCGGAGGGGCATGGGCCGGCTCGAGATCGCCGTCATCGTCGACGACGGCAGGGTCCCGGCGTACGCCCTCGACGCCCTCGACGCGCTGGGGGGCTGCGAGGAGCTGAGCGTCTTCTCCGCGGTCGGCGTCGGCCGGCCCGGTCGGGGCAGGGCCTCCGCGCTGCTCGGGCCGCGCGCCACGGCGAGGAGCGTCCCGGTGGCGCAGGGCCGCAAGCGGGTCGTCGAGGTCGTCGAGTTCGCGCCGGTCCGCGACGGAGCCGTCGACGTCCTCCCGCCGCACGTCGTCGACCGCCTGCGGGACGGCGGCTTCTCGCTCGCCCTGCACCTGGGCCGCCGCGCGCTCCGGGCCCCGGCCGGCCTCCCGCTGCCCGTCCTCGCGCTCCACATCGGCTCCCCCACCCGCCACCGGGACAGCCCGGTGGCCCTCCGCGAGATGCTCCGCGGCGACCCGGTGCTCACCCAGGGAGTGGAGGTGCTCGGCAGCGGGCACGTCGTCGCCTCCGCCGAGACGAAGGTGCACCCGCACTCCTACCGGGCCACCGTGGCCGAGGCGCACCGGCACGTCCCGCTGCTGCTGGACCGGGCCGTGCAGCAGGTCGGGTCCGGGGCGCTGCCGGCCGGTGACGACGTCGCCGGCCGGCCCGCGGACGCCGCATCGGTCGTCGACGTCGCCCGGCTCGCGGTCGCCACCGCCCGCCGGCGGGTCCGGCGGCTGGTCTACGGGGCGGTCGTCGAGAAGCGGTGGGCGGTCTCGACCGCCCCGGCGCCGGCGGACCCCCTCACCGCCCTCCGGGACGGCACGGTGCTGCCGGACCCCGGGACGTGGGACACGCTGCGCCCGCCCCGCGGCTACGTCTTCTACGCCGACCCGTTCTTCAGCTCCGATCCCCCGGGCATCCTGGTGGAGGCGCTGCGGGCCAGCACCGGGCGCGGCGAGATCGTCCTCGTCCAGGACGGGCAGCACCGCCGGGTGTCGCCTGCCGGCGGGCACTTCTCCTACCCGGCCACGGTCACCCTGGCCGGCCGGGAGCACGTCGTCCCGGAGACGGCCTCGTGGGCGGGGCCGAGCGCCTACGTGCTCGCCGACGGCGAGCTGACCGCACCGGTGACGCTGGACCTCCGGCCGGACGCGCGGCTCCTGGACCCCACGCTCGTCGAGCACGGCGGCCACGTGTACCTGTTCGGCAACCTCGAGCGGGTGGGCAACGGCGCGCTGTTCCTCTGGGTCGCCGACTCGCTGACCGCGCCGTTCCGCCCGCACCCGGCGAGCCCGGTGCTCGTCTCCCCCCGCGGGGCGCGGATGGCCGGCGGCCTGGTCCGCTCCGGCGAGACGCTCCTCCGGTTCGGCCAGGACTTCTCGTCCGGCTACGGCGACGGCCTGTTCGCCTTCTCGGTCGACCGGTTGACGCCGACGGCGTACCGGGAGCGGCGGATCGGCGAGGTCCGCTTCCCGGACCGGAAGGGTCCGCACACCCTCAACATCAGCGGCGACCGGCTGGTGTTCGACTGGTACCGGGACGCTTTCGCCCCCCTCGCCGGGGTCCGGCGGGTGCTCGCCCTGACCGGCCGGAGGCCGGACCCGCACATCGGTCCCTCCCTCTGACGCCGGGAGCCCGGCCCACCTCGTGGCGGACCGGGCTCCCGGGGACGGCGTCGGCGCGGAGCGGGCTCAGCGCGTGACGGAGTTGGCCTCGTGCGGGTCGCCCGTGCTCTCCGCGGCGGCCTGCCGCTTCTGCAGCCGCTCGCGCTGCGGGACGACGACGTACTTCGGGTCCTTGGTGCTGGCGATGCCCGCCTCGAAGATGCCCATCCGGGTCATCACGGAGCCCGCGGCCAGCAGGATGCCGCCGACGACCGAACCGGCCCGCCAGCGGCCGGCCAGCGCGGTCACCGCCGCGCCGCTGACCGTGGCCTTCTTCGCCGCGCGCAGCAGCGTCCCGGCCTTGCCCTCGTGGTACGGCTCGCTGAGCAGGCCGTGCCCGTGCTCGACCTTCTGGATCGCCGCCAGCTCGAGCGCGACACCGGTCAGCGCGACCTTGCGGGCCGGCCCGTTCTCCGCGACCGGGGTGAGCGCCGCGGTGAGCCCGCCACCGGCCGCCATCGCCGATCCGGCGAAGACGTACGGCAGCTCGGCGTGCGCCTCGTGCCAGCTGGGTGTGGCCGTGTTCGCGATCAGCACCGCGGTGTAGGTGGCCATCGGACCACCGAACGCCGCCGCACCCACCGCCGAGGCCTTGCGCAGGAACGGGAAGGCCCCGGCCAGCTTCGGCAGGAACGGCAGCACCTTCGCGGCGACGCCCATGACCGGCTTCAGCTCCAGCAACCGCACCCCGGCGGCCGCGGAGGTGAAGGCGCTGAACGGCGACAGGATGTAGGACCCCACCGACAGCGGCGACGTCACCTTGAAGACCCGCAGCATGTGCAGGAAGCGCTCGGGTCGGCCCAGGTCGTCGATCAGCAGCACCACCGAGCCCAGCGCCGCGGCACCGGCCACGTACTCGGCGTTGCGGGCCAGCGTGGGCCGGCCGGTGAACTCGGCGAGCGCGCCGATCACCGACGACGTCCCGGCCGCCCCGCCGAGGAAGAAGTAGACCGGGACCTCGGGGTTCTTCCAGGTGGGGGTCTTGACGATCTGCCGGCCGTAGTACGAGGAGAACTCGGCGTCCGGGACCATGGCCGCCTCGCGCCGGCCACTGCCCCAGCCGCCGCCACCGCCGCCCTTGCGGCGCTTGCGCCGGCGCGGGTTGGTGAGGTCCTCCCCCGCGGCCCGGTGCCAGCCGGCGCCCGGGGTCAGCGGCGCCTCACCGGCCGGCTCGTTGCCGGTCGGGCCGTTGCTGCCCGGTGCGCTCACTTCCGCCGCCGCCCCACGAACGCCGAGGCGACCACGCCGACGATCATCGCTGCGCCGGTGGCCGCCGCCTTCCACATGGCCGGCAGGTCGCGGGTGGTGACGATCGGGTCCGGCGGGAAGCCGTAGACCTCCGGTTCGTCGAGCAGCAGGAAGAACGCGCCCACGCCGCCGACGCCGTCGGCCTCGTCCCGGCCGTAGAGCCGCGCGGTCTCCACGCCCTGGCCCTTGAGGGTGGCCAGCCGGGCGTCGGCCCGGGCCTGCAGCTCGTCGAGGTCGCCGAACTGGATCGACTGGGTCGGGCACGCGGTGGCGCACGCCGGCTGCAGCCCGTCGGTCAACCGGTCGTAGCACATCGTGCACTTGAAGACGCGGCCGTCGTCCTCGCGCTTGTCGATAACGCCGTAGGGGCAGGCCGGCACGCAGTAGCCGCAGCCGTTGCAGATGTCGCCCTGCACCACGACGGTGCCGAACTCGGTGCGGAAGAGCGCACCGGTCGGGCAGACGTCCAGGCAGCCGGCGTGCGTGCAGTGCTTGCAGACGTCGGAGCTCATCAGCCAGCGGATCTGCTTGTCGGCGCCGCTCTGCCCGGTCTGCGGGTCGAACTGCGACAGCGCCTCGGCGTTGAGCACGTTGGTCTGCGCGTTCAGCACGCTGTCGGCGTCCGGCGAGACCGGGTTGGCGGCCAGCCCCGTGTCGGTGCGGTCGTCGCCGGGCCGGCCGAACGTCGGCATCGGCAGGTCGACGCTGCGGCTCTGCTCGACGAACGCGACGTGGCGCCACGAGTTCGCCCCGAGCTGGCCGGTGTTGTCGTAGGACATGCCGGACAGGCCCATCTGGTTCTGCACGCCGTGCGAGTCGTCCATCGGGAGCGTGTTCCACTCCTTGCAGGCGACCTCGCAGGCCTTGCAGCCGATGCACACGGAGGTGTCGGTGAAGAACCCGACCCGCGCCGGGTGGTCCTCCTCGTACCCCGCCTCACCCTGGACGTCGGGCAGCGGACCGTAGAGCCGGTTGCCCTGGACGCCGCCGACGTCCTTGCTCAGGCCCGGGCTCGCTGAACTGACGGTGGTCATGCGCCGGCCTCTTCCATCGCGCTCGGGTCCTCGTCCGGGGCTCGGCCGTTGACGCCGACCCTGCCCGACTCCACCCCGGCTCGGCGGCGGTAGTCCTCCACGTACTCCAGCAGCTCCGGGCCGCGCGGGCGACGTCCGGGCTGGATGTCGGCGGTGCTGACCTTGTCCTCCTGGATGTGGGTGTTCGCGTCGAGCACGATCCCGAGCAGGTCGTTGGCGTTGTCGCCGGTCGACAGGCCCGCGTAGGACCAGTGGTAGGGCATGCCGATCTGGTGCACGACCTGGCCATCGGTCAGCTTGATCGGCCGCATCCGCTCGGTGACCAGCACCTTCGCCTCGATCGCGGTCCGCGCGCTGATCAGCGTGGCGAACTCGCCGTTGGTCAGGCCGCGCAGCTCGGCGAGCTCGGGGCTGACCTCGACGAAGAACTCCGGCTGGAGCTCGGACAGGTAGGGCAGGGTGCGGCTCATGCCACCGGCGGTGTGGTGCTCGGTGAGCCGGTAGGTGGTCACCTGGAACGGGAAGACCTCGCTGCGCGAGGGGTTCTCCCGGTTCCACGGCCCGGCGATCCGCTCGATCGTCGGGTTCGACTGCGTGCCGTACAGGGCGTTCGCCGCGACCGACTCGGCCGGCTCGTAGTGCGTCGGCATGGGGCCGTCGGTCAACCCCGCCGGCGCGAACAGCCAGGCCTTCCCGTCGCCCTGCATGATGAACGGGTCGACGCCGGCGATCGCGTCCTGCGCCTTGGCGCCCTCCGGCGGGACGTAGTCCGGCCGCTTGGTCGCCTCGAAGTCCGGCACGTCGTTGCCCGTCCAGCGGCCGGACTCCTCGTCCCACCACACGTACCGCTTGCGCTCGCTCCACGGCTTGCCGTCCGGGTCGGCGGACGCACGGTTGTAGAGCATCCGCCGGTTCGCCGGCCACGCCCAGCCCCACTCCGAGGCGACGGGGCCCTGCTCCCGGTGCGACTTGCGCCGGGCGGCCTGGTTGACCTCGTCGGCGAAGACGCCGGTGTAGATCCAGCAGCCTCCGCTGGTGGACCCGTCGGCCTTCATCTCGGTGTAGGACGACAGCGCCCGGCCGTCGGGGCCCACGCCGTTGATCTCGCGCAGCACCGCCTCGGCGTCGGGGTCCTGGGTCTCGCCCACGGTCGGGTAGTCCCAGGTCAGGCCCAGCAGCGCCTGGTCCCGGGGGTCGGTCGAGCCCTTCAGCCGCTCCCGCAGGATCCGACCCAGGTGGTAGTAGAACCACAGGTCGCTGCGGGCGTCCGCCGGCGGCTCGACCGCCTTGTGGCGCCACTGCAGCAGCCGCTGCGTCTGGGTGAAGGTGCCCTCCTTCTCCGCGTGCGTGGCGGCAGGCATGAAGAACACCTCGGTGGCGATGGTCTCCGGCGCCATCTCGCCGGTCTCGATCTCGGGACCCTCCTTCCAGAAGGTCGCCGACTCGATCATCTGGAGGTCGCGGACGACCAGCCAGTCCAGGTTGGCCAGCCCGAACCGGTTCATCTTCCCGTTGGGGTGCCCCACGGAGGGGTTCTCCCCGACGAGGAAGTACCCGTGCACCTTGCCGGCGATCATGTCCGCGATCGTGCGGTAGGAGCTGTGGTCGCCGTTGATCCGCGGCAGCCAGTCGAACCGGAAGTCGTTCTCCGGCTGCGCGGCATCGCCGAACCAGGCCTTGAGCAGGCTGGTCATGTAGGCGTCCATGTTGCCCCAGAACCCGGCCTTGCCCGAGCTCTCGGCGACGTAGTCGGCCAGCGACCCGTGCTGGACGGCGTGCGGCATCGGCAGGTAGCCGGGCAGCAGGTTGAACAGCGTCGGGACGTCGGTGGAGCCCTGGATGCTCGCGTGCCCGCGCAGCGCCAGGATGCCGCCGCCCGGACGGCCCATGTTGCCCAGCAGCGTCTGCAGGATCGACGCGCTGCGGATGTACTGCGCGCCCACGCTGTGCTGCGTCCAGCCCACCGAGTAGACCCACGCCGTCGTCCGGTCGCGGCCGCTGTTGCCGGTGACCCACTTCGCCACCTGCTCGAACACCTCGGGCTCGATGCCCGAGACCTCCGCCACCATCTCCGGGGTGTACCGGGCGAAGTGCCGCTTGAGCACCTGGAAGACCGTCCGCGGGTGCTGCAGCGTCTCGTCCCGCCGGGGCTTCCCCGGGATGCTGGGGCCGCCGCTGCCGGCCGCCTGCCCCCGGTCGGAGGACTTCACCGCCGGGTGCTGGCTGGTGGCGTCCTGCTCCGCGGCCCGCGCGGGGTCGTCGGCGTTGCCGGTGTGCTGGACCGCGTCACCGGGGTGGCCCGGCTGACCGGGCGACCGCTCGCCCGCGGCCGCCACCTCGGTGACGTTCTCGTACTGCCAGCTCGACTCGTCGTACTGACCGGTCTCCGGGTCGAAGCCGGAGAACAGGCCGTCGAGGTCGTCGGTGTCGACGAAGTCCTCGCTGACCAGCGCCGCGGCGTTGGTGTAGGCGACCACGTACTCCTTGAAGTACAGGTCGTTGTCCAGCACGTACTTGATCAGCCCACCGAGGAAGGCGATGTCGGTGCCCAGCCGGATCGGCACGTGCAGGTCGGCGACCGCGCTGGTCCGGGTGAACCGCGGGTCGATGTGGATGACCTTGGCGCCCTTGGCCTTGGCCTCCATCACCCACTGGAACCCGACCGGGTGGCACTCGGCCATGTTCGAACCCTCGATGACGATGCAGTCGGAGTTCGCGAGGTCTTCCAGGAAGTTGGTGGCGCCGCCACGCCCGAACGAGGTCCCCAGACCGGGAACCGTGGAGGAGTGCTATATGCGGGCCTGGTTCTCGATCTGCACCGCGCCCAGGGCGCTGTACAGCTTCTTCATCAGGTAGTTCTCTTCATTGTCCAGCGTCGCACCGCCGAGGCTGGCCAGCCCCATGGTGCGGTTGACCCGCTTGCCGGCGTCCTCGTCCTGCCACCCCTTGCGGCGGGCGTCGAGCACGCGGTCGGCGATCATCTCCATCGCCGTGTCGAGGTCGAGGTCCTCCCACTCCGTCGCGTATGGACGGCGGTACTTGACCGTCGTCACCCGCGAGGGGCTGGTGACCAGCTGCTTGCTCGCGCTGCCCTTCGGGCACAGGCGGCCGCGGCTGATGGGCGAGTCGGGGTCGCCCTCGATCTGGACGATCTGCTCGTCCTTCACGAAGATGCGCTGGCCGCAGCCGACCGCGCAGTAGGGGCACACGGACTTCACGACCCGGTCCGCGGTCGCGGTGCGACTGACCGTCGCCTCCGTGGCCTTGCTGCGGGCGGCCGCTCCCCGGCCGAGCGGGTCAGCGCCGGTGAGCTGCCGGAACACCGGCCAGCTGTCGAGCCACGTCTTCACACCCTGGAGTCAACCACTCGGCCCCCCGGGGCGCAGGACGGTCCTCCCCTGGTCGGTCGTGCCCCACCGACCGCCGAGGCGGCGAGGACGGCGTACGGCCGGTGCCCGTCCCGGGCGGGTCGCTCCGCCCGTTCCACCACGGTGAACCCGGCCGCGGCGAGCCGGCCCGCGAGCTCCCCGACCGGCCAGCGGTGCGCCCGGACGACGCGGTGCTCGAACGGCTCGACCAGCGGGCCGGCGAAGAAGCCCACCACCAGGACGCCGCCGGGCCGCAGCACCCGCCGGATGCCGCCGAGGACGCCGTCCAGCTCCGCCGGGTCGAGGTGGACGAGGGAGAACCAGGCCAGCACCCCGGCGGCCGCGGCGTCCGCGACCGGCAGCGCGGTCAGCGACGCCCGCACGAACCGCGCCTCCGGCTGCGACCGCCGGGCGTGGTCGAGGAACTCCGGCACCAGGTCGATGCCGGCGACCACCGGGCAGGTGCGGGCCAGGAAGCCGCTCAGGTGCCCGGGCCCGCAGCCGAGGTCGAGCACCGGGCCGGTCCGCCGGCCGAGGTGGGCGTCGACGAGCCGCAGGTCGTCGGGGTCGACGCTGCCGACCGTGCCGAACAGCTCGACGTACCGCTCCGCCAGCGCGGAGTAGGCCCGGGCGACGTCCGCGGCGCTCACGCCGGGCAACCTACGTCCCCGCGGCCCCCCTTCGGGGTGACCGTGCCGCCGCAGCGGTCCAGCACGGCCACCCGGCGCCCGACTGACCTGAGGTGACCACCGGAGTCCCCGCCGCACCGGCGCGGGCCGTGCCCGCGACCAGCGGCCCCACGGCCGGCCCCGGCCTGCGGCGTTCCGTCCTGCGCGGGCTCACCGCCGCACTGGTCACCGTTGCCGTGGGCCTCCTCCCGGGCACCGCCGGCCAGGCCGGCCTCGGGCTCGCCACCTTCGGCACGGTCGTCTGGACGACCGTCTGGCTGCTCCGCGCCGCGCCGCGCAGCGCCCACCCGCGCGCCTGGTGGTGGTTCGCCGCCACCGTGGGCCTCGGCGGCGCCGGTGCCGCGGTCGCGACCTCGGTCGTGCCGATGGGCGAGGCCGCGCTGGGCGCCGTCCCCGGCCAGCTGCTGGTGACCATCGCCATCGCGAACCTCATCGACCGGCGCGCGCTGCGGGGCGCCCGGGGCCAGCTCGGCTCGCGGCTGATGCTGTTCGTCCTCGCCGACCTGCTCACCGCGCACACCGCCTTCCTGCTGACCTTCGGCGTCCGCGGGCCGCTGACCATGACCCAGACCGTGTCGCTGTTCGCGCTGCTGCTGGTCATGGCGCTGGGCAACGGGATGTCGCTGGTGCTCGTCTCGGTCACCCCGCCCGACCGGCGCGGCCCCGCCTGGCTGGTGTTCACCTCCCAGTGGGTCACCGCCGTCGCCGCCACCGCGTCGGCCGTCAGCACCGGCCCGGGCCCCGGCCAGGCGGTCGCCTGCGCGTGCAGCGTGCTGGGGATGAGCCTGCTGGTCACCGCGTGCCGGGCCGACGTCGCCCGGCCGGACCCCGGCCGGGTGGAGCCGGGCGCCGGCTCCGCGCTCGGCGCGCTGCTGCCGCACGGGATCGCCCTGCTCGGCGGCTCGCTGCTGCTGGTCAGCGGCAAGGTGCTCGGGTCCCTCACCTACTTCGGGACGACGCTCGGCGTGCTCGGGCTGACCACGCTGTTCGCCCACCAGGTGGTGTCCTGGCGGGCGCAGCGGAAGCTGACCGCCGACCTGCGCCGCAGCGAGGCCTGGTTCCGCACGCTGGTGCGCGGCAGCGCGGACCCGGTCGTCATCCTCGACGAGCAGCTGCGGATCACCTGGTCCTCGCCGGCCACCCAGGAGCTGCTCGGCTTCGACGCGGACCGCTCGGTCGGCGTCGCGATCGCCGACCTGGTCCACCCGGACGACGCCGCCGAGCTGGTCACCGGGCTGTCCGCGCCGCAGGCGCCGGACGCCCCGGGGACCAAGACCCGCACGGCCCGCGTGCAGCACGCCGACGGCCGCTGGCGGCTCATCCAGGCCCGGGTGCGCGACCTGCGCACCGACCCCGACGTGGGCGCGCTGGTGCTGTACTGCCGCGACGTCAGCCGGGCCGACCGGCAGCCGGCCGCCGAGGGCGAGCTCACCCCGCTGCCCACCACCGACCACGAGACCGGGCTGCCCAACCGCTCGGCGCTCACCCAGCGCATCGGCGCCACGCTGCGCGACGCCGACGCCTCCAGCGGGCTGGTCGTCCTCGGCGTCGACGGGCTGCCCGCCGACGGCGACCGGACCGTGCTCCGGGAGCTCACCACCCGCTTCGCCCGGGCCCTGCGCGGCGACGACTGGCTGGCCCGGGCCGGTGCGGCCGAGTTCGCGGTGCTGGTCGACGGCAGCGTCGCCGACGCCGAGACCGTCGCCGCCCGGCTGGTCGCCGCGGTCGGCCCGGTGACCACCCCCGGCGGGACCGTGCGGCTCACCGCCGCCGCCGGTGTCGCCACCCTCTTCCCCGGCTTCAACGCCGGCGAGGCCCTGCGCCGTGGCGACCTCGCGCTGCGCAGCGCCCGCGCCGCCGGTCCCGGCCGGGTGCGCCGGCACTCCGACGCGCTGCGCCTGGCGCAGGACCGCGAGGAGGCCCTGCGCGCCGACCTCGAGCACGCCCTGGAGCTCGACCAGCTGCACCTCGTCTACCAGCCGGTGGTCGACCTCGCGCTGCACCGCACCGTCTCGGTCGAGGCGCTGCTGCGCTGGCGGCACCCCGTCTACGGCGAGGTGTCCCCGGCGGAGTTCGTGCCGCTGGCCGAGGAGTCGGCGCTCATCACCGACATCGGCCGCTGGGTGCTGCGCACGGCCACCGCGACGGCCGTGGCCCTGCCCGCCGCCGACCTCGGCGTCGCGGTCAACGTCTCCGCGCGGCACGTCCGCAGCGGTGAGCTGGTGCCCGACGTCCTGGCCGCGCTGGCGGCCAGCGGGCTGCCCGCCGACCGGCTGATCCTGGAGATCACCGAGTCGGTCCTGCTGGACACCGGCCAGGTCGCCGAGGAGCTCGGCGCGCTGCGCCGGCTGGGTGTGCGGATCGCCGTCGACGACTTCGGCACCGGCTGGTCGTCGCTGGCCTACCTGGTCGGGCTGCCCATCGACCTGCTCAAGATGGACCGGCAGTTCCTCGCCGACGTCGAGACCCACCCGCAGCGCCGCGCGCTGTGCGAGTCGGTGCTGCACCTGGGCACCAGCCTGGGTCTGGCCGTCGTCGTCGAGGGCGTCGAGACCCCCGGCGAGCTGCGGCTGCTGCGCGACATGGGCCACCGGTTCATCCAGGGGTTCCTGCTCTCCCGGCCGCTGGACGCGGCCACCCTCGCCGCCCGGCTCCCGGCCATCGGCGACGACCCCGCCGCCGTCGCGCCGGACGTCGTCCCCGGGGCCCGGTCGTGACCGCGCGGCCGCACCTGCGGGCCGACCGGCTGGTGCTCGCCGTCGTGGCGGTGCTCACCGCGCTCTGCGTGCCGGTGAGCCCGCACGGCGCGGTGCCGCAGTGGGACGACCTGGTCCTCGGCCTCTACAGCGGGCTGGCCGCGGTGCTCGTCGTCCGCCGCACCCGGCGGCTCGAGGCCGGCGCCCGCGGCCCGTGGTGGGCGCTCGCGGTCGCCGCCGGGCTGTTCTGCGTGGCCTGCCTGACCACCAGCCTCACCCCTGGCGCGTTCGGCGCGGCCAGCCCCGGCGACCTGGTGCTGGCGGTCGCCGCGCTCTGCCCCCTGGTGGCCTGCGGGTTGCTGGCCCGTCGGGTGCGCGGCAGCCACTGGCCGGCGCTGGTGCTCGACGGCCTGGCCGTCACGGTCGCCCTGCTGGTCGTCACCCACACCTTGCTCGTGGGGCCGGCGGTCCGTTCCGGCGGCGTGCCGGCGGACCTGCGCCCGGTCGTCATCGGGTACGGCACCTACACCGCGGTCGCCGTGGGCCTCGCCGCGGCGCTGTGCACCGTCTCCGCCCGGGCCCTGCGCCGCGCCGCCACCGCGACGCTGGCCGCCACCGGCTTCATCGGCGTCGCCGCCGCCGCGATGGCCGCGCACGTCCTGCACTCGGCCGACGCCTGGCAGCTGCTCATCGACCTGGCCACCCTGCTCGCCCTCCACCACGGGGTCCGCGCGGTCGCCGAGGCCCCGCCCGGCCCGCTCGGCGCGCGCCGGGCGGACACCGAGCCCGTCGTCAGCGTCACCGGCCTGGCGATCACGGTCGGCTCGCTGGTCGGGCTGCCGGTCACCGTCGTCGCCCACCTGCTGCTCGGCCGGACGCCGTCCGCGCTGGAGACGGCCGGCTGCGCCGCCGTCGTCGTCCTGCTGCTGGCCCGCAGCGCGCTGCGGATCCGCGACTCCGGCCGGATGAGCGCGGACCTGCTGCGCAGCGAGGAGGACTTCCGCGGGCTGGTGGAGAGCAGCTCGGACGGCGTCGCGATCGTGGACGCCGACCTGCGCCTGCTGTTCACCTCCCCCGCCGCCCGCACCCTGCTGGGGCTGCCCACGGCCGGCGCGCACCGGTCGCTGCTGGACCTGGTGCCCACCGAGGACCGCGCCCGGGTGGAGCGCGAGCTCACCGAGGCCGTCGGCGAGGCCACCCCCGCGCTGCACCTGCGGGTGCTGCCGCCGGCCGGCGAGCCCCGCGACCTCGAGGTCACCCACCACGAGCGCCCCGGCAGCGGCCGGCGGGTGCTGCACCTGCGCGACGTTACCACCCGCCGCCGCCGCGAGCGCGAGCTCGAGCGGATGGCGTACACCGACCACCTCACCGGGCTGCCCAACCGGGCGATGCTGTTCCAGGAGCTGGCCGTCCCCGCCCGCGGCGACCGGTGCCTGCTGGTGCTCGACCTCGACGGGTTCAAGGCGGTCAACGACACGGCCGGGCACGAGGCCGGCGACCTGCTGCTGGTCGAGGTCGCCCGCCGGCTGCAGGGCCTGGTCCGCGCCGAGGACCTGGTCGCCCGGCTGGGCGGCGACGAGTTCGCCGTGCTGGTCACCGGCGACGTGGACGAGGCGGTCGAGGCGGCGCAGCGGGTCGTCGAGTGGCTCGGCCGGCCCTACCGGGTCGGCGGGCGCACGTTCGTCGTCGGCGCCAGCGTCGGGCTCACCGGCGTCCGGCCCGGCGGCGGGCAGCTCGCCTTCCGCGAGGCCGACTCCGCGCTGCGCGCCGCCAAGCAGGCCGGCAAGGGCTGCTGGCGGGTGCACGACGGCGACCGGGCCGCGCTGGCCGCGACGTCGTCCGACGTGGCCGCCGCGCTGGCCGCCGGCGAGGTGCAGCTGCGCTACGACCTGGTCGCCGACGGCGCGTCCGGCACCGTCTACGGCGCGCACGCCAGCGCCGTGTGGGCGCACCCCCAGCTGGGGCTGCTCCCGCCCGCCGAGCTGTGGGCCGCCGCGGAGCGGCAGGGCCGCGGTGCGGAGCTGCAGCAGTGGTACCTGCGGCAGGCCTGCGCCGAGATCGCGGCGATCGACGACCAGGCGACCGTCGGGGTCGACCTCCCCGCCGGGCAGGTGCACGCCGACGAGCTCCCCGGCGAGGTCACCGCTGCGTTGGCCGGCGCCGGCATGGCGCCCCGCCGGCTCGCCCTGTGCTTCAGCGAGGAGGTGCTGCAGACCTCCTCGGCCGCGTTCGTCCCCGCGCTGCACGTCATCCGCGAGGCCGGTGTGCACCTGTGCCTCACCGACTACGGCATGGGCTCGACGCTCTGGTCGCACCTGGCGCGGCTGCCGCTGGACACCGTGCGCATCGACGTCCGCGAGCTGGCCGCCCCCGGCGACCTCGAGCGCCAGCTCAAGGTGCTCGCCGCGATCGAGGCCAGCGCCGCCGCGTTCGACGTCTGGCCCGTGGCCAGCGAGGTGGCCGACGCCGACCTGTACGCGGCCATCCGGGCGCGCGGCGACATGGCCGTGCAGGGGCCGGTGCTGCCCACCGGGCTGACCGCCGGCGGGGTCGCCGCCGCGCTGCGCCACCCCTCGCGGATGGCGATGACCGTGCCGACACCGTCGATCGGCGGATGACCTCGCCGTGGCGGTGCTCGATACTGGGCCGGTGCCCGGTCCGTCGCTGTCGTTCCTCGGCCACTCGACCGTCCGGGTCGAGCTGGGCGGGCGGACCGTGCTCAGCGACCCGCTGCTGACCGGCGGCCTGGGCCCCCTGCGCCGGGTCGTGCCCACCCCGCCCGCCGCGGCGTGGGCCGGCGTCGACCTGGTGCTCGTCTCCCACCTGCACGGCGACCACCTGCACCTGCCGTCGCTGCGGCTGCTCGGCCCCGACGTCCCGGTCGTGGTGCCGCGCGGCGCCGGCCGGTGGCTGACCGGCAAGGGCCTGCCCGACGTCACCGAGCTCGCGCCCGGGGAGACGGTCACCGTCGGCGGGCTCACCGTCACCGGGGTGCCGGCCGTGCACAGCGGCCACCGCTGGGGACCGCGCTCCACCTCCGGCCCCGACGCCCGGGCGATGGGCCACCTGCTGCGCGCGGAGGGCTGCACCGTCTACCTGGCCGGTGACACCGACCTGTTCCCCGGCATGGCCGCGCTCGGCGACGACGGCATCGACGTCGCCGCGCTGCCGGTGTGGGGCTGGGGGCTGTCCCTCGGCCCGGGACACCTCGACCCGGCCCGCGCCGCGGAGGCCGTGCGGCTGCTGCGGCCGCGGATCGCCGTCCCGGTGCACTGGGGCACGCTGGCCCCCGCCGGCCTGACCACGCTGCCCAACCCCTGGCGGGCGCGGATGCGCGGCCGGCTCACCCTGCCGCCGCGGGAGTTCGCCACGGCCGTCGCCGCCGGCGGCTCGGCCACCACCGTCGCCGTCACCCGCCCCGGCAGCGCCGTCGACCTCTCCCCGCTCACCGGGTCCGCCCGGTGAGCGCGCTCGCGATCAGCTGGACCGACCCCAGCCACCTCGGCTACCCCGTGCTGTTCGGCGGCGTGCTGCTCGGCTCGATCGTGCCCGTGGTGCCCACCGGCGCCGTGGTCGGCGCGGCCGCCGCGGTGGCCACCAGCTCCGGTCAGCTGTCGCTGCCGGTGGTGCTGCTGCTGTCGACGCTGGGCGCGTTCACCGGCGACGTCATCACCTTCGCCATCTGCCGGTTCGGCGGCCCCAGCGCCGTCGGCTGGGTGGCCCGCGGCCAGCACGCCGACCGGCTCGAGGAGGTGCGAGGGCAGTTCCGGGCGCACGGCTGGCAGATCATCGTCGTCGGCCGGCTGCTGCCCGCGGGGCGGATCCCGGTGCTGCTGGCCGCCGGGGCGCTCGCCTACCCGTGGCGGCGGCTGCTGCCGGCCTCGCTGGCGGCGGGTGCGGTGTGGGCGGGGGCGTACGCGCTGCTCGGCGTGGTCAGCGGCGGCATCTTCGACTCCCCGCTCATCGCCACCCTGCTCGCCACGGTGCTGGTGCTGCTGGTCGGCGTGCTGCTCAACGTCGTCACCGCCGCGCGCAAGAAGCGCCGCCGCACGGTTGCCGGCGGACGACCACCCTCCGACCCGCTTTCGGCGCCGAAAGCGGACCCGGTTCCGGCGCCGAAAGCGGGGCCGGGGACGGCGGACGACGTCGCGCCGGCGACGCGGTGCGAGCAGGCATGACCGAGGTCCCCACCCCCGGTCGGCTGCTGCGGACCGGCCGCACCGCCGCGCGCCTGGTGCTCATCTGGGGCGCCGCCACCGGCGCGCTCATCGGGCTGGACGACTGGCTGTCCGGCTTCGCCATGCCGCAGTGGTGGCAGCCGCCGGTGGCCGCGCTGCTGCTCGGCGTGCTCACCACCGTGGTCTGGCCGCTGGTGGTGCGGATCGCGCTGCCGGTCGCCTTCTTCACCCTGGGCGTGGGCAGCTTCCTGCTGCTCGGCGCCGGGGTGCTCGGCATCTTCTACGCCATCCCCGGCGTGCAGGTGCACTCGTTCAAGACCTCGGTCGTCGTCGCGGTGGGCATGGCGGCCGTCGCCGGCCTGATCACCAGCGCGCTGTCGATCAACGAGGACGAGCTGTTCCTCCGCCGGGCCGGCCGCCGCCGCCGGATGCCGGACATGGCCGACGCCCCGCCCGGGGTGGTGTTCCTGCAGATCGACGGGCTCGGCCACGCCGTCGCGCAGCGCGCCGTCCGCGACGGGTCGATGCCCACCCTCGCCGCCTGGCTGCGCGGGCGCGACCACGTGCTGCGCTCCTGGCACACCGACTGGAGCTCGCAGACCGGCGCCAGCCAGTGCGGGATCCTGCACGGCTCCAACCACGACATCGTCGGGTTCCGCTGGTACGAGAAGGAGTCCGACCGGGTGCTGGCGGTCTCGCACCCCGAGGACGCCGCCGAGGTCGAGCGCCGGCACTCCGACGGGCGCGGCCTGCTCGCCCCGGACGGCGCGGGCCGGGGCAACCTGTTCACCGGCGACGCCCGGCACGTGTCGCTGACCATGAGCTCGCTGGCGGTCGTCGTCGGCAGGGGCTCCCGCCGCGCCCGGCGGCACCGCGACCGGGTCGGCGCCGGCTACTACGCGTACTTCGCCAACCCGGCGAACCTGGTGCGCACGCTCGGGGTCTCGCTGGCCGACGTGTGGCGCGAGCTGACGGCGGCGGCGGCGCAGCGGCGGGCCGACGTCCGGCCGCGGATCAAGCGCGGCGGGCTGTACCCGCTGGCCCGGCCGGCGACCACGGTCATCACCCGCGACGTGGTGGTCAACGCGATCGTCGAGGACATGATGGCCGGCCGCCCGGTCGTCTACGCCGACTTCGTCGGGTACGACGAGGTCTCCCACCACTCCGGCATCGAGCGGTTCGACACCCTCGAGGTGCTGCGCAGCATCGACCAGCAGATCGGCCGGCTCGCGCGGGCCGGCCGGCTGGCGCCGCGCCGCTACGAGTTCGTCTGCCTGTCCGACCACGGCCAGACCCAGGGCCAGCCGTTCAGCGACCGGTTCGGCGAGACGGTCGAGCAGCTGGTCGGCCGGCTCTGCGGCGGCCCCGGCTCTCCGCCGAAGCGGCACCCGCGGCCGGGCCGGCCGGCGGCGGAGGGCTGGCAGCTGGCCAGCGCGCTGGCCGAGGCGACGTCCGGCGGCGGGCTGATCGCCCGGCGGCTGCGCAGCCGGGTCGAGGCCACCGGCAAGGTGGAGCCGGCCACCCCGGCCGGCGAGCACGGCGCGGTCACCCGGGTCGCGCCGGGCGTGGTGGTCACCGTCTCCGGCCACACGGCGATGGTGTCGTTCACCGACCACCCGGGCCGGGTGCCGCTGGAGACGATCGAGCGGCACTTCCCCGAGCTGCTGCCCACGCTGGTCGACCACCCCGGCATCGGCTTCCTGCTGGTGCACAGCACCGAGTTCGGGCCGGTCGTGCTGGGCCGCGACGGCCTGCACCGGCTGCGCACCGGCATGGTCATCGGCGAGGACCCGCTGGCGCCGTACGGCCCGCACGCGGCCGGTCTGGTGCTCCGGACGTCGGGGTTCCCGCACTGCCCTGACGTCGTCGTCAACAGCCGGTACGACCCGGAGACCGACGAGTCGTCGGCGTTCGAGACGCACGTCGGCTCGCACGGCGGGCTCGGCGGCCCCCAGCAGCACGGCTTCCTGCTCGCGCCCCGGTCGTGGGCCGACCCCGGCGAGGTCGTCGGGGCCGAGCACCTGCACCGGGTGCTGCGCGGCTGGCTCACCGACCTCGGCCACCCCGAGCCGGTCGCGGACGCCGTCCCCTCCCCCGCCGCGCCCTCCCCCGCCGCGCCCTCCCCCGCCGCGCCCGGCGACGACGCCCCGGTGCCCGCCCGGACCTGACGCCGGACCGTCCGGCGCAGCGCCGTCCGGGCCGCGGTGCCCCCCGGGTGTTGCGCCGCCCTGGGCCCCCGGTCACGCTGGGGAAGCGCGCGCGTGAAGTTCGTGTGAACGGCGTCCCGTCGGCGTGCAGGGGGTGGTCCGCGTGCCCGACAGTGGGGCGATGCGACCTGATGCCCGCGCATGGTTCGAGCACCGCACCACGTCGGCCACCTCGCTGGCCGAGATCGACGTCGACGCCCTCCTGCTGGCCAAGCGCCGCGGCGCACACCGGGTGAGCGTCGTCCTCCCCGCGCGCGACGAGGAGGCCACCGTCGGCGTCCTGGTGCGAGATCTCGTCGGCCGCTGGGTCGAGGGCACCCCGCTGGTCGACGAGCTGGTCGTCATCGACTCCGACTCCACCGACGCGACCGCCGCGGTCGCCCGGGCCGCCGGCGCCGAGGTGGTGGCCGCGGCCGACGTGCTGCCCTGCCACGGCAACCGGCCGGGCAAGGGCGAGGCGCTGTGGAAGGGCCTGGCGGCCACCACCGGCGACCTCGTCGTCTTCATGGACTCCGACCTGCTCGGCGACGTCTCCCACTACGTGCCCGGGCTGCTGGGCCCGCTGCTGACCGAGCCGCGGGTCGACTACGTGAAGGGCTGCTACACCCGGCCGCTCACCCTCGACGGCGAGCACCGCCCGGCCGGCGGCGGCCGGGTCACCGAGCTGACCGCCCGCCCGCTGCTCAACGCGCTGTGGCCGGAGCTCGCCGGCTTCGTGCAGCCGCTGGGCGGCGAGTACGCCGGCCGCCGGGCGGCGCTGGAGCAGGTGCCGTTCGTGTCCAGCTACGGCGTCGAGGTCGGCCTGCTCATCGACCTGCTGCAGGTGTGCGGGCTGCCCGGCCTCGCCCAGGTCGACCTCGGCACCCGCACGCACTCGCACCAGACCGACGAGGCGCTGGGGAGGATGGCCGGCCAGATCGTCAACACGCTGCTGTCCCGCGCGGAGCGGGGGCGGCACGGCCGCCGGCTGGAGCCGGGCGGGCTGCTCACCCAGTTCAGCCACGACGGCAGCGCCTTCGTCCCGACCAGCACGCCGGTGGCGATCGACCAGCGGCCGCCGATGGCGACCGTGCCGGAGTACGCCGATCGGCACGCCGCCGTCACCGGCTGACGCACCCTGGGTGGAGTCCCAGTGCATCGTCTTCCGAGCGCTGGGACTCCACCTCGGCCGTCAGCGCGGCGTCAGCGCTGGATCAGCCGGCCCACCCACACTCCCCGCGGACACCGCCGCTGCTGAGGGAGAACCGTGCTGTACCTGGTCGCCGGACTGCTCGCGATCGCCGCCGCCACCACCTTCGCCGACCGGCTGGGCGTCGCGGCGCCGCTGCTGCTCGTGCTGCTCGGCACCGGGGCGAGCCTGCTGCCCTGGACGCCGGACGTCGAGGTGGAGCCGGAGTGGATCCTGACCGGCGTCCTGCCGCCGCTGCTGTACTCGGCGTCGGCGGCCCTGCCGGCGATGGACTTCCGCCGCGAGTTCGGCACCATCCGCGGCCTGTCGGTGGTGCTCGTCGTGGTCAGCTCGCTGGTGCTGGGGCTGTTCCTCTCCTGGGCGCTGGACGTCGGCCTGGCCTGGGGCGTCGCGCTGGGTGCCGTGGTCAGCCCCACCGACGCCGTCGCCACCTCGATCGTGAAGCGGCTGGGCGTGTCACCGCGCGCGGTGACCATGCTCGAGGGCGAGAGCCTGCTCAACGACGCCACCGCCCTGGTGCTGCTGCGCGCGGCGATCGCCGGCACCGCCGCGTCGGTGTCGCTGTGGGGCGTGGCCGGCCGGTTCGCCTACGCGGTCGCGGTGGCCGTGGTGCTCGGCGCGGTGGTCGGCCGGCTCGGCCTGCTGGTGCGCGCCCGGGTCGGCGACGTCACGGTGAGCACGGTCCTGTCGTTCACCGTGCCGTTCCTCGCCGCCGTCCCCGCTGACGAGCTCGGCGCGTCCGGGCTGGTCGCCGCGGTGGTCGCCGGCCTGGTCACCGGCCGCGGCGCCGCCCGGGTGCTGCCGCCGCGGCACCGGCTGTCGGACGCGCAGAACTGGCGCACCGTGGAGCTGGTGCTCGAGGGCGCGGTCTTCCTGGTCATGGGCCTGGAGCTGGCCGGGGTGGTGGACGACGTCCGCGCCGACCACGCCGGCACCGGCACCGCGCTGGTCGTCGCCGCCGGGGCGCTGGCGCTGACCGTCGCCGTCCGGGCCTGCTACGTCGGGCTGCTGCTGGCCGGGTTGCAGGGGCGCACCCGGCGCGGCGCGGCGATGCGCCCGCGGCTCACCGCGATGCGGCAGCGCATCGACGCCGGGCAGGGCCCCTACACCGGCCGCCGCGCCCGCCGCCGGCAGCGGCCCCGGGACCTGGTGCGGATCCGGGAGCGCATCGACCGCGGCCTGGCCGACATCGAGCACTTCCTCGCCCAGCCGCTGAGCTGGCGGGAGGGCTCGGTGGTGGTGTGGGCCGGCATGCGCGGCGCGGTCACCCTGGCGGCGGCGCAGACCCTGCCGGCCGACGCGCCCGACCGGTCCTCGCTGGTGTTCATCGCCTTCCTGGTGGCCGCCGGCTCGCTGCTGCTGCAGGGCGGCACGCTGCCGTGGGTGGTCCGGCTGGTGCGCCCGGCCCGGGCCGCGGAGCCGGACGGCGCCGAGCGGGACGCCGTCCTCGCCCTGCTGGCCGACGCCGCCGCCCGCGTGCCCGCCCCGGCGTCCGGTGACCGGCCGGCCGTGGTGGCGCACCGGCTGGCGGTGATCGCCGCCCAGCGGGACGCGCTGCTCGACGCCCGGGACGACGGCGCGTTCAGCGCCGGGGCGCTCACCGCCGCGCTGACCACGCTGGACGCCGACCAGCTCAGCATCGAGCTCCGCGCCACCCCGGTCGGAGTGGATTCGTCACGGTGACGCCGACGGATCCACTCCACCTCACGCGAGGGGGGTGTCGTCGAGGGCCTCCGCCAGGTCGCCCGGCGTGTCGTAGACGGCGATCGCGCCGGCCCCGGTGAGCTCGTCGTCGCCGAACCCGCCGGAGCGGACGGCGATCGCCGGCATGCCCGCCTTCTTCGCCGCCTCGACGTCCCAGACCGAGTCACCGATCATCACGCTGCTGTCGTCGGGACCAGCACCGAGCTTCGTGAGCGCCACCTGCAGCAGGTCCGGCGCGGGCTTGGTCGCCTCGGCGTCCTCGCTGGAGGTGATGGCGTCGGCGATCTCCCGGGCGTCGAGCAGGTCGACGGCGAAGTCGACGTGCCGCGGCTGCCCGGAGCTGGCCAGCACCAGCCGGTGCCCGCGGTCCTTGATCGCCAGCAGCAGGTCGCGGGCGCCGGGCAGCGGCGCCATCTCGTCGAGCAGCGCGTCGACCTCCTCGCCCTGGCGCTTGCGGGCCTCCTCGCCGATCCGCTCCTCCAGCTCGTCGCCGCCGAGCTCCTGGATGACGTTGTCCCCGCCCATGCCGATCAGCCGGTGCAGCCGCCAGATCGGGAACGTCTCGCCCATCGCGCGGAGCGCGCGGTACCAGGCCAGGGCGTGCTGGTAGTTCGAGTCGATCAAGGTGCCGTCGACGTCCAGGACGGCGATCGTGGGTTCGGCCATGCCGCAGGTGCTGCCCACCCCGGCACCGCGCCAACCGGGTGCCTGCGCCGGGCGGCCCGGTGCGGCAGCATCGCGGTCGTGACCTCCGCACCTCCCACCGCCGCGACCGAGACGACCGCCTGCCCCGGCTGCGGCGCCGTGCTGGTCGTGGTGCCGGGCCTCGACCCGCGCCACCCCGGCGCGTCGGCCGGCTGCGCGGCGCTGTTCGACGTCACCGTGCACGGCCTGCGCGACGAGGCCGGCCAGCACGCGCCGACCGCCGCGCTGCTCCGGCTCGCCACCGACGCCTACGACGCCCAGCACCTGGCGGACGGCGACCCGGCCGCCCCCGTCGTCCGGCTGTGCCTGGCGCTGGAGCACGGGCAGGACCCGCTGCGGGTCACGGACCTCGCGCTCGCGGCCCCGCGCGGGCTGACGCCCCCCTGGCGCTGGACGACGACGCTCGCCGACGTCGCCGCCGACCTGGACGTCGTCGACCTGGCCACGCTGCTGCGCTCCTGGGCGGACGCGGTGTGGGCTGACTGGGCGCCGGTCGCGGCCCCGGTGCGCGCGGCGGCGGTCACGGCCCTCCGCGGTTGAGCTCAAGGATTCACGCAACGCACGGTAGTAAGGTCTATGACCGTGAGTGAGGCGGCGGGGGGCCGCCGGGAGCTGCGCAAGGCGCAGACCCGGGCCGAGATCAGGACGGCCGCCCAACGGCTGTTCGCCGAGCGCGGTTTCGACGGCGTGACCAGCGCGGACGTCGCCGCGGCGGCCGGGGTGGCGGTGCAGACCGTCTTCAACCACTTCGGGTCGAAGGAGGATCTCTTCTTCGACGGGCGGACCCCGTGGGTGGAGGGCCTGGCCGACTCGGTCATCAGCCGGGCGCCCGGCAGCGATCCGCTGACCGCGCTGCGGGAGTACCTCACCGCCGACATCGAGGGCCTGTTCGACCAGGAGTCCCGGGGCGAGAACCGCAGCTACATCGAGGTGCTCGACCGCTCCCCCGCCCTGCAGGCCCGCGAGCGCGCGCTGGTCGACGTCGCCGCGCAGCGGCTGTCCGCTGCGCTCATCGACGCCATCCCCGCCGACAACTACGCCGGGGCCGCGCAGCGCGCCGACCCCGTGCGCACCGAGGTGCTCGGCCACCTCGGTGCCGCGCTGTTCCTGGTCGCGGGCCGGGTGCTGGTGCTCGAGCACCGGCGGGTCGTGCTCGACCCGGCGCTGGACGACGCGGCACGGACGTCGGTGCGCGAGGTGACCACCGCCGCGCTCGGGATGATCGAGGACTCGCTGCGGTCCCTCGCCCGGCGGCAGTTCGGCGCGCCGGGCACGACCGGCTGAGGCGCGCGGGGAAGCACGGCCCCCGCGGGGCCGGTCAGCCCGCGACGCCCGCCGTCTCGGGCTCGATGATCGGCAGCAGCGCGTCGCCGACGAGCGCGTCGACCTGCGCCGTGGTCATCGGGGTGGGCTGGAAGCCGGTGTAGCGCTGCCACCACAGGGCCTGCACGACCGACGTCAGCAGGGCCACCCGCTGGGCGGTGAGCTCGTGGCCGCGCTCGGACTCCCGGTCGGCCAGCTGGCGGACCACCGCGGCCAGCGGCCGCACCAGCGAGTCGTCGAGGCCCGCACGCAGCTCCTCGTCGTGCCGCGCGGCGCCGACCAGGCTGGCAGCGGCCCGCTCGGCGCGCTCCAGCGGGCGGGTCCACGGCGTCAGCAGCGCGCACAGGTCACCGCGCAGCGAGCCGGTGTCGGCGGGCAGCTGCACCAGGGTGAACCGGCTCAGCGCGTGCCGGGCGAGCGCCGACATCGTGGGCCAGCGGCGGTAGATGCCCGCCTTGCCGGCCCGGGCGCGCGCGGCGATCCGGTCGCTGTTGAGGCGGCCCCACCCCTCGTCCGCCAGGATGTCGACCGCCACGGACACCAGCTGGTCGGACAGCTCCGTGGACAGCGGGCGGCCCGGGGGCCGGGTCCCGGCAGGGCGCGCAGGGAGGTCCGTCGTCGTCACCGTGCAATCGTGCCCAAGAGAGTGGAGTGATTACAACCATCATCGTCGTCACGGGTGAATTCACAGGGTGGCCTGGATCACTCCACCCTCACCCGTCACGCGCCGGCGGCGGGCTCCACGTGCGCCTGGAGGGTCGCCCCGTCCTCGGAGACCCAGCCGCGGGAACGCGCGAACCCGACCATGCCGTCCCACTGGGCGGCCCAGTCCGGCGCGGTCGCCCCCGCCTCCGCGGCGGCGCGCAGCGCGGCGGCGTCCAGCCACGCCGCCCCGTCGTCCAGCCGGCCCAGGCCCGCGGACCGCAGCGCCTGGTCGGCCTCCTCGTCGGTGACCGCACCGACGGCCACGTGCAGCCGCTTGAGGTCGTCCACGTCGACCACCCGCACCTCCGGCACCTCGTCGGTCCCGGTGATCACCTCGACGATCACGTCATCTCCTCACACGTGCCAGGGGAAGCGGCTGAAGTCGGCCGGGCGCTTCTCCAGGAAGGAGTCGCGACCCTCGACGGCCTCCTCGGCCATGTACGCCAGCCGGGTCGTCTCCCCGGCGAACAGCTGCTGCCCGACCAGTCCGTCGTCGATCAGGTTGAACGAGTACTTGAGCATCCGCTGCGCGGTGGGGCTCTTGGCGACGATCCGCCGGCCCCAGTCCAGCGCGGTGGCCTCCAGCTCCGCGTGCGGCACGACCCTGTTGACCATGCCCATGCGGTGCGCGTCCTCGGCGGAGTACTCGTCGCCCAGGAAGAAGATCTCGCGGGCGAACTTCTGGCCGACCTGGCGGGCCAGGTACGCCGAGCCGAACCCGCCGTCGAAGCTGCCGACGTCCGCGTCGGTCTGCTTGAACCGGGCGTGCTCGGCGCTGGCCAGGGTCAGGTCGGCGACCACGTGCAGGCTGTGCCCGCCGCCGGCCGCCCAGCCCGGCACCACGCAGACGACGACCTTCGGCATGAACCGGATCAGCCGCTGCACCTCCAGGACGTGCAGCCGCCCGTTCGCGCCGTCGCCGGCCTCGTAGCCGTACTTCCCGCGCACCCGCTGGTCACCGCCGGAGCAGAACGCCCAGCCGGCGTCCTTCGGGCTGGGCCCGTTGCCGGTGAGCAGCACGCAGCCGACGTCGGTGGACAGCCGGGCGTGCTCGAACACGGCCAGCAGCTGGTCGACCGTCTGCGGGCGGAACGCGTTGCGCACCTCGGGCCGGTCGAAGGCGATCCGCACGACGCCGGCGTCCACGGCCCGGTGGTAGGTGATGTCGGTGAGCCCGTCGAAGCCCTCGACCTCCTGCCAGGCGGTGGGGTCGAAGATCTCCGAGACGTCGGGGCGCGCACTCACGGACCGAACCTAGCCGCCGGCCCGGCGCCCCGCTGACCCGGCGCCCACCGCCGTCCCCTGGTCTGATGGCGGCGTGCAGCTGCGGATCGGGACGCTCAACCTCGCCTCCGGCCGCGACGCCGGCGGCACCTCGGTGGACGCCGCCGCACTGCGCTCCGCGGTCGCCGGCCTGGACGCCGACGTGCTCGCCGTCCAGGAGGTGGACGCCGGCCAGCCGCGCTCGCACCTGCTCGACCAGACCGCCGAGGTGGCCGCCGCGCTCGGCGCGACCGACTGGCGGTTCGCCGCCGCGGTCGACGGCACCCCCAGCCCGTTCCGCAGCTGGACGCCGGTCGACCCGCCCGTGCTGCGCGGACCCGGGGAGCCGGCGACCGGCCCGCGGTACGGGATCGCGCTGCTGTCCCGCCGGCCGGTGCGGCGCTGGTCGGTGCTGTCGCTGGGCGCCGGGCGGGCGCGGCTGCCGATCCGGGCGCCGGACCCGCGCACGGGGCAGGCCCGCACCTGGTGGTTCCCCGACGAGCCGCGGCTGGCCGTCGCCGCGGAGCTCGACGGCGTCACCGTGGTCGGCGCGCACCTGTCGTTCGCCCCGCACACCGCGGCGTGGCAGCTGCTCCGGCTGCGCCGCTGGGCGGCCCGGCTGCCCGGGCCGGTGCTCGTCGCCGGGGACCTCAACCTGGTCGGCCCGCTCCCGGCCCGGCTGGCCCGCGCGCAGCGGCTGGCGACCGCGCACACCTACCCGGCGCACCGGCCGCGGGTGCAGTTCGACCACCTGCTGGCGCTGACGAGGGTGGCCGCGGGGCGCGCGGAGGTGCGGCAGCTCGCGCTCGGCGACCACCGCGCGGTCGTCGTCCCCCTGACCCTCTGACCCGCGGTCTTCCGCGAACAACCACGGGTGGTTGTTCGCGGAAGACCACCCCCGGCGCGGTTTCGGCGCCGAAAGCGGGGCCGGTTTCGGCGCCGAAAGCGGGAGGGGTCAGGTGAGGAGGGGCAGCAGGGTGGGGAGGGAGGCGGCGAAGCCGGGGTGCAGCGGGACGGCGGCCAGCTCGCCCAGCGGGAACCAGCCGACCCCGGTGCTCTCCTCGTTCAGCGAGAGGTCCGCGGCGTCCAGCGCACCGACCGGGGTGGCCAGCACCGTCGTGTAGGCCCAGCCGCCGTGGTCGTCGACCGACTCGGCGCCGAGCCGCAGGTCGGCGCGCCCCAGCCCGAGCTCCTCACCGGCCTCCCGCAGCGCGCCGTCCGCGGCGCTCTCCGCCGGGTGCAGCGCCCCGCCGGGGGTGCCCCAGGTGCCGCCGAAGTGCGACCACTCGACCCGCAGCTGCAGCAGCACCTCGACGCCGGCCGCGCCGGGCCGGTGCACGAGCAGCCCCGCGGCGCCGGCCAGCCCCCAGTGCCGGTGGCCGAGGGCGCACGTCGTCCACCCGTCGGTCGGCGAGCGGTGCAGCATCAGGCGGTGGGCAGGCCGCGGTGCCGGCGGGAGCTGATCACGCCGGTGTCGAAGCCGGCCCAGTGCAGGCCCCCGGCGAACCGGGCGTGCTCGATCTTCATGCAGCGGTCCATGACGACCTCGACCCCCTCCGCCTGGGCGCGGCGGGCGACGTCCTCGTCCCACAGCCCCAGCTGCAGCCAGAGCGTCCTCGCGCCGGCGGCGAGCGTCTCGTCGAGCACGGCCGGCAGGTCCGACGGCTTGCGGAAGACGTCGACGACGTCCGGGGTGCCGGGGACGTCGGCCAGCGACGGGTACACCGGG
Organism: Modestobacter sp. NPDC049651; assembly: GCF_040659695.1. Classification (NCBI taxonomy): domain Bacteria; kingdom Bacillati; phylum Actinomycetota; class Actinomycetes; order Geodermatophilales; family Geodermatophilaceae; genus Modestobacter; species Modestobacter sp. NPDC049651. Next base: position 50,552 of record NZ_JBFAOG010000009.1, read on the forward strand.
TGCCCGAGGATCTCGCTGGCCCGCGGGTTGACGAACCACAGCTCGTACGGCGACGTCGACAGCAGGTAGGTGGCGACGAAGTAGCTGGCCCGCGCCGGGTTGTCCGAGGCGCCGACGATCGCGACCGTCCTCGTCCGCTCCAGGATCCCCTGGCGTTCCCGGGCGCTGGGCCCCTCCCACGAGCGCACGTCAGGCTCCCTTCACGGCGGCGGCGAGCGCCTGGTCGAGGTCCCACAGCACGTCCTCGACGTCCTCGAGGCCCACCGAGATGCGGATCAGGTCCGGCGACACACCGCCGGTCTCCAGCTGCTCCACCGACAGCTGCCCGTGGGTGGTCGAGCCGGGGTGGATGACCAGCGTGCGGGCGTCACCGATGTTGGCCAGGTGGCTGCACAGCTCGACGTTCTCGATGAACCGACGCCCGGCGTCCCGGCCGCCGACCACGCCGAAGCTGAACACCGCGCCCGGCCCCTCGGGCAGGTAGCGCCGTGCCAGCGCGTGGTCGGGGTGGCCGGGCAGCCCGGAGTAGCGCACCCACGCGACCCGGTCGTCGGCGTCCAGCCACTCGGCGACCCGCTGCGCGTTGGCGACGTGCTCGCGCATCCGCTGCGGCAGCGTCTCGATGCCCATCAGCAGCAGGAACGCGGAGTGCGGGGCCAGCGTCGCGCCGACGTCCCGGAGCTGCTCGCTGCGCAGCTTGGTGAGGAAGCCGTACTCGCCGAAGTTGTCCCACCAGCGGATGCCGCCGTAGCTGTCGCTCGGCTCGGTCATCGTCGGGAACCGGCCGTTGCCCCAGTCGAAGGTGCCGGCGTCGACGACCAGCCCGCCCAGCGTCGTCCCGTGGCCGCCGAGGAACTTCGTGGCGGAGTGGATGACGATGTCGGCGCCGTGCTCGATCGGCCGGCACAGGTACGGGGTCGCGGTGGTCGCGTCGACCACCAGCGGCACCCCGGCGGCGTGCGCCACGTCGGCCAGCCCGCGGACGTCGGCGACGTCGCTGCCCGGGTTGGCGACCACCTCGGCGAACACCAGCTTGGTGCGGTCGGTGATCGCGGCCGCGTAGTCGGCCGGGTCGTTGCCGCGGACGAACGTCGTCTCCACGCCGAACCGGCGCAGCGTGACGTCGAGCTGGGTGATCGTGCCGCCGTACAGCGAGGCCGACGCGACGATGTGGTCGCCGGCGCCGGCGAGCGCGGCGAAGGTCAGGAACTCGGCCGACTGCCCGGACGACGTCGCGACCGCGCCCAGCCCGCCCTCCAGCGAGGCGATCCGCTCCTCCAGCGCCGCCACGGTGGGGTTGGCGATCCGGCTGTAGACGTTGCCGTACTTCTGCAGCGCGAACAGGTTCGCCGCGTCGTCCGGGGACTCGAAGACGAAGGACGTCGTCTGGTAGATCGGCACCGCCCGCGCTCCGGTGGCGGGGTCCGGCGCGCCACCGGCGTGCAGTGCGCGCGTGCGGAAGCCCCAGGTGCGGTCGGCCATCGTCGTCCTCTCGTCGGTCGCCCCTGAGTCTGCCCTGCCCGGCCGGTGGTTGCCCGCACCGCCGGGTGGGCACCCGTGGTGCGCAACGGAATCGACGAGGAGGACGACGTGGCGAGTGGCGTGGCGAGCGTGTGGGTGCCGGTGAGCGACATGGACCGGGCCCGCGCCTTCTACCGGGACACCCTGGGCCTGAGCGAGCAGAAGACCACCGAGGACTGGAGCGAGTTCGACGCGAACGGGCTGATGATCGGCCTGAACGCGCGGGAGAGCGCGCAGTCGGTCGACGGCGGCGCGGTGATCACCTTCCAGCCCGACGGCGACATCGAGGCGGAGGTCGAGGAGCTGAAGGGCAAGGGCGTCGAGTTCGCCGGCGGCATCAGCGACCACCCGTGGGGCCGGATCGCGCCGTTCAAGGACAGCGAGGGCAACGACCTGCAGCTGTACTCGCCGCCGTCGTCCTGACGCGTCGGAGTGTGGGGGCGCAGGTTTCCTGCGCCCCCACACTCCACAATGCAGCCGTGGAGACCGTGCAGCTGCGCCGCTACGTGTTCGAGCCCGGCCGGATGGCCGCCTTCCTCGAGTGGTTCCCGACCCTGCCGCCGGTGCGCGAGCAGTTCGGCTTCCGGCTGCTGTTCGCCCTGGCCGACGCCGAGCACGAGGTGTTCACCTGGGCGGTCGCGCACGACGGCGACCAGGCCGCCTTCCGCGCGGCCGAGGCCGGCTACCACGACTCCCCGGAGCGGGCCGCGGTGTTCGCGACGTTCCCCGCCGGCATCGCCGACACGCAGCTGGCGTTCGTCACCCCGCTCTGACCGGGGGCGGAGTGGATCCGTCGGCGTGAGCGCGGCGGGTCCACTCCATAAGCTGCCGCGCATGCGCATCGCCGTCTTCACCGGGTCGCAGCTCGGCCCCGCGTCCCACCGCACCGCCGCCGAGACCCTCGGCCGCGACCTGGCCCGGGCCGGGGTGGGCGTGGTCTACGGCGGCGGCAACGTCGGCCTGATGGGCGTGGTCGCCGACGCCGCGCTGGCCGCCGGCGGCGAGGTGGTCGGGGTGATCCCGCAGCACCTGGTCGACGACGAGGTCGCGCACGCCGGGCTGACCGACCTGGTCGTCGTCGGCTCGATGCACGAGCGCAAGGCGCGGATGGCCGAGCTGGCCGACGCGTTCGTCGCGCTGCCCGGCGCGGCCGGCACCCTCGAGGAGGTCTTCGAGGCCTGGACCTGGGGGATGCTCGGTCTGCACGAGAAGCCGGTGGCCTTCCTGGACGCCGACGGGTTCTGGCAGCCGCTGCTCGACCAGCTGCGCCGGATGGTCGACGACGGCTACCTGGCCGCCGGCCGGCTCGACGCGCTCGGGGTGGTGCACGACGCCGCCGGGCTGCTGGCCTTCGTCGAGGGCTACGAGCACCCGGCGCGCAAGTGGACCCCGCCACCGGCCGCCTGAGCTCGGCACCCTGATCCCGTGGACACCGCGGACGTCGTCGTGGTCGGCGGCGGGCCGGCCGGGGCCGCCTGCGCCGCAGCCGTGCGCCGGGCCCGCCCGGACGCCGACGTGCTGGTGCTCGACCGCAGCGACTTCCCGCGCGACAAGGTGTGCGGCGACGGCATCGCGCCCGAGGGCCTCGACGTGCTGGCCGGGCTCGGGCTGGACGTCGCCGCGCTGACCGCGGGCTTCCCGGCGGTGCCCCGGCTGCGGCTGCGCGGCCCGCGCGGCACGACCGTCGAGCGGACGACGGCCCGCCCGTCGCTGGTGGTGCCGCGCGAGGTGCTCGACGGGCGGCTGCTCGGCCAGGTGCTCGATGCGGGGGTGCGGTTCCGGCGGCACACCGTGCGGTCGCTGACCGTGCGGCCGGACGCAGTGGTGGTCGACGACGTGGTCACCGCCGGGGTGGTCGTGGGCGCGGACGGCGCGGAGTCCGTCGTCCGCCGGTCGCTGGGCGTGGCCCCCAACCCGCCGGACCGGCTGGCGGTGGCGATCCGCGGCTACGCACCGGAGCTGCCGTCGGTCGCCGGCGTGCAGGCGGTGCTGACGACGTCGCAGCGCTGGCCGGCGTACGCGTGGTCGTTCCCGCTCGGCGACGGCCGGGCCAACGTCGGCTACGGCGAACTCGTCTCGGGCGGTGTCACCCGGGCGGACCTGGTGGCCGGGCTGCACCGGCTGCTGCCCGGCGTGGAGCCCTCGGGGCTGCGGGCCCACCGGCTGCCGCTGTCGACCGGCCGGCCGCGCACCCCCGACGGTCGGGTGCTGCTCGCCGGCGACGCGCGGTCGCTGATCAACCCGCTGACCGGCGAGGGGATCTTCTACGCGGTGCTGTCCGGCGCGCTGGCCGGCGCGGCGGCGGTGCACGGCGAGCGGGCCGGGCGCGTGCACCGGCGGCTGCTGGCCCGCCGGCTCGGGGCGCACCTGCGGGCGTCGTCGGCGGCGTCGCAGCTGAGCCGGTGGCCGGCGCTGATGGACGCCGCGGTGCGCGCCGCCGCCGACGAGCAGGCGGTGTTCGACGACGTGGTGGCGCTGGGGCTGGCCGACGGCCGGCTCACCGCGCGGACGCTGGCCGCGACGGTCCGCCGGCTGCGCTGAGCGCCGGCCGTCAGACGGCGGTCGCGACGGCGACGCGGCCGCGGCCACCGCGCTTCGCGGAGTACAGCGCCGCGTCGGCCGCGGCGTAGAGCTCCTCGAGCCCGTGGGCGTGCACCGGCGCGTGGGCCACGCCGAGGCTGACCGAGATCGCCACCGCGGTGCCGTCGGCGAGCTCCAGCGGGGTGCCGCGGACCGCGTCGAGCACCTCGGCGGCGCGGCGCTCGGCCACGTCCGGGGTGCAGTCGGGCAGCAGCACGGCCAGCTCGTCGCCGCCCATCCGGGACAGCACGGCGTCCCCGGCGCGCACGACCGAGCGCAGCACCGTCGCGACGTGCACGAGGACGTCGTCGCCGACCGGGTGGCCGTGCTGGTCGTTGATGGACTTGAAGGAGTCGACGTCGACCATCACCAGCGCCGTCCCCTGGTTGCCGGCCGGGCCGGCGAGGGCCGTGGTGAGCGCGTCGTCCAGCACGCGCCGGTTGACCAGCCCGGTGAGCGAGTCGACCGAGGCCTGGCGCTGGAGCATCTCGACCAGCCGCTCCTGCGAGTCGCCCGCGCGGACCAGCATGACCGACATGACGGCCAGGACGGCGCCGAACAGGCTCAGGTCGCTGACCGCGTTGCCGAGCGGCTCGAGGTGCACCAGCACGATGCCGTCGGCGACGACGGCGACCCCGGTCACCAGGGCGACCGCGGCCCGCCGCAGGTGCACCCCCGCCCACAGCACGGGGAACGACAGGAAGCCCTGGGCGCCGGCCGAGGAGTCCCGGGTCACCCAGTTCATCAGGCAGCAGATGGCCACGCCGAGCAGCGCGATGAACAGGTACCCGCCGTAGCGGTCCAGCCGCTCGGGCGAGGCGACCGAGTACCCGGCGGCCACGCACAGCAGCAGGCCGGAGGTGATGTACGAGCCGATGACGCCGCCCGAGGACTGAGCGTTCGGCCCGAACAGCGAGAACACCACCAGGACGAGTGCGCAGACCACCAGGACCAGCACAGCCGTCCGGGCGGCGGCAGCAGGCTGCCGTGCCCTCATCGACCGTGGGATCCGCACCCCTCCATGGTCGGCGCGCCGGTGGGTCATGTTGCGCGCTACCGATCCTCGGACGACCCGAACGGGTGAGCCGGGCGCGCCGCGACACGGAGGTCACCGTCGCCGCGGACCGGTGACCGGCGCCGCCGACCCGTCATCCGGGCCGTCCGGGGCCGTGCAGGTCGACTTGTGGCCGGTTCCCGGGCCGGTCGCCGCGGCGCCGGACGGGGCTTCGCAACGATCCGGTGACGTGGGCCGCAGGACGTCGGCGGGCGGGGTCCCCGGCGCCGTCCGGACCGTAGTTTCCTGCACATCGCACGGCAGGGACGCCGGCGAGGCGGACCCGCTCGCGGGTGCGCTGGGGGCAGGGAGGCTTCGATGAACACGTCCGGTCGGGAGCTGCTGGTCGGCGACGGCGTCGTCCAGGGATGGTGGCTGGTCACGGGCCCGCACGAGGGCACGGGTGCGCTGCGCGCGGTCGCCGGCCCGTTCGCGGACGAGACGGACGCCGCGTGCGCCGCGCTGCAGCTGGTGGCCGGGCCGGGGGACCTGCGCCCGCTCTTCGCCGGTCGGCTGGACGACGGCTCGCTGGCGGGTCGCCCCTCCCCGGCCGAGCAGGCGTGGGTGCAGCACCTGGGGGCGCAGCTGGACCGGCTGTCCGCGGGCTGGGACGACGACCTGCCCGACGCCCTGGTCACGCTGGTGGTGGAGGTCGCCGCCGCGCTGTCCGACGCGGGCCTCCCCCTCGTCGACGGCACGACGCCGACCGGGCCGGTGTCCGGCGGGGTGTGCCTGACGCCGGACGCCGGTCAGGACGGCGTGGTCGTCAGCTGGCGGCAGCACGACCGGATGAGCGTCGGCCTGGTGCGCGGCGCCGCTGCCGACGCCGCCGTGCAGCGCGCGATGAACGACGCGGTCGCCGAGGTGCTCAGCCTGCTCGACCTGGAGGTGCACCCCTTCGGCTACGGGACCGCCTACATCGTCCGGCTGGCCGGCTGCTGACCGGCGACGGCCGGTCTCAGCTCGTCGCGACCGCCAGCCGGTCGCGACCGGCCCGCTTGGCGCGGTAGAGCGCCGAGTCGGCAGCGGAGTACAGCGCCCGCGGGTCGCTGCCCGGTCCCGCGACGGCGGCCACCCCGATGCTCACGGACAGGGCCAGCAGCGTGCCGTCGGGGAGCGCCAGCGGCTCGGCGCGGACGGCGTCCAGCAGGTCCGCGGCCCGGGCGGCGGCGACGTCCGCCGGGCAACCGGGCAGCACGACGGCGAGCTCGTCCCCGCCCAGGCGGCCCACGACGGCGTCCGCCGGCCGGACGGCGCGGCCGAGCACGGTGGCCAGGTGCGCCAGTGCGGCGTCGCCGACCGGGTGCCCGTGGTCGTCGTTGATGCGCTTGAAGTGGTCGACGTCGACCAGCACGAGCGCCGCACCGGCGCGGAGGCCGACGGCGTGGGCCACCTCGTCGTCCAGCACCCGGCGGGTGGCCAGGCCCGTGACGACGTCGACGTCGGCCTGCCTGCGCACGACTCGCAGCAGCTCCTCCCGCCGGTCCTGCGACCGGACCAGCACGACCGTCAGGGTCACCAGCGCGGCGCCGGTGAACAGCGAGTCGGTGAGCGCGCGGGCGGGATCGGACAGCACCAGGGTGACGCCCAGGTTGCCGACACCCGCGATGCCGGTGACCAGGGCGGCCGCCGGGGCGCGGAACTTCGCGGCGGCCAGCAGCACCGGCATGACGAGGAAGACCTGGGCGGCGGCCGAGTGGTCGTGGGTGACGAGGTTGGTCGCGTGCACCGCCAGCGCACCGAGCACCGGGATGGCCAGCAGTGCGCCGCGCGCGTCGAGCGCTGCCGGCGGCACGCGCCGGCAGGCCAGGACGCCCGCCAGCAGGACAGCGACGACGGACCAGCACACGACCTGACCGGCCGGGGTGCGGTTGACCGGGTCCGCGACGGCGGCGACGGCGAGCACGCCGGCGCACGCCGCCTGCACGATCACGGAGACCAGGGCGGCGGTGGCGGGGTCGCGGGTCCGGAGCCCCTCGGGCAGCAGCACCAGATCGACATCGACCGGTCGGGGCCGTGGCTGAGCGCGCGCCTCCCCCGTCCGGGGGAGAGAGCGGAGGGCGTGGGATTCGAACCCACGATGAGGCTTCCACCCCATAGCGGTTTTCAAGACCGCCGCCATCGGCCACTAGGCGAGCCCTCCTGGTGTAGGCAGGCTATCCCGCCGCCGTCCACGGCCGGCCCGACGCGCCACCCGGCCCGGGGAACCGGACCTGCCCCGGGGAACGGGACCGGCCCCGCCCCGCGGGTGCGGGACGGGGCCGGAGCCGGGTGCGGTGCGGTGCGGGTCAGGCGTTGCGGCGCCGACCGAAGAGCACCAGCGCGCCACCGGCGAGCAGGGCCACGAGCCCGCCGCCGAGGTAGGGCAGCACGGTCGCGCCGGTGTAGGCGAGGCCCGTGCCGTTCCCGGTGGCCGCGGCAGCCGTGCCGCCGGTGACCGCGACCTCGACGACCAGGTTGCGCGGGTCACCGTTCACGTCGACGCCGGAGGCGACGAGGTGGTGCGTGCCGTTGGCCAGCTCCTTGGGGAGGGTGACCTCCTGGCTGAAGGTGCCGTCGGGGCCGACGACCGCCGAGCCCAGCGAGACCGGGGTGGAGTAGATGACCAGCTCGACGGTGGAGCCGGGCAGGAAGTCCTTGCCGGAGATGACGACCTTGCCGCCGGCGACGGCCTTGCCGTCCTTGGCGTCGCTGGTCAGCACGCCCGAGGCCTTGGGCAGCGTCTGGGAGACGGCGACCGGGGCGACGGTGGCGGTGGTCACCGGCTCGGAGCTGACACCCCACTCGTCACCGGTGGTGGCGACCACGTAGACGTCGTAGACCTGGCCGGCCGGGACGCCGAGGACGCAGCTGAAGGTGGCGGCGTCGGTGGCGCACATCGGCGGCTCGTCGCCCGACTGGGCCTTGGTCGGGATGGCCCACGCGACGTAGCCGGTCACGCCCTGCGGCTCGGCCGACGGCTTCCAGCCCACCTTGATCGACGACGGGCCGGCGACGGCCGTCACCGCGGTCGGGGCGGGCGCCACCGGCGCGGCGGAGACGGGCTCCGATGCCTCGGTGGGCTTGTTGTTCGTGGTGAACCGGAAGGAGACCGAGTAGCTCTTGCCGGTCACCAGACCGCCGATGGTGCCCTCGTACTGGAAGTCGCCGGTGTTCTCCACGTCGGTGACCGCGGTCCAGGAACCGCCGTTCAGCGAGTACTGGACGCCGGTGATCTTCTCGCCGTCGGCGACGGTGGTGCGCCACAGCTGGAAGGACAGCGAGTGGTCGCCGCCGTCGACCCACTTGACGTTCGGGGCGCCGGTCACGGTGACGGCCGGCGGCTGCTCCTGCTGGCCGCCGTCGTTCTCGTCGACCGGGTCGGTGACGACGACGCCGCCGCCGTTGTCCTGCGGGGCGCACAGGTGGGCGGTGCCAGAGATGACGCCGTCGCCCATCGTGGGAGCGTTCACGGCGACGGTCGGCGTCGCGCCCTGCGGGTGGACGAAGCCGTGACCGCCACCGAGGCCGTAGCCCTCGTCGGCGCCGGCGCCCGCGCCGCCGTCGGCCGACAGGTACTCGCCGCCGATCGCGCCGCCCGCCAGGCCCTGCTGCGCCGGCGGCAGGAACTCCGAGGTGCGCACCGCCGAAGCCGCGCCGCCACCGCCACCGGCGTACAGGTCGCCGTCGTACCAGCCGTCGAGGCCGTTGCCGCCGGCCCAGTTGCGGCCGCCCGCGCCCGGGCTCGCCGGGTCGCCGGCGAGGGCGTCCCCACCCTTGGTGCCGGGGTAGAGCCAGTAGCTCACGGTGTCGTCGGGCGCGATGTCGAGGTCGGTCTCCACGACGAGGTGGTCGGCCAGCGAGCCCTCGTTCTCGTTGGTGTCGGCACCGCCGGAGCCACCCGTCAGGTCCCACGTGATGCTGCAGTACCGGTCGTCGATGGTGAGCTCGTGCTCGCCGTCGACCAGGAGGACGTCGGCGTCGGACGACGCGTCGGTGGAGAAGGTGAAGTCGCGGTCCACGCTGGCGGAGGCGACTCCGGTGACCGAGAGGACGGCCGTGGACATGCCGATCGCGCTGACGGCGAGGACCGCCGCGGCACGACGGGACGGGGACGTGATGCGCACGTCGGCTCCCTGCTGGGGGTGCCCGGGGTGCCGGGCGCAGACGTCCGGGGTGCCGGACGTCGAGGACAGTGACGGCTCAGACGACCCACAGTCGGCGCGACACCGAGCCGTGTGACGCCGCGTGACCTCATCGTTATCTGCGGTGGACGATCCTGGTCGTCGGCGACAACTGCCAAGCGTCGGATCGTGGCGACGTTCCCACCATGGCGACAAGTCACCAATGCGCGGCTGTGGCCGGGCAGCGCCGGCCCGGACGAACGGATCAGCGTGGCGAGACGCGGGCCACAGCGGGCATGCCGGTCGGCCCCCTAGAGTTCTGGTAGGTGGATCCGGTCCGCGACTGTCCGCGTCGACCTCCCCGCGCCCCTGCACTCGAAGGAACTCGTGACCTCACCCCAGCCGTCCCCCACTGCCCGCCGCCGCGAGCGCACCTCCGTCCGCGCAGCGGCCGACCGCGGCACCGACCGCCAGGCCCGCCGTGACGAGGCCCGCGCCCAGGAGATCTGGGTCGAGGGTGCTGCGCCCGAGCTGCCCACCCGCGCCGTCCGGCCCGAGCAGGTGGTGTTCCACCTCGGCCCGACGAACTCCGGCAAGACCTACGAGTCGCTGCAGGCGCTGGCCCGCACCGGCTCCGGCGTCTACGCCGCACCGCTGCGCCAGCTCGCGCACGAGGCGTACGCGAAGCTCTCCGCCCAGCTCCCGCCGGGCACCGTCGGCCTGTCGACCGGCGAGGAGGAGATCGACCCGTTCGCACCGATCGTCTGCTGCACGGTGGAGAAGGCCCCGCTGCGCGGTGAGCTGCTCGTGCTCGACGAGTCGCACTGGGTCGCCGACCCCGACCGCGGCCACCACTGGGCGCGGCTGCTGCTCACCGGCGAGTACCGGGAGATGCACCTCATCTCCGCCGCCGAGGCCTACCTGCTGCTCAAGCCGCTGGTCGCCGACGCCGAGCACGTCGAGGTCGTCAACCACAAGCGGCTGTCCCGGCTGGACGTGCTGCGCGCCCCGGTCCGCCCGGACACGGTGCGCCCGCAGACGCTGGTCGTCGCGTTCTCCCGCAAGAACGTCTACGCCGTCGCCGCCGAGCTCGACGTGCACCGGCCCGGCAAGGTCGGCGTCCTCTACGGCGCCCTGCCCCCGGCCACCCGCCGCGAGGTGATCGAGAAGTTCACCGACGGCGAGTTCGACGTCCTGGTCACCACCGACGTCATCGGGCACGGCATCAACGTGCCGGCCACCACCGTGCTGTTCGCCGAGACGACGAAGTTCGACGGCCAGAAGGTGCGCCCGCTGCGCACCTGGGAGGCCGCGCAGATCGCCGGCCGCGCCGGCCGCTACGGGCTGACCGGCCACGGCACCGTCGGCGTCCTCACCAGGGTCACCGGCATGCGGCCGGAGGTCGCCCTGGTGCACCGCGGTGCGGCCGTCGCCCGCGGCGACGAGATGAGCGACCTGCCCAAGCGCGCGCCGCGGCTGCGGCCGGAGCTGGAGGACCTCGGCGCCTACGAGCCGCAGGACCTGCCCGAGGCGCTGGCCCGCTGGCAGGCCTGGGCGCGGGAGGCCACCCGCGACAGCGCCATGACCGCGGACGACGTCAGCACGCTGATCATGCGCGTGCAGGTGCTGCTGCCGCTGCTGCGCGGCCCGCTGGGCGCCGGCGCCGACCTGAACACCGTGTGGCGGCTGGTCAACCTGGCCATCGACTACAACCCGCCGCGGCGCACCCGCTGGCTGGTGCTGGCCAAGGCCGCGCTGCAGCACGCCGTCGGCCAGCCGGTGCAGCCCGAGCTGGTGCTGCCCGACCTGCCGGTCGAGGGCAGCGTCGAGGAGTGGGAGCAGACCGCCGCGGCCGCCCGCGACGCGCAGACGCTGCTCCGCCAGTTCCCCGACGTCGCCGGCCTGTCCAGCGACGACGCCGCGTGGGTCGAGGAGGAGTGCGCCGAGACGATCTCGGAGATGCTCCCCGGCGCCATCTCGCTGGGCCGTTCGGGCACCTGCGGCGGGTGCGGCACCGCGATCGCCCCCTGGTTCTCCACCTGCAAGTCGTGCAGCGCGCCGTCCGGCCGCGGCGGCGGCGAGCGCGACCGGCGTCCCGCGGGGGCGTCCCGGAGCGGCGGCCGGCGCACCGCGGGCCGGGCCGCCGGCCGGGCGCTCGGCGGCCGGCAGGGTGGGCCGAAGGGCCGGTCCCGCCGGGGCTGACCTCCCCCGGGCTGGCACAGTGGCCCGATGGGACCGCTGGCAGGACTCCGGGTGGTCGAGCTGGCCGGGATCGGTCCCGGCCCGTTCGCCGCGATGCTGCTGGCCGACCTCGGCGCCGACGTGCTGCGGATCGACCGGCCCGGCGCCGCCCCGCCGCTGGACCCGTCTGCGGACCTGCTCAACCGCGGCCGCCGGTCGGCCGCGATCGACCTGAAGCACCCGGACGGCGTGGCGACCGCGCTGGAGCTGGCCGGCCGGGCCGACGTGCTGGTCGAGGGCTGGCGGCCCGGCGTCGCCGAGCGGCTGGGGCTCGGGCCCGAGGAGTGCCTGGCCCGCAACCCGCGGCTGGTCTACGGCCGGATGACCGGGTGGGGCCAGGACGGCCCGCTCGCCGGCACCGCCGGGCACGACCTCGACTACGTGGCCGTCACCGGCGCGCTCTCGGCGATCGGCCGGGCCGGCGGGCCGCCGCAGGTGCCGCTCAACCTCCTCGGCGACTTCGGTGGCGGCGGCACGTACCTGGTCGTCGGGGTGCTCGCGGCACTGCTGGAACGATCGGTCAGCGGTCGCGGCCAGGTGATCGACGCGGCGGTCGTCGACGGCACCGCGCACCTGTCCACGCTGGTCGTCGGGCTGCTCGGCGCCGGGCTGTGGACCGACAGCCGGGGGCAGAACCTGCTCGACACCGGCGTCCCCTGGTACGACGTGTACGAGACCGCGGACGGCGCGCACCTGGCCGTCGCCGCGCTGGAGCCGCAGTTCTACGCGGAGCTGCTGGACCGGCTCGGCCTGACCGGCACCGCGCCGTCCCGCGACGACCGCGCGCAGTGGCCGGCGCTGCGCGCGCTGCTCGCGACCACGATCGCCGGGCGCACCCGCGCCGAGTGGGAGGCGGTGTTCGCGGGCTCGGACGCCTGCGCCGCCCCGGTGCTGTCGTGGACCGAGGCGTTCACGCACCCGCACCTGGCCGCGCGCGGGACCTACGTCGAGCACGACGGCGTCGTCCAGCCGGCGCCCGCGCCGCGGTTCTCCCGGACGCCGGGAGCGCTGTCGACCCCGCCGCCGCGGCCGGGCCAGCACACCCGCGAGGCGCTCACCGCCTGGGGGGTGCCGGACGTCGACCGGCTGCTGGCGACGGGCGCGGCCGTGCAGGCCTGAGGCTGCTCCTCGGCCGACGTCAGCGCGCGCGGACGACGCCGACCAGGTGCTCGGTGCCCGACTTCTCGCTGCGGACGGCGAGGTCCCAGCCTTCGCCGACCGCGGCGGTCGACAGCACCACGGTCGAGGGCAGCAGCAACGGTTTGCGGAACCCGACGTCCACGCTCAGCGACTCCGGCAGCCGGCCCTGCAGCGCGGCCAGCGCGCGGGCCTTGACCCACATGCCGTGCGCGATGGCCCGCTTGAACCCGAACGCCTTGGCGCTCAGCGCGGACAGGTGGATCGGGTTCACGTCGCCGCTCACCTTCGCGTAGCGCCGGCCGGCGTCGTCCGGGACCCGCCAGCGGGCCGCGACCCCCTCGACGTCGCCCACCGGCACGTCGACGTCGGCGTCGGGAGCTCCCTCGGGCGCGGTCGCCGAGCGGGACAGGTAGGTCGAGCGGCAGCGCCAGACCTCGTCACCGGCCACCCGGACCGAGGAGACCAGGTCGACGGTCGCGCCACGCCGGTGCGCGGCCAGCGTCTGCGCCCAGACCTCGAGGTCCAGCCGCTCGCCCGCGCCCACGGCGCGCACCTGCTCGATCCGGTTGCGCACGTGCACCAGGCCGGGCAGTGCCAGCGGGAACGAGCGGTCGGCCATCAGCGTCAGCTGCAGCGGGAAGGTGAGCACGAACGGGAACGGAACCGGCAGCGCGCCGCTCAGCCCGAACCCGCACACCCGCGCGTAACCGGCCAGCTGGGCCGGGTCGACCTCGACGCCGACCCGGGCCAGGTGGGTGCCCGGGAGGTCGCCGCCGCGGCCGCGCGCGGTGAACGCGGCCCGCGCGTACAGCGCCGCCATGTTCGGCGCCTCGGTGAGCACGGTCGGTGCCATCACGCCCCCAGCAGCGACTGGCCGCAGACCCGCACGACCTGGCCGTTGACCCCGGCGCTGGCCGGCTGGGCGAGGAAGGCGATGGTCTCGGCGACGTCGACCGGCAGCCCGCCCTGCTGCAGCGAGTTCAGCCGGGCGCCGACCTCGCGGGTGCCCAGCGGCATCGTCGCGGTCATCTCGGTGACGATGAAGCCCGGCGCGACGGCGTTGATCGTCGCCCCGCGCTCGGCGAACGCCGGCGCCCAGGCGCGCACCATGCCGATGATGCCGGCCTTGCTCGCCGCGTAGTTGGTCTGCCCGCGGTTGCCGGCGATGCCCGACTGCGAGCTGACGCTGACCACCCGGGCCCCGGGCCCGAGCGCACCCTCGGTGTCCAGCAGCGCCTGCGTGATGTCCAGCTGGGCCTGCAGGTTCACCGCCATCACCGAGTTCCAGCGGGCGGCGTCCATGTTCACCAGCAGCTTGTCGCGGGTGATGCCGGCGTTGTGCACCACGACGTCCACCCCGCCGTGCCGGGCGAGCAGCTGGCGGGCCAGCCGGGGGCCGGCGTCGGCGGCGGTGATGTCCAGGGCGACCGCCGTCCCGCCGATCTCGTTGGCGACGGCGGCGAGCTGCTCCCCCGCGGCCGGGACGTCGATCGCGACCACGTGCGCGCCGTCGCGGGCCAGCACCCGGGCGATCGCCGCACCGATGCCGCGCGCCGCCCCGGTGACCACGGCGACCTTGCCGGCCAGCGGCGCGGTCTCGTCCTGCCCGGGCGCCTCGGTGGCGGCCAGGGTGAGCACCTGGCCGTCGACGTAGGCCGAGCGGCCGGAGAGGAAGAACCGCAGCGGGCCGGGCAGCGCGTCCTCGGCACCGAGCGGCATGAGCACAAGGTTGGCCGTGACACCGCCGCGCAGCTCCTTGGCCACCGACCGCACCAGCCCCTCGAGCGCCTGCCGGGCGGCGGCCTGGGCCACCGAGCCGGCGTCGGCCGGCGGGTCGGCGAGCACGACCAGCCGGCCGCTCGGCGCGAGCCGCTTCACCGCGGGGGCGAGGAAGTCGTGCGCGCCGGCCAGGTCGGCGGGGCCGGTGAGGCCGGTGGCGTCGAGCACCACGGCACCCAGCCGCTCGCCGTCCGTGCTGCCGTCGGCCACCACCGGGGACAGCACGGTCACGCCGGCGTCGCGCAGCACCTCGGTCACGGCCGTGCGCAGCCGGCCCTCCCCGGCCGAGCCGACGACCGCCGGCCCGGCGAGCAGCGGCTGACCCGGCTCGTACCGGCGCAGCACCGCCGGCCGGGGCAGGCCGAGCTGCCGGGTGATCGTCGTCCCGACCCCGGAGTTGGCGAAGTCGCGGTACCAGTCACTCACTGTTGCTCTCCTTCGTGCCGGCCTCGGCACCGAGGCCGGGAGGGGTGGGTCAGGACTCGAGGATCGCGACGACGCCCTGGCCGCCGGCGGCGCAGATGCTGATCAGCCCGCGCTTGCCCGGGCCGGCCTCGGCCAGCAGCTTGGCCAGCGTCGCGACGATCCGCCCGCCGGTGGCGGCGAACGGGTGGCCCGCGGCCAGCGACGAGCCCGCGACGTTGAGCTTGGCGCGGTCGATCGGGCCCAGCGGCGCGTCGAGGCCGAGCTTCTCCTTGCAGAACGCCGGGCTCTCCCACGCCTTGAGGGTCGACAGCACGGTCGAGGCGAAGGCCTCGTGCACCTCGTAGAAGTCGAAGTCCTGCAGGGTGAGGCCGTTGCGCTGCAGCAGCGCCGGGACGGCGTAGGCCGGGGCCATGAGCAGCCCCTCGCCGCCGTGCACGTAGTCGACCGCCGCGGTCTGCGCGTCGACCAGGTGCGCCAGCACCGGCAGCCCGCGCGCGGCGGCCCACTCGTCGCTGGCCAGCAGCACCGCCGAGGCGCCGTCGGTGAGCGGCGTGGAGTTGCCCGCGGTCATGGTGGCGTCGGGCCCGGTGCCGAAGACCGGCTTGAGCTTCGCCAGCTTCTCCAGCGAGGTGTCCGGCCGGAGGTTGTTGTCGCGGGACAGACCGAGGTAGGGCGTCACCAGGTCGTCGAAGAAGCCGCGCTCGTAGGCGGCGGCCAGGTTCTGGTGCGAGCGCAGGGCGAGCTCGTCCTGCTCGGCCCGGCCGATCTCCCACTCCAGCGCGGTGATCGCGGCGTGGTCGCCCATCGCGAGACCGGTGCGCGGCTCGCTGTTGCGCGGGACGTCGGGCAGCAGCTGCCCCGGGCGGACCCCGGCCAGCGCCTTGAGCCGCTGCTGCAGCGTCTTCGCCGCGTTCAGCTTCATCAGAACCCGGCGCAGCTCGTCGTTGACGGCGACCGGCGCGTCGGACGCGGTGTCGACGCCACCGGCGATGCCGGACTCGACCTGGCCCAGCGCGATCTTGTTGGCGACCAGGACGGCGGCCTCGAGGCCCGTGCCGCACGCCTGCTGGACGTCGTAGGCCGGCGTCGCCGCCGACAGCCGGGAGCCGAGCACGGCCTCGCGGGTGAGGTTGAAGTCGCGGGAGTGCTTGAGGACGGCGCCGGCCACGACCTCGCCGACCTGCTCGCCCTGCAGCCCGAAGCGGGCGACCAGCCCGTCGAGGGTGGCGGTGAGCATGTCCTGGTTGCTGGCCTGCGCGTAGGCGGTGGTGGCCCGGGCGAACGGGATGCGGTTGCCGCCGACGATCGCGGCCCGGCGCGTGCTGGGGCGGGGAGTGGCTGCCATCGGTGCCTCCGGAGGGTGGGTCGCTTTGCTCGGTACCGACGGTATCAGGTACCGTCCGTAACGTGAACTCGGAGCTCAGGCCGCTGACGCGGGAGGAGCACGCCCGCCGCGACCGCCGCGACTCGCGGTGGGACGAGCACCGCCGTGCCCGCCGCGAGCAGCTGGTCGACGCCACGCTGGCCGCGGTCTCCCGGCACGGCGCCGGGGTGGGCATGGAGGAGATCGCCGCCGAGGCCGGCACCAGCAAGACCGTCGTGTACCGGCACTTCACCCACCGCAGCGACCTGTACGTCGCCGTCTGCGCCCGGGTCGCCGAGCAGCTCACCCGCCGGCTGCGCACCGCGATGGGCAGCAGCTCCGACCCGCGCTCGATGGTCGTCGCCGCGGTCGACACCTACCTGGCGTTCCTGGAGGCCGACCCGGAGGTCTACCGGTTCGTCGTGTCGCACGGCCTGACCGACCGTCCGGTCGGCGACGACCCGGTCAGCAGCCTCTCCGACCTGGTCGGCGACGAGGCGGCCCGGCTGGTCGCCGACGCGCTGACCGCCGCCGGCCGCGACCCGGCGCCGGCCGCGCCGTGGGGCCACGGGGTCATCGGGCTGGTCCGCGCCGCCGCCGACTGGTGGGTGCGCGCCGACCGGCCGATCCCGCGCGCCGAGCTGGCCGCCCAGCTCACCGACCTCGCCTGGGCCGGCCTGGCCGGCGTCACCGCACCCGTGCCCGCGACGCAGGCGTCGCGGGACAGCAAGGAGGAAGCATGACCAGCTCGCCCCTCGCCCCGGTCGACCCGAAGGCGCTCACCGAGGTGCTCGACGGCCGGTGGGCCCACGTCCGCCGCGACGCCCGCGAGCACCTGGGCGAGGCGAAGTACGCGCCGGTCTACGGCGAGTCGGTCGCCGAGGCCCGTGCGCGCGTCACCCGGCTGTGCGCCGACCTGGCCGCCACCGGGCGCACCGCCTACGGCTTCCCCGCCGCGTACGGCGGGCAGGACGACCCGGGCGCCTCGGTGGTCTCGGTGGAGATGCTGGCGTTCGGCGACCTGTCGCTGATGGTGAAGGCCGGCGTGCAGTGGGGCCTGTTCGGCGGCGCCGTCCACGCGCTGGGCACCCAGCGCCACCACGACGAGTTCCTGCCGTCGATCATCGACTTCTCCCTGCCCGGCTGCTTCGCGATGACCGAGACCGGCCACGGCTCCGACGTCCAGCAGCTGCGCACCACCTGCACGTACGACCCCGCGACGCAGACGTTCGACCTGCACACCCCGCACGAGGCGGCGCGCAAGGACTACATCGGCAACGCCGCCCAGGACGGCCGGATGGCGGTCGTCTTCGCCCAGCTGGTCACCGGCGGGGAGGGCCGGGGCGTGCACGCCTGGCTGGTCCCGATCCGCGACGAGCAGGGCAACCCGCTGCCCGGCGTCACCATCGGCGACGACGGCCCCAAGGCCGGCCTGCTCGGCGTCGACAACGGCCGGCTCGGCTTCGACCACGTGACCGTGCCGCGGGAGATGCTGCTGGACCGCTACGGCCAGGTCGCCCCCGACGGCACCTACACCTCGAGCATCGAGAACGAGACGCGCCGCTTCTTCACCATGCTCGGCACGCTGGTGCGCGGCCGGGTCAGCGTGGGCGGCTCGGCGTCGTCGGCCACCAAGGTCGCGCTCGAGATCGCCGTCCGGTACGGCGACGTCCGCCGCCAGTTCGCCGCCCCCGGCGAGGAGCGGGAGGTCGTCGTCAACGACTACCTGGTCCACCAGCGCAAGCTGGTGCCGGCGCTGGCCACGAGCTACGCGCTGGCCTTCGCCCAGGAGGAGCTGCTCTGCCGGATGCACGACGTGCTGGTGGGCGGGCAGGGCGGGTCCGGGGCAGCGGTCGACGAGACGGCGCAGCGCGAGCTGGAGTCGCGGGCCGCCGGGCTCAAGGCCGCGCAGACCTGGCACGCCACGCGCACCATCCAGACCGCCCGGGAGGCCTGCGGCGGCGCCGGCTACCTGCAGGAGAACCGGCTGCCGCAGCTCAAGGCCGACACCGACGTGTTCACCACGTTCGAGGGTGACAACACCGTCCTGCTGCAGTTGGTCGCCAAGGGCCTGCTCACCGGCTACCGCGACGCGTTCGGCTCGCTCGACGGCTGGGGCCGGGCGCAGTTCGTCGCCGAGCAGGTCCGCGAGACCGTGCTGGAGCGGACGGCGGCCCGCGGGCTGATCCAGCGGCTGGTCGACGCGGTGCCCGGCCGCGGCGAGGAGGTGCCGTTCACCGACCGCGGGTGGCAGCTGGCCGCGTTCGAGGACCGCGAGAAGCACGTCCTGGACGGCGCCATCAAGCGGCTGCGGCGCGGAGCGGCGACCAAGAAGGACCGGCCCTTCGACATCTTCAACGACGTGCAGGACCACGTGCTGAAGACGGCGACCGCGCACATCGACCGGATCGTGCTGGAGGCGTTCGTCGCCGGCATCGAGCGGACCGCCGACCCGGCCGCGAAGGCGCTGCTGTCCAAGGTCTGCGACCTGTACGCGCTGTCGACCATCGAGGCGGACAAGGGCTGGTTCCTCGAGCACGGGCGGCTGACCCCTCCCCGGGCGAAGGCGCTCACCGGGGCGGTGAACGACCTGCTCAAGGAGCTGCGGCCGCACCTGCGCACCCTGGTCGACGGCTTCGCGGTCCCGCAGGAGTGGCTCAACTGCGCCATCCTGCGCGAGGAGGACCAGCGCCAGGAGGCCATGGCCGCGCACGACGCCGCGCTCCGGGCCGCCGGCACCGAGCCGGCGGTGCCGGCCACCGCCACCGACCTGGAGATGGCCCCCGCCCAGTAGCCGGCGCCGGGTGGCCGCGTCCACGGACCCGGCCACCCGGATGATGTGCGGCTGTGTACCTGGCAGCAGCGGCGGACACCGGTCTGCACGTCCCGGCGGCGGTCGACCTGGCCGCCATCGTCGTCGGCGCGCTCACCGGCGGGCTGCTGGCCGCCCGCGAGGGGTTCGCGGTGTCCGGCGTCCTGCTGCTGGCGGTCAGCACGGGCCTGGGCGGCGGGCTGATCCGCGACGTTCTGCTCGCCGAGGGCCCGCCGGTCGCGCTGACCAACCCGGCCTACCTGCCCACCGTGGCGGTCACCGCGGCGGTCACCTTCTTCTTCTCCGGCTGGCTGTCCCGGCTCACCTCGCTGATCGTCGTGCTCGACGCGATCACCGTCGGCTTCTTCACCGTGGTCGGCGCGCAGAAGGCGCAGCTGGCCGGGCTGCCCAGCGCCTCGGTGGTGTTCATCGGCACGCTCACCGCGGTCGGCGGGGCGGTGATCCGCGACCTGCTGCTCGCCCAGCGCGCCGACATCGTCCAACCCGGCCCCTACAACGCGGTCGCCGCGCTCCTCGGCGCGATCCTGCTCAGCGTGCTCGCCGGGCCGGTCGGGCTCGGCCCGCTGCCCGTCGCGGCCGTGGTCATCACGTTCGTCACCGGCCTGCGCGTGCTGTCGGTGTGGCGCGGCTGGGAGGCCCCGGTGGCGCTGGACCTGCGCAGCAGGATGATCAACCGCGGCCGGCCACCGCGCACCCGGCGCCGCAACCGGCCGCTGCGTCCCCGGCGCCGGCCGCGGGCCTGAGCCCGCGGACCCCCGGCCTGCCCCTCGCGGAGGACCGGGTCTCAAGGAGCGGCGGGGAGCGTCCGATGTCCCCTGCGTGACCTCGACCCTCCCGCAGCAGCAGCGCTGGAGCTGTCGCCCGCTCTTGGCCGACGACGACGACCTGACCATCGTGTTCCAGCCGATCGTCGACCTGGCCAGCGCGTCGGTGGCCGGCTACGAGGCGCTGGCCCGCTTCCCCGGCACCGCCACCCCGGACGTCTGGTTCGCCGCCGCCGCCGAGGCCGGCCTGGGCGCCGAGCTGGAGGCGCTGGCCCTGACCAAGGCGCTGGCCGCCCTCCCCGACCTGCCGCCGAACACCTTCCTCACCGTCAACGTCAGCCCGCACCTGCTGGCCAGCCCGCCGGTCGCCGCTGCGCTGGCCGCGCCACCGTCGCTGCGCCGGGTGGTCG
This sequence comes from Modestobacter sp. NPDC049651, assembly GCF_040659695.1. NCBI lineage: Bacteria > Bacillati > Actinomycetota > Actinomycetes > Geodermatophilales > Geodermatophilaceae > Modestobacter > Modestobacter sp. NPDC049651. Next base: position 70,766 of record NZ_JBFAOG010000009.1, read on the forward strand.
TCGAGCTCACCGAGCACATGCCGGCCGGCGACCTCGCCGAGCTGCGTGCGCAGACCGCCGCCCTGCGGGGCCGCGGCGCGCTCATCGCCATCGACGACGCGGGCTCCGGCTACGCCGGCCTGCAGCAGCTCGCCGAGGTCCGCCCGCAGCTGGTCAAGCTCGACCGCGCCCTGGTCGCCGACGCCGACAGCGACCCGGTGAAGGCGGCGCTGGCGGAGATGGTCGGCGCGTTCACCAGCCGGATCGACGCCTGGCTGCTGGCCGAGGGCGTCGAGACCCCCGGTGAGCTGGCGGTGTTCGCCCGGCTCGGCGTCCCGCTCGCGCAGGGCTGGCTGTTCGGCCGGCCCACCCCCGGCTTCGCCCCGCTGGCCCGCGACGTCGTCGACCTGGTGCGCACCCACGTCGCGCGCAGCCGGCTGACCGAGTCGGTCGCCAGCCTGCTGCGCCCGCTGCGGCAGCGGTCGACCACCGACGACCGCCCGCTGCCCGCCCCCTACGTGCTGCTCGACGCCGCGGACGTCCCGGTCGAGCTCGTCCTGGCCGACCCGCGGACCGGGGTGCCCTACCGGGCGCCGGTGTCGCTGCGCGTGCCGCCGTCCGCGGGTGTCGAGGAGGTGCTGCGGCGGGCCATGACCCGCCCGCCGGTGCACCGCTTCGACCCCGTCGTCTGCACCGCCGGCAACGGCGACGTCCTCGGCCTGCTGCGGGTCGACGACCTCGCCACCGCCGCGGCCGGCAGCTGAAGCCCCCGGCGGCCCGCCGGGCCGCCGGTCCACCCTCGACGAGGAGAGTCCATGAAGTCGTTCGCCTGCGGGGACGTCGTCCCCGGCTGCACCCGTTCCTTCACCGCCCCCGACGAGCAGGGCATCTTCGCCCAGGTCGCCGCGCACGCCGGTGCCGACCACGGCCTGACCGACATCTCGCCCGAGCTGGTGGACGCCGTCCGCGCCGCGATCGTCACCGCCTAGCCACGTACGGCGCGCCCAGCCGTCGGCCCCCTCCAGGGCACCGCCCCGAGCCTGCGAAGGGTGGGGAGGAGGGGGTCCTTCGTCAGGCGGAGGCGGAGGTCAGGTGCTGCCGCTCGTCGTCGGTGAGCACCAGGTCCTGCATCGGCAGCAGGTCGGCGAGCTGGTCGACCGAGCGGCCGCTGGCGATCGGCGCGGTCACCGTCGGCTGGTCGGCGAGCCACCGCAGCGCGACCGCGGCACCGGTGACGCCGTGCGCGTCGGCGACCTCCTGCAGCGCCGCGAGCACCCGGTCGCCCTTCTCCCCCACGTACTTGGCCGCCCCCTGCGCGCGCGGCGAGTCGATCGTCTCGCCCGCCCGGTACTTGCCGGTCAGGAAGCCGCGGGCCAGCCCGAAGTAGGGCATGCAGCCCAGCCCGCGCTCGCCGACGACGCCGGCCAGCTCGTCCTCGTAGACCGGGCGCTCCATCAGGTTGTAGTGCGGCTGCAGGGCGACGTACTTCGTCACGCCCAGCTTCTCGGAGAGGTCGAGCGCCTCGGTCAGCCGCGCCGCGGAGTAGTTCGACGCGGCGACGTGCCGGACCTTGCCGGCCTGCACCAGCTCGTCGAACGCCGTCAGGGTCTCCTCCAGCGGCGTCGTGTCGTCGTCGTAGTGCGCGTAGTAGAGGTCGATGTGGTCGACCCGCAGGTTCCGCAGCGACCGCTCGCAGGCGTCCCGGATCTCCGGCGCCGACAGCGGGTGCTCCTTCTGCCCCGGCGAGGCCTTGGTCGCGACGACCATCCGGTCGCGCACCCCGCGCTCGGCCAGCCAGTTGCCCAGGATCGTCTCGGACACGCCGTTGCCGTACATCTCGGCGGTGTCGACGAACGGCGACTGGGTGCTGGGGACGGCGTCGTGGAAGCGGTCCAGCAGGGCGAAGGACGTCGGCTCGTCCGCCGTCCACCCGAAGACGTTGCCGCCCAGGCAGAGGTCACTGACGGTCAGGTCGGTCCCGGGGAGCTGAGGCATGACCCCCACGCTAGGCGGCCCCTCCAGGGCGCGCGCGGCGGGCACGAGGCGTCACGGAACGTGACACTCGTGACGGATGGGGCCCAAAACCCCGGAAATCCGGGCCCACCGCTCGCCAACACCCAGGTCGGCATGGCAACGTGCCCGCCGTTGCTGGTCGACGACGGGGTCGACCGGATCCGCCCACCGACCACCCGCCGCGCATCACCTGCGCCGGTGTGGGGCACGGTGGAGGCCGCGGGGGCCCACCTGGCCCCCGGGGAGGTGACCGCCCCGCGCGGGGCGGCACCGCTGAGACCACAGTGAGAGGAATGCGATGAACAAGGCTGAGCTCGTCTCCGCGATCGCCAAGCGCGCCGACACCACCGCTGCGACCGTGGACGCCGTGATCGACGGCCTGCGCGAGGAGCTCGTCGAGGCCATCACCCGCGGCGACAAGGTCTCCCTGCCCGGCCTGCTGACCGTCGAGCGCTCGCAGCGCTCCGCGCGCACCGGCCGCAACCCGCAGACCGGCGAGAGCATCGAGATCGCCGCCGCCAACACCGTCAAGGTGTCGGCCGGTTCGGTCCTGAAGAAGGCCGCCGCCTCGGTGCCGGTCGACTGACGACACCCAGCACCTCAGCCGCGCCCCCGTCCGGTCCTCGTGTGAGGATCCGGGCGGGGGCGCTGCTCATCGGGGAGCCGGCGCCGCCGGTGGACGGGGGCCCCGCGTGACGACCGTGCAGTCCGACCTGGAGATCACCACCGACCCGGCCGAGGTCGGCCTGGACGCCGGCCGGCTGCGGCGGCTGGACGCGCGGCTGGCCCGCTGGGTCGACGAGGGGCAGCTGCCCGGGTTCCTGGTGACCGTCGCCCGGCACGGCCGCCTGGTGCACGTGGGCCGGTCCGGGCAGCGGGACGTCGAGGCGGGCCTGCCGGTCACCGACGACACCCGCTGGCGCATCTACTCGATGACCAAGCCGGTGACCTCCGTGGCGGCGATGTCGCTGTACGAGGAGGGCGCGTTCGAGCTGACCGACCCGATCAGCCGCTGGCTGCCGGAGTGGGCCGACACCCCCGTGTACGTCGCCGGCTCGGAGCTCAAGCCCGTGACCGTGCCCCAGGTCGAGCCGATCCGGGTCTGGCACCTGCTCACCCACACCTCGGGCATCACCTACGGCTTCCACCACGCCCACCCGGTCGACACGCTCTACCGGCTGCGCGGCTTCGAGTGGGGCACCCCGCCCGGCGCGGACGACGCCGAGGTCAGTCGGCAGCTCGCCGCCATGCCGCTGCTGTTCCAGCCGGGCAGCGAGTGGAACTACGGGATGTCGACCGACGTCCTCGGCGCGCTGGTCGCCGCGGTCGCCGGCAAGCCGCTGGACGAGGTGTTCGAGGAGCGGGTGCTCGGGCCGCTGGGCATGCGCGACACGTCCTTCGGGCTCCGGCCGGACGACGACCAGGAGCTGCTCGCCCGGCTGTACGGCCCCGGCGTCGCCCCGATGCCCGCGCCGTTCGAGCAGGCCGCGCGGGCCCGGCGGCCGTTCCTCGGCGGCGGGGGCGGGCTGGTGTCGACGGCCGGCGACTACCTGCGGTTCACCGAGATGCTGCGGGCCGGCGGCGTCACGCCGTCCGGCGAGCGGGTGCTCGGCCCGCGCACGCTGGCGCACATGGTGCGCAACCACCTGCCCGGGGGCGTCGACCTGGCCACCTACGGCCGGCCGCTGTACGCCGAGACGCCGCTGGCCGGTGTCGGCTTCGGGCTGGGCTTCTCCATGGTCATCGACCCGGTGCGCTACGGCGGCCCCGCCAGCGTCGGCGACTACAGCTGGGGCGGCGCGGCGTCCACGGCCTTCTACGTCGACCCGGTCGAGGACCTCACCGTCGGCTTCTACACGCAGCTGCTGCCCTCGAGCACGCTGCCGATCCGCTCGCTGCTGCGCCAGCTGGTCGCCCAGGCGATCGTCTGAGCGGAGTCCCAGGGCGCGGAAAGCGATGCGCTGGGACTCCACCAGGATGGGCGGGTGACCCCCGACCACGTCCTGCTGCCCGACGAGCGCACCCTGCACGGGTCCTGGGACCGCGACCTCCCGCCGGCGCTGACCGTCGACCCGGGGACGACGGTGCGCATCGGCACCCTCGACTCCGGTTGGTGGACCGGCCCGCACCCCGGTCCTGGCACCGACCCCGGGGACAGGCAGCGCCACCCCCTGCACGACCCGGCGCACGGGCACGCGCTCACCGGGCCGGTCGCCGTCCGCGGCGCGGAGCCGGGGCAGGTGCTCGCCGTCCGCGTGGACGACGTCGTCCCCGGCGCGTTCGGCACCACCTACGTGGGCCTGCGCTCGACCGCGCTCAACGAGCGGCTGGGCGTCACCGCCGACCCGCTCGTGCACTCCTGGACCCTCGACGTGGCCGCCGGGGTGGCCCGCGCGCAGTCGGGGCACAGCGTCGCGATGCGGCCGTTCCTCGGCGTCATGGGCGTGCCGCCCGCGGAGCCCGGCCGGCACTCGACCATCCCGCCCTACTGGCACGGCGGGAACATCGACTGCCGCGAGCTGGTCGCCGGCGCGACGCTCTACCTGCCGGTGACGGTGCCCGGCGGGCTGCTGTCGGTGGGCGACGGACACGCCGCCCAGGGGGACGGCGAGGTGAGCGGCACCGCGATCGAGTGCCCGATGGACGCCGTCGACCTCACCCTCGACGTGCTGCCGGACCTGTTCGGCGCCCCGGTGCGCACGCCGGTCGCCCGGACGCCGGCCGGGTGGGTGACCATGGGCGTCGCCGACGACCTGGACGAGGCGATGGCGATCGCGCTGGACGCGATGCTCGACGTGGTGGCCGCCCTGCACGACGTCAGCCGGTCGGCGGCGCTCGGGCTGGCCAGCGCGACGGTCGACCTCCGGGTGACCCAGGTGGTCAACCAGGTGGTCGGGGTGCACGCCGTCCTGCCCTGGGGCGCCATCCGCTGATCAGTCGCCGACGGCGCCGTCGATCCGCTCGCGGAGCAGGTCGGCGTGCCCGTTGTGCCGGGCGTACTCCTCGATCAGGTGCAGGTGGACCCAGCGCAGCGACGGCCGCTCGCCGCGCCGGGTGGTGCCGAGGCTGACGTCGTCCAGCCCGACGCCGGCGGCGGCCGCGCGGGCGGCGTCCAGCTCGGTCTGGAACAGCGCGAACTCGGCCGCCACCGCGGCCTCGCCGTCCGGGTCGTCGGCGGCGAAGCCGTTGAGGTCGGCGTCCGGGTCGTCGGGGCTGGCGTAGTGGTCGGCGGCGTCCTCACCGGCGAGGATGCGCCGGTACCAGCCGCGCTCGACGTCGGTCATGTGCCGCAGCAGCCCGCGCAGGCTCAGCGACGACGGCGGCACGGCCCGGGTGCCCAGCTGCTCGGCGGTCAGCCCCGCGCACTTGCGCCACAGCACCCGCCGGTGGAACTCCAACCAGGCCTCCAGCGCCGCGCGCTCGCCGTCGAGGTAGGGCGGGTCGGCCGGCAACGGCGCGGGCGGGACGGCGCTCACACGTACCGCCGGGTGAGCACGGTGGCCACGCAGCACGGCTTCTCGGCGCCCTCGACCTCGACGGTGACCGTCATCGCCAGGTGCACCCCGCCGTCGACCAGCCGCGCCTCGGCGAGCTCGGCGCTGGCCCGCAGGCGGGAGCCGACCGGCACGGGCGAGGGGAACCGCACCCGGTCCAGGCCGTAGTTGACCGCCAGCCGGAACCCGGTGACCTCGATGATCTGCCCGAGCAGCACCGGCACCAGCGACAGCGTCAGGTAGCCGTGCGCGATCGGCCCGCCGAACGGGCTCTCCGCGCGGGCGCGCTCGACGTCCACGTGGATCCACTGGTGGTCGCCGGTCGCCGCGGCGAACGCGTCGACCTGCTCCTGCGTCACCGTCACCCAGTCGCTGAACCCCAGGTGCTCGCCGACCAGGGCCTGCACCCCGACCACCCCGTCGACCGTCGTCGCCGCCATCCCTGCTCCTCCTCGCGCCCGTCGTGCTTGGCTTGGTCACCTCACCACACGCAGGAAGGGGAACGGTGCTGCGGCTGGGACAACGGGACGTCGCCGACGGCGAGCTGGTCGTGATGGCCATCGTCAACCGGACGCCGGACTCCTTCTACGACCGCGGCGCCACGTTCGCGCTGCAGGCGGCGGTCGACCGGGTGCACGAGGTGGTGGCCGAGGGTGCGGACATGGTGGACGTCGGTGGCGTGAAGGCGGCCCCCGGCGACGAGGTCACCCCGGCCGAGGAGATCCGCCGCACGGTCGACCTGGTGGCCGCCATCCGCGCGGCGCACCCGGCGCTGCCGATCTCGATCGACACCTGGCGCGCGGAGGTGGCCCGGGAGGTGCTGGCCGCCGGCGCCGACGTGGTCAACGACGCCTGGGGCGGGGTCGACCCGCAGCTGGCCGAGGTGGCGGCCGAGGCCGGCGCGGGCATCGTGTGCACCCACGCCGGCGGGCTGCCGCCGCGCACCCGGCCGCACCGGGTCGCCTACGACGACGTGGTGGCGGACGTCGTCCGGCGCACCACCGCGCTGGCCGACGCGGCGGTGGCGGCCGGGGTGGACCGGGACCGCGTGCTCGTCGACCCCGGGCACGACTTCGGCAAGAACACCCGGCATTCGCTGGAGGCGACCCGGCGGCTGGGCGAGCTGGTCGCGACCGGGTGGCCGGTGCTGGTGGCGCTGTCGAACAAGGACTTCGTCGGCGAGACCCTCGACGTGCCGCTGGACCAGCGGCTGACCGGCACGCTGGCGGCGACGGCGGTGAGCGCGTGGCTGGGCGCCCGGGTGTTCCGCGCGCACGACGTCGCGGCGACCCGGCAGACGCTGGACATGGTGGCCTCGATCCGCGGCGACCGGCCGCCGGCGTACACCTACCGCGGGCTGGCCTGACCCCCAGCGGCCCGGTCCGCTGCCGCCTGGACCCGGGCGTGGTGGGCGGCGCGCTCGTCGGCGGACCCCGCGCCGAGGTTGCTGACGCCCGGCAGCAGCCCGGCCGCGCCGTCGACCAGCTCCCGCACGACGTCGGCGTGCCCGGCGTGCCGGTGGGTCTCCGCGATGAGGTGCACCAGCACCCGGTGCAGCGTCGGGTGCCGGCGCTCCTCCGGCCACCACGGCACGGTGCCGGTCGCGTCGAGGTCGAGCGCCGCGACGGTGGCGTCGCCGTGCGCCCAGACCCGGCGGTAGAGGGCGACCAGCTCCTCCCGCGACTCCTCGGCGGTGGCGAACATGTCCGCCTCCGGCCCGGCGTCGTCCTCGGCCCAGGGCAGCGGCTCGGGGAAAGGGCGGCCGAACACCTCACCGAGGTAGCCCGCGTCGACGCCGGCCAGGTGCTTCACCAGGCCGAGCAGGTTGGTGCCGGTCGGGGTGACCGGACGCCGGACGTCGAACTCCTGCGCCCCCTCCAGCTTCCAGACCACGGCGTCGCGGCCGCGCTGGAGGTAGGTCAGCAGGTCGTCCTTCGGATCGCCCATCCGCCGAGTGTCACGGCTCGCGGGTCTCGGCCACCACCCAGTTCCGGTAGCCGGGGTGCCCGTCCGTGAGCGGCAGCGCGATCACGCACGGGACGTCGTCGGGGTGCTCGGCGTCGGCGCGGGCCACGATCGCCGGCACCAGCGAGGCGCGGGTGTGCAGCCCGACCCGGGCCTGCGGGTCGTCGTGCACTGCGCCGTCCCAGCGGTACACCGCCCGCACCCCCGGCTGCACGTGCCCGCAGGCGGCCAGCCGGTCGTCGACCAGCGACCGCGTCCACGTCGCCAGCCAGTCGGCGTCCGGCGCCGTGACCACGACCTCCACCAGTTCCTCGGTGTCCACGGAAGTAGGTTGCCAGCCATGGCCGCCACCGGGTTCCACACCGCCGACGAGCTCAACGCGCTGACCCCGGGCACCCTGCCGGGCCTGCTCGGCATCGTCATCGACACCCACGAGCCCGGTCGGCTCACCGCGCACCTCGACGTCCGCCCCGACCTGCTGGCCCCCAACGGCTACCTGCACGCGGCCAGCGTCGTGGCGCTCGCCGACACCGCCTGCGGCCTGGCCACCCGGGCGCTGCTGCCCGAGGGCGCCAGCGGCTTCACCACCATCGAGCTCAAGAGCAACCACCTGGGCACCGCCCGCGAGGGCCGGATCGACGTGGTCGCCACCAACGCGCACGCCGGGCGGACGACGCAGGTGTGGGACGCCGTGGTCACCAACGCGGCCACGGGGAAGCTCGTCGCGCTGTTCCGCTGCACCCAGTCGGTGCTCTGGCCGAGGGGCTGACGGTCCGGAAACAGGACCTACTCGCCGGTAACCCTGGCTGTGGTCCAGGCCACGCAGGGTGTGAGACTGGCGTCACCGCACCGCCCAGGTCGAGGAGGACCCGTGTCGCTGGCCAGCCGTTTCCCTGATGTCGAGATCCCGGACGTCAGCGTCCCGGAGTTCGTCCTGGCCGGCGCCGAGGCGCGCAAGGACTCCCCCGCGCTGGTCGACGGGCTCACCGGCGACACCATCACCCACGGCGAGCTGGCGTTCCACGTGGGCCGGCTGGCGGCCGCGCTGCACGCCCGCGGGCTGCGCAAGGGGGACGTCGTCGCCGTCTTCAGCCCGAACACCATCTGGTACCCGGTGGTCTTCCACGGCATCGCCGCGGCCGGCTGCGTGGTGAGCCCGGTCAACGCCCTCTACACGCCGGACGAGATCGCCTTCCAGCTCAAGGACTCCGGCGCCAAGGTGCTGGTCACCATCTCGGCGTTCCTGGACCGGGCGATGGCCGCGGTCGCCCAGCAGCCGGTCGACGAGGTCGTCGTGATGGACGGCGCCGAGGGGCACGCCTCGCTGCGCGACCTGCTGACCACCGACGCCCCTGCCGTGCAGGTCGACATCGACCCGGCCGAGGACCTCGTCACCCTGCCCTACTCCAGCGGCACGACCGGGCTGCCCAAGGGCGTGATGCTCACCCACCGCAACCTGGTGGCCAACGTCAGCCAGTCCCGGCCGCTGGCCGCCGTGACCGACGGCGAGGAGCGGATCATCGCCGTCCTGCCGTTCTTCCACATCTACGGGCTGACCGTGCTGATGAACCAGGGCCTGCAGTGGGGCGGCACCGTCGTGACGCTGCCCCGCTTCGACCTCGAGCAGTTCCTCCGCGCCATCCAGGACCAGCGGGTCACCCGGGCGTTCGTCGCCCCGCCGATCGTGCTGGCGCTGGCCAAGCACCCGCTGGTCGACCAGTTCGACCTGTCGTCGCTGCGCAGCATCACCTCCGGCGCCGCGCCGCTGGACGCCGACCTCGCCCAGGCCGCCCAGGACCGGCTGCGCGCGCAGGGCGGCTCGGTGACCGTCGCGCAGGGCTACGGGATGACCGAGCTGTCGCCGGTCTCGCACACCACCCCCGAGGCCGGGCACGAGCCGGCCGGCGCGGGCGAGACCCCCAAGGGCACGGTCGGCTACGCGATCCCCAACACCGAGTGCCGGCTGGTCGACCCGGCCACCGGCGAGGACGCCGCCCCCGGCGAGCGCGGGGAGCTGTGGGTGCGCGGGCCGCAGGTGATGAAGGGCTACCTGAACAACCCGTCAGCCACCGCCGACACCCTGGACGGCGAGGGCTGGCTGCACACCGGCGACGTCGCGATCGTGGACGACGAGGGCCGCTACACCGTCGTCGACCGGGTCAAGGAGCTGATCAAGTACAAGGGCTACCAGGTGGCGCCGGCCGAGCTCGAGGCCGTGCTGCTGGGTCACCCGGAGATCAGCGACGCGGCGGTCATCGGCGTGCGGGACGACGAGAGCGGCGAGGAGCTGCCCAAGGCGTTCGTCGTCCGCGCGCCCGGCTCGGCCCTCGACGAGGACGCCGTGAAGGCGTTCATCGCCGAGCGGGTGGCGCCGCACAAGAAGGTCCGGCTGGTCGAGTTCATCGACCAGGTGCCCAAGTCCGCGGCCGGCAAGATCCTCCGCAAGGACCTCAAGGCCCGCGCCTGACCGTCCGGTCGGCCCCGTGCCGCGGTGATCATGGACTTCTTGTCGGGGAACACGCCGTCGTTCGGCGTGTTGCCGAGCAACATCTCCATGATCACCGCCGGTGGGGCGGGCCCGCGGGCGCGGGGTTAGCGTCGCGGCATGCGTGCGGTGACGATCAGCGAACCGGGTGGTCCCGAGGTGCTGGGCTGGGGCGAGGTGCCCGACCCGGTGTGCGGGCCCGGTGAGGTGGTCGTCGACGTCGTCGCGACGGCGGTCAACCGGGCCGACCTGATGCAGCGGCAGGGCTTCTACCCGCCGCCGCCGGGCGCCAGCGAGGTGCTCGGCCTGGAGTGCAGCGGCGTCATCAGCGAGGTCGGCGCCGAGGTCACCGGGTGGGCCGTGGGCGACGAGGTGTGCGCGCTGCTGGCCGGCGGCGGCTACGCCGAGCGGGTCGCCGTCCCGGCCGGGCAGGTCCTGCCCCGCCCGGCCGGCGTCGAGCTGGCCACCGCCGCGGCGCTGCCAGAGGTGACCTGCACCGTCTGGTCCAACGTGTTCCAGCTCGCCGGCCTGCGCGTGGACGACGTCTTCCTCGTGCACGGCGGCTCCAGCGGCATCGGCACGATGGCCGTCCAGCTGGCGAAGCGGGCCGGCGCCCGGGTCGCCGTCACCGCGGGCAGCGCGGAGAAGCTGGCGTTCTGCCGGGAGCTCGGCGCCGACATCACCGTCAACTACCGCGACGAGGACTTCGTGCAGGTGGTCCGCGACGCCACCGGCGGGCGCGGCGCGGACGTCGTCCTGGACAACATGGGCGCGAAGTACCTGGCGCGCAACGTCGACGTGCTCGCCGACGGCGGCCGGCTGGTCGTCATCGGCATGCAGGGCGGCCGGACGGCCGAGCTGGACCTCGGGACGCTGCTGGCCAAGCGCGGCAGCGTGCACGCCACGGCGCTGCGGTCCCGCCCGGCGACCGGCCGCGGCGGCAAGGCCGACATCGTCGCCGCGGTGCGCCAGGCGGTGTGGCCCGACGTCGAGCGCGGCGTCGTCCGCCCGGTCGTCGACCGCCGGCTGCCGATGTCCCGCGCCGCCGAGGCGCACGCCCTGCTCGAGGCCAGCGGCCACATCGGCAAGGTGCTGCTGCTCCCCGACGCCTGAGTGGAGTCCCAGCGCATCACTTCCCGAGCGCTGGGACTCCACTCAACGCAGGTCGTCGATCGCGGCGAGGACCTGCTCGACCTCCTCGGCCGTGTTGTAGTGCATCAGCCCGAGCCGCACCGCCCCGCCCATCTCGTTGACGCCGATCGCGTCGAACAGCTCCCGGGCGTAGTGGTCGCCGTCCCAGGCGCAGATGCCGCGGCGGGCCAGGTCGCGGGCGACCGTGCGCGGCCGCATCCGGGCGACGGTGAACGACAGCGTCGGCGTCTTGTACTCGGGGTCGCCGAGCACCTGCACGTGCCGCATCCAGCGCAGCCCGCCGTCCAGGCGGGCGAACAGCTCGCCCTCGTACCGGGCCACGGCGCGCATCGACCGGGCCAGCCGCTCCCGGCGCGGGCCGGGCACGTCGTTGCACAGCTCGGCCAGGTGGTCGACCGACGCCGACACCCCGGCGTACAGCTCGACCGCCGGGGTGCCCTGCTCGAAGCGGTCGGGCACCCGGTCGGGGTCGGGCAGCAGCCGGTCCGGTTCCAGCTGCCCCCACAGCTCCGGGTCGGCGACGACGGCGCCCACGTGCGGCCCGCCCCACTTGGCGGCGGAGACGGCGACGAAGTCCGCGCCCATCCGGACCATGTCCAGGAACAGGTGCGGCGCGGCGTGCACCGCGTCGACGAACACCAGCGCGCCGACCCGGTGCGCGCGGGCGGCGATCGCGGCGACGTCCGGGCGGGTGCCGATCACGTGGCTCGCCGCCGTCAGCGCCACCAGGCGGGTGCGCTCGCCGAGCAGGTCGTCGTACTGCCAGTCGGGCAGCTCGCCGGTCTCGATGTCCACCTCGGCCCAGCGGACGACGACGCCGCGCTCCTGGGCCAGCCGCACCCACGGGCGGATGTTCGCGTCGTGGTCCAGCCGGCTGACCACGATCTCGTCGCCGGCCCGCCAGTCCCGCGCGATGGCCCGGGCGGTCCGCCAGGTCAGCGTCGTCATGTTCGGGCCGAGCACCACGCCGCCGGGCACCCCGCCGACGAGGTCGGCGAACGCCCACCTCGCGTCGGCGACCAGCTGCTCGGCGCGCAGCGACGCCGGGAACACCCCGCCGCGGTCGGCCACCGGCACCCGCATGCCCTGCACGACCGCCTGGACCACCGACTCGGGCACCAGCGCACCGGCGGGTCCGTCGACGTGGACGTAGCCGTCGGAGAGCCCAGGGAAGAGGCCCCGCACCCGGGCGACGTCCAGCCCGGAACCGGCAGCCATGCCGGGAGCGTAATGGGGTCGGCGCGGGCGGCAACCGACCGAGACCGCCCCGAGACCGACGCCGTCGCGGCCGGGGGCAGGATGGGGGCCATGACGGCACCAGGTTCCGGCGACCAGCGCGCCCAGCAGGTACTCATCGTCGGCCCGGACGGGCAGCCGGTGGGGGCGATGCCGATGCCCGCCGACGGCCCGGACGGCGAGGTCGCGGACGGCCAGGGCGGCGGCGTCGCCGACCTCGTGGAGCAGCCCGCCAAGGTCATGCGGATCGGCACGATGATCAAGCAGCTGCTCGAGGAGGTGCGGGCCGCGCCGCTGGACGACGCGAGCCGCAACCGGCTGCGCGACATCCACGCCTCCTCGATCCGCGAGCTGGAGCAGGGCCTGGCGCCGGAGCTCCGCGACGAGCTGGAGCGGATCACGCTGCCCTTCAGCGAGGACCAGACGCCCTCGGACGCCGAGCTGCGGATCGCCCAGGCCCAGCTGGTCGGCTGGCTGGAGGGCGTGTTCCACGGCATCCAGACCGCGCTGTTCGCCCAGCAGATGGCCGCCCGCGCGCAGCTGGAGGAGATGCGCCGCAAGGCCCTCCCCGGTGGGCAGCAGGGGCAGCAGCCGGCGCAGGAGTTCCGCCCCGGCGGTCAGTACCTGTGAGGTCTCACCCGATCGGGTGAACGGCCGGTCCCGAGTTGCCGTGGGTGATCACCACCGTCACGGTGCTCGGGCGGGCCGGACACGCCGGCCAGGACCACTGGAGGACCTGTGAGCACTCCCCAGCAGCCCTACCCCTCGGCCCCGGGCGGCTACGGCCCCGCGGCCGGCGGCGGCAACACCGGCCAGGCGACCACCGGGTTCGTCACCGGCCTGCTCAGCCTGCTGCTGGGCTGGCTGATCCCGATCGTCGGCGTGGTGCTGGGCGTCCTCGGCATCGTGTTCGGCGCGAAGGGCCGCCGCAGCGCCCGCTCGGGGCTCGCGACCGCGGGCCTCGCGCTCGGCATCGCCGGCCTGGTGCTGTCGGTCATCATCTGGATCGCCGCGGTCGCCGTCGTCACCAACGCCTGACGCCGCCGTCCGGCGCCCCCTGCGCGGCGACCGGCGCCACGTCGCGGGGGGCGCGCGGCGCCGGTACCGCCACGGGGCCCCGCACGGTCCGGGCCACCCGGCGCAGGTCCAGCTCCGGCAGCAGCTTGCCGGAGGTGCCGACCTGCACCAGCGGGGCGTCCTGGAGGGCCCGGTCCAGCCGGTCCCCGGCCCCGGTGCGGCGGTGCTGGTCGGGATCGGTCCAGCTCACCGGGTCGATGCTGCGCAGCGCGTCGACGGCGAACGCCACCGGCTCGCCGTCCACGTCCAGCAGCAGCAGGCAGGTGGCCGGTCCCACCCGCAGCGGCGGCCGCCCGAGCAGCCGGGCCAGGCACAGCACCGGGACGGCGGCGCCTCGGTGCACCGTGAGGCCCAGCACCTCCGGCACGGCCGAGCCGGCGGTCACCGACGCCGGCCACGGCACGATCTCCGCGACCTGCTCCAGCGGAGTGGTCACGTCCACGCCGATCGAGAAGGTCAGGTACGGCGCGCCACCCGGCGCGGCACCGGACCGGGACCGCGCCTCGTCGTCGACCGCGTCCGCGGCGCCGACCTCGGTGTTCATCGCGGCCAGCCCGCGCAGCTGCGGTTCGCCGAGCAGCGCCTCGCCGTCGAGCACCAGGCAGGTCTGCCCGCCGACGTCGGCCACGCCGAGCAGCAGCTCGGGCCGCGGTACCGCGAACGCGGGCACCGGCAGCAGGTCCTCCTCCGCGAGCTGGACCAGGTCCAGCAGCCCGTCGAGGGCGAGCACGGCGTACCCGGCGCCGGTGTCGAGCACCAGCCCGGCCTCCGGCGGGGTCCCGGGACGCCGGCCCAGGCCGAGCAGGACCAGCGGGTCGACCACGCCGACCTCGCGGCCGGCGAACTCGGTGGCACCGGCCACCAGCGCGCTGCGCAGCGGCGTCGGCCGCGTCGCGGGGGTGGGCAGCGTGGTGTGCACGTGGCGGACGTCGACCGCCAGCAGGTGCGGCCCGCAGCGGACCCGGGTCACCGTGCGGCCACCCGCCCGGCGTCCGGCCGGACCGCCTCCGGCGACGACCGCGGCGGTCGACCGGGTCACGTCGGCGACCGTGGGCACGCCGGGCAGGCCGAGGACGGCGGCGGGGTCGAGCACGCTGGTGGCCCGCCCGGTCTCCGGGTGCAGGAAGGTGTGGGAGAACAGCAGCTCCCCCCGCTGCGCGCGCACCGGCAGCAGCGCGGGTCCCGGCACCCGGGTCACGCCGCACACCTCGTCGGCGAGCAGGCCGAGCGCCTGCCCCTCCCAGGCGATGACGACGACGACCTGGTCGGGCCGGCGGCCGGTCTCCCGGCCCAGCACGGCCCGCAGGTCGACGACCGGCAGCACGGTGGTCCGCAGGTCCATCGCCCCCAGCAGCCCGGGGGCCGCGGCGGGCAGCCCGGACAGCTCCGCGGGGCAGGGGACGACCTCCCGCAGGACGCTCAGCGGCAGCCCGACGTCCACCCCGGCGAGCCGGACCACCCCGTAGACGTCGGCGGCGGGGACCACCTCGGGACCGTCGCCCACGGCGCTCACCGGCGCGTCAGCGGGTGGTCTCGGCCGCGGCCAGCGCGGAGATGAGCGCGTCGACCTCCTGCGAGGCCGACTGCTGCACCGCGGTGGCCGCCGAGATCGACCGGATGACCTCGTTGGTCTCGGCGACGCTGGCGACGATCCGCTGGAACGCCTCCCCGGCCCGCTGGGAGACCGTCGACCCCTGCTCCACCCGCTCGGCCGACTCCTCGATGAGCTTGCCGATCGCCTGCGAGGCGTCGAACGACCGCTCGGCCAGCTTGCGCACCTCGCCGGCGACGATGGAGAACCCGACACCGTGCTCACCGGCGCGCGCGGCCTCGATGGAGGCGTTGAAGGCCAGCAGGTTGGTCTGGTTGGCGATCTCCCCCATGACCCGGACGATCTCCGAGATGGCCACCGAGGACTTCTGGATCAGCCCGATCGCCTCCAGCGAAGCGCGCAGGGCCGCGACGCCCTGCTCGGCGTCCCCGTGGGTCCGCTCGGCCAGCGCGGTGGCGGCCGCGGAGCTGGCGCTGATCGCGTCGATCGACTCGGCCAGGTTCCGCACGGACGTCGTCATGTCCCGGGTGCCCTCCGCGACCCGCCGCTCGCGCAGCACGTCGGCGGTGACGTCGTAGGCGTACTTGACCACCCGCACCGGCTGCCCGTCCAGGTCCAGGACGGGGTTGTAGGTGGCCTGGATGTGGACCTCGCGCCCGAACTTGCCGACCCGCTCGAACCGGCCGGCGATCACCTCACCCTTGCCCAGCCGCAGCCAGAAGTCGCGGTACTCGTCGGAGACGCGGTAGTCCTCCGTGCAGAACATGCTGTGGTGCTGGTGGCGGATCTCCCGCATCGAGTACCCGATGGTGCGCAGGAAGTTGTCGTTCGCGGACAGCACGTGGCCCTCGAGGTCGAACTCGATCACCGCCTGCGCGCGGTCGACGGCGTTGACCCGGGCCTCGATGTCGGCGTTGCGCAGCTTGGCGGCGGTGACGTCGGTGGCGAGCTTGACGATCGTGAGCACCCGGCCGTCGTCGTCCAGCACCGGGTTGTAGGTGGCCTGGATCCAGACGTCCCCGCCGTCCTTGGCGACCCGGCGGTACTCCCCGGTCTGGAACTCACCGGCGGCCAGCCGCTCCCAGAACTGCGCGTACGCCTCGGTCGCGGTGTACTCGGGGTCGCAGAACACCCGGTGGTGCCGCCCGACGACCTCGTCGAGGTGGTAGCCCATGACGTCGAGGAAGTTCTGGTTGGCCGTCAGGACGTGCCCGCCCAGGTCGAACTCGATCACCGCCTGGGCGCGGTCGATGGCGGCGACCTTGCCGCGGTAGTCGGCCGCCTGGAGCTGCGCCCGGGTGATGTCGGAGGCGAACTTGACGACCTTCAGCGGTCGGCCGGCGTGGTCGAGGATCGGGTTGTACGTGGCGCGCAGCCACACCTCGCGACCGTCGGCGGCCAGCCGGCGGAAGACGCCCGAGGCGTACCGGCCGGCGGCCAGGTCGGCCCACAGCTGCGCGTACTCCTCGCTCGCGGCGTGGGCCGGCTCGCAGAACATCCGGTGGTGCCGGCCGACGACCTCCTCGAGCGCGTACCCCATGGTCGCGAGGAAGTTGCCGTTGGCGGTCAGCACGTGGCCGCCCAGGTCGAACTCGATCACCGCCTGCGCCCGGTCGATGGCCGCCACCTTGCCCAGGTAGTCGATGGCCTCGAGCTTCGACGCGGTGACGTCGCTGGCGAACTTGACGATCTTCACGGGCTCGCCCGTGCGGTCCAGGATCGGGTTGTACGTCGCCTGCAGCCACACCTCGCTGCCGTCCCTGCGCACCCGGACGAACTCGCCGCTCTTGAACTCCCCGGCGGCCAGCTCGCGCCAGAACCGGCCGTACTCCGGAGCCGCGGCGTGGTCCGGGCCGCAGAACATCCGGTGGTGCCGGCCGACGACCTCGTCCAGCTCGTAGCCCATGGCGTCGAGGAAGTTCTGGTTGGCGGTCAGCACGTGGCCGCCCAGGTCGAACTCCACCACCGCCTGGGAGCGGTCGAGCGCGGCGACGAGGCTCGCGTACTCGTGCAGCTGGGCCGGCAGCGCGGTACCGGTGGGCTTGGCGGGGGCGGCCATGACGTCGTCCTCCAGGAAGGCGGGGGGATCGCTCGGCGCGTCTGTTCGACCGGCACCTCCTGCATCGGCAGGGGCGGACGCCTCCGTGATGCCCGTTGCGCACCATCTTGTGCCAGGACGCCGAACGGCCCCGGCGCAGCGCGCCGGGGCCGTCACGGCAGCCCGCTCAGAGGGTGAAACGGCGGACGGCGGACTGCAGCTGGTCGCTCATCCGGGACAGCTCCGCCGCCGAGTGCTGCGCCTCGAGCACGCGGTCGTTGGTGGCCTGGGCGCCCGAGGCGAGCCCGGTGATCGCCTGCGCGATGCTGCGCGAGCTGCCGGCCGCCTCCGCGACGTTGCGGTTCATCTCGTTGGTCGTCGCCGTCTGCTCCTCCACCGCAGCCGCGATCGTCGACTGGAAGTCGTTGATCTCCGCGATCACCGAGGTGATCTGACCGATCGCCTCCACCGCACCGGCGGTGTCGGCCTGGATCGCGGCCACCCGGGTCGAGATGTCCTCCGTCGCCCGCGCGGTCTCCTGCGCCAGCTCCTTCACCTCGCTGGCGACCACCGCGAAGCCCTTGCCGGCCTCCCCGGCGCGCGCGGCCTCGATGGTGGCGTTCAGCGCCAGCAGGTTCGTCTGCTCCGCGATCCCGTTGATCAGCTTGACCACCGCGGCGATCTCCTGCGAGGAGTCGCCCAGCTTGCCGACCATCCGGGTCGTCTCCTCGGCCACGCCCACCGCCTGGTTCGCCACCCGCGACGCCTCGCTGGCGTTCTGCGAGATCTCCCGGATCGCCGACTCCATCTGCGACGAGCCGGTGGCGACCGTGTCGACGCTGGAGGCCACCTCGGCGGCCGAGGCCACCACGACGTCGGCCTGGCCGGCCGCCGTCCGGGCGTTGTCGGCGATCGCGTCGGCGCCGTGGTTCAGCTTCTGCGAGGCCCCGGCCAGCCGGTCCGCGGAGCTGCTGACCAGGGAGAGGACACCGCTGAGGGAGTCCAGCGTGCGGTCCAGCGAGCGGGCCACCTCACCGATCTCCGCGCCGCCGGTCTCGCCGACACGGACGCTCAGGTCGCCGCCGGCGACCTCGTCGAGCACCTCGCGCACCCGCTGCACCGGCCGCATCACCGAGCGGACGATCAGCAGCGCCAGCACGACCGAGACGGCCAGGCCCACCACGATCAGGGCGACGGTCCAGGTGCGCGCGCTGGTGTAGGCGTCGTGCGCCTCGGCGGCACTGTTCCGGGCGCCCTCGGCCGCCGACGCGGTGGCCGTGGTGAGCGCGTCCGAGATGGTGGTCTGGTCCTTGGTCATCGTGGCGATGGCCGCGGTCAGGCCGGCGACGTCCGACTTCGGCAGGCTCTGCAGCTTGGTCAGGGTCGCCAGGTAGTCGCCCGACGCCGTGGTGAACGAGTCGAACGCCGCGCGGGTCGTGCCGTCCAGCGGCATCGCCTCGACCGCGGCCGTCTGGTCCTGCAGCACCTCGGTCTGCTCCTGCAGACCCTGCGCCGACGCCTGGAGCGTCGCGGCCGGCAGGCTCGGGATGCTGGTGCGCGCCGAGTACGTCTGCAGCGTCCACCAGGTGGCCTGCAGGCTGCGCAGCCCGTCGAGCGGGACCGCGCCGTCGCTGTAGACCTCCTCGGCCCGGTCGCTGAGGCTGCCCATCCGGGCGATGCCGGCGACGCCGACGACCACGGTGGTCAGCGCGACGAGCAGGATCGCGGCGAGCAGCCGGCCGCGCAGGCCGACGGCGGCGAACCGGCCGGCCGGGGTGGTCGGGGTCGTCCTGGCGCCGGGGGCGGGGGCGTCGTCCATCGGGTCTCTCCTCGCGGCGGCCGCACGGTGCAGCCGTCCCCCTCCTCCATCGGTCGGTCGCGCACGACTCGTGACCGCACCCGGGTGTGACGACGGCGCCGCCGGTCCCCACGCGGGGACCGGCGGCGCCGGGTGGGCCGGGTGGACCGGGTGGGCCGTCAGACGGTGAACCGGCCGACGGCGGTCTGCAGCTCGTCGCTCATCCGGGCCAGGTCCGCCGCGGACCGCTGGGCTCCGGCGACAGCCTCGTTGGTCTGCTGCGCACCCGCGGCGAGACCGGTGATCGCCGAGGCGATGCTCTGCGAGCTGCTGGCCGCCTCGGCGACGTTGCGGTTCATCTCGTTGGTCGTGGCGGTCTGCTCCTCCACCGCCGCGGCGATCGTCGCCTGGAAGTCGTTGATCTCGGCGATCACCGAGGTGATCTGACCGATCGCCTCCACCGCACCGGCGGTGTCGGCCTGGATCGCCTCCACGCGCTTGGAGATGTCCTCGGTCGCCCGCGCGGTCTCCTGCGCCAGCTCCTTGACCTCGCTCGCCACGACCGCGAAGCCCTTGCCCGACTCCCCGGCGCGCGCAGCCTCGATGGTCGCGTTGAGCGCGAGCAGGTTCGTCTGCTCCGCGATGCCGTTGATCAGCTTCACCACCGCGGCGATCTCCTGTGACGAGTCACCCAGCTTGCCGACCATCCGGGTCGTCTCCTCGGCCACCCCCACCGCCTGGCCGGCCACCCGCGACGCCTCGCTGGCGTTCTGCGAGATCTCCCGGATCGCCGACTCCATCTGCGACGAGCCGGTCGAGACGGTGTCGACGCTGGCGGCCACCTCGGCGGCCGAGGCGACCACGACGTCGGACTGGCCGGCCGCGGTGCGGGCGTTGTCGGCGATCGCGTCAGCGCCGGTGGTCAGCTGCTGCGAGGCCGCGGCCAGCCGTCCGGCGGAGTCGCGGACCAGGGTCAGCACACCGCCCAGCGAGTCCAGCGTCCGGTCCAGCGAGCGGGCGACCTCACCGATCTCCGCACCCCCCGTGTCGCCGGCCCGCACGCTCAGGTCGCCGGCCGCCACCTGGTCGAGCACCTCGCGCACCCGCTGCACCGGGCGGCTGACCGACCGGACGATGACCAGCGCCAGCCCGATCGCCGCGAGCACGCCGATCGCGATCGCGGCGAGGGTCAGCGCCCGCGCCGAGCTGTAGGCGCCCTCGGCGTCCTGCACGGTCGCGCGGGCGGCGGTGCTCATGACCTCGGTGGCCTCGGCGATCGCCGGCCCCACGCGCGCCTCGCTGTCGTTGAGCTGGGCGATGAGGTCGTTGGCGAGCGCGGGGTTGGTCAGCGTCGTCAGCTTGGCCAGCGCGTCCTGGTACTGCTGCGTCGCGGCCTTGAACTCCGCGTAGGACTTCTGCGCGTCGGCGGGCAGGCCGAGAGCCTCGACCGCCTTCTCCCCCTCGGTGAGGCTCGTCAGCGCATCGGCGGCCTGCTTCTGGAACAGGGCCTTCTGCTCGTCGGTCAGGTTGGAGAGGAACGTCTTGGCGTTGAAGGTCTCGTACGCCCACCAGTCGGCCTGCAGGTGGCGCAGCGCCTCGAGCGGGACCGCGCCCTGGGAGTAGACCTGCGTGGCTTGGTCCCGCAGGGTCGCCATGCGGGAGATGCCGAAGGCGCCGATCCCGGCGCTGATCAGGGCGAGCACCAGGAAGGCGGCGAGCAGTCGGCCGCGCAGCCCGGCGCGGCCGAGCAGGGCGGGCAGCCCGGAGGAGCCGACGGGGGCGTCGAAGGGGCGGGTGGCGGCCATGGGGTCTCCTGGGTCACTGGGACGCCGGTGCGCCCTCACCAGCCTCATCGGCAGGGGGCAACCCCACTGGAGCCGACCGGACGAACTGGGCCGTTCCGTTTCTGTGACGCCCGGTCACGCCGACGACCCCGCCCCCGCTGCCTCGTGGCAGCGGGGACGGGGTCGCCCGGTGGGGGAGCCGCGCCGGTCAGACGGTGAACCGGCCGACGGCGGACTGCAGCTCGTCGCTCATGCGGGCCAGCTCGGACGCGGACTGCTGCGCCTCCGCGACCCGGTCGTTGGTGGCCTGGGTGCCGGTGGCCAGCCCGGTGATCGCCTGCGCGATGCTCCGCGAGCTGCCCGCGGCCTCGGCCACGTTCCGGTTCATCTCGTTGGTGGTGGCGGTCTGCTCCTCCACCGCGGCCGCGATCGTCGACTGGAAGTCGTTGATCTCGGCGATCACCGTGCTGATCTGGCCGATCGCCTCGACCGCTCCGGCGGTGTCGGCCTGGATCGCGGCGACCCGCTGGGAGATGTCCTCGGTCGCCCGCGCGGTCTCCTGCGCCAGCTCCTTGACCTCGCTCGCCACGACGGCGAAGCCCTTGCCGGCCTCCCCGGCGCGCGCCGCCTCGATGGTGGCGTTCAGCGCCAGCAGGTTCGTCTGCTCCGCGATGCCGTTGATCAGCTTGACGACCGCGGCGATCTCCTGCGAGGAGTCGCCCAGCTTGCCGACCATCCGGGTGGTCTCCTCGGCCACGCCGACCGCCTGCCCGGCGACCCGGCTGGCCTCGGTGGCGTTGTGCGCGATCTCCCGGATCGCCGACTCCATCTGCGACGAGCCGGTGGCGACCGTGTCGACGCTGGAGGCCACCTCGGCGGCCGAGGCCACCACGACGTCGGCCTGGCCGGCCGCGGTGCGGGCGTTGTCGGCGATGGCGTCGGCGCCCGCGGTCAGCTTCTGCGAGGCGCCCGCGAGCCGGCCGGCCGAGTCGTTGACCAGGGAGAGCACGCTGCCCAGCGAGTCCAGCGTCCGGTCCAGCGACTCCGCGACCTGGCCGATCTCGGCGCCGCCGGTGGCGCCGGCGCGCACGCTGAGGTCGCCGTCCGCGACCCGGTCGAGCACCTCGCGCACCCGCTGCACCGGCCGGGTGATCGACCGGACGAGCAGCGCGGCGAGCACGACCGAGACGAGGAGCCCGGCGGCGACGATGGACCACGTCCAGGTGCGGGCGGTCACG
Source organism: Modestobacter sp. NPDC049651 (assembly GCF_040659695.1). NCBI lineage: Bacteria > Bacillati > Actinomycetota > Actinomycetes > Geodermatophilales > Geodermatophilaceae > Modestobacter > Modestobacter sp. NPDC049651. The sequence goes on from NZ_JBFAOG010000009.1 coordinate 92,577, forward strand.
TACGCGTCGTGCGCGGCGTCCGCGGTGGCAGTGGCGGTCGCCTTGGCGGCCGAGGTCGCGATCGGCAGGTTCTTCTCGATCGCGGCCTCGTCGGCGATCTCCCTGTTCAGGATGTCCATGAAGTCCGGCGAGGCGGGGCCCGCCGGGCCCAGCTTGCTGAGCCGGCCCGACTGGACCACGTAGTCGGCCACCGCGGCGGCCGCCTTCTCGTAGGCACCCTGCGCGCCGGCCGGCAGCGGCATGTCCGCCACGGCCGCGGTCTTCTTCTGCAGCGACGCGAGCGCGGCGGCGGCCGCCTTGGCCGAGGTCGCCTGCTGCTCGGGGGTGAGCGAGGTGATCGCCGAGCGGGCGGTCTGCGCCTGCACCTCCCACCAGCCGGACTGCATCTCGCGCAGCCCGTCGAGCGGCACGGTGCCGTTGGCGTAGACCTGCTCGGCCTTGTCGCTGAGCGAGCCCATCCGGTTCGCCCCGATGATGCCCACCGCCAGCGTGGTCAGCGCGACCAGCAGGATCGCGGCGAGCAGCCGGCCACCCAGGCCGATCCGGCCGAGAGCGCTCAGACTGCGCCCGCCGGGCTGGTCGGAGGGGGTGAGGTCGTCCATGCGGAGCTCCTGGGTCGGGGGCGGTGGGCGCCCACCGCGCCCGTCTGACCTCAGATCGGCATGACCCCCGCCACACTGCACCGCAAGTTGTGAACGAACTGGTCTCGTTTCTGTCGCGCGGAAGGGTGCCGCTCAGGCGTGCGGCAGCCCGGCGAGGAACGCCGCGACGCCGTCCGCGTCGTTGCCGGCCGTCACGTCGGTGGCGGCGGCGAGCACGTCCGGGTGCGCGTCGGCCATCGCGACCGCGCGGCCGCCGCCCTCGCGCACCCAGTCGAAGGCCGGGACGTCGTTGGGCATGTCACCGAAGTAGACGACGTCCGCCGCGTCGATCCCCAGGTCCGCGGCCACCCGCGCCAGCCCGGTCGCCTTGGTGACCCCGCGGGCGGAGATCTCGGCCAGCGCGTCGGACGACGAGTTGGTGACCGTCGCCCGGTCACCGACCACCTCGGCCACCAGGGCCACGAACTCGTCGCGGGGCAGGTCCTCGTGCCGGGCCAGCAGCTTGGCCACCGGCTGGGCGACCATCTCCTCCAGGGTCGCCTCGGCGACCCCGGGGGCGTTCACGTCCCACCGCGGCTGGTAGATCGGCTCGTGACGGAACTGGTCGCCGTACTCGACCGCGAACCAGGTGCCCGGCTGCCGGCTGCGCAGGCCACCGGTGATGGCCTGCAGGTCGGCCGGCTGCAGGGGGTGCTCCGCCAGCACGGTGAACGGCTCGAGGTCCAGCAGGACGGCGCCGTTGCAGCAGACCGCCGTCCCGCGGCCGAGCCGTTCCCGCACGCCGAGCATCCAGCGCGGGGGGCGGCCGGTGGCGATCACCAGCGGCACCCCCTCGTCGTCCCAGCGGCCGAGCTCGGCGAGCGTCCCGTCGCTGATCGTCTCGTCGCTGCGCAGCAGCGTGCCGTCCAGGTCGCTGACGATCAGCCGCGGCCGCCAGTCAGACATCGGTCCCCTCCCGGGCCAGCACGGCCTCCACGTAGCGGCCCACCCCGTCGGCGTCCGAGCCGCTGGTGCGGTCGGCGGCCGCCGCGCGCACCTCGGGGTGGGCGTTGGCCATGGCCACCGACCGGCCGCCGGCGGCGTTGACCGCGCCGATCATCGGCAGGTCGTTGGGCATGTCGCCGAAGACCAGGACGTCGCCGAACGCGACACCGAAGTGCTCCAGGGCGACGGCCAGCCCGGTGGCCTTGGTGACCCCGGGCGGCAGCACCTCGATGAAGCCGAGGCCGGCGTGCGTGAGCTCGGCGACGTCGGGGGCGACCACCTCGCGGGCGCGGGCGAGCAGCTCGTCCTCGCCCAGCCGCGGCGAGCGGAGGAACACCTTCAGGACGGCGCCGACGGGGAGCACCTCGTGCCGGGGCAGCAGGTGCGCGGGCTCCGGGTAGGGCCAGTCGAAGCCGTGCTGCACGCGCAGCGGGCGCATCGCCTCGGCCTGCTCGGCGGCGTCCTCGACCGCGACGACCAGCTCGCCGGCGACGTCCTCGATGGCGCCGATCACGTCGGTGGCCACCTGCCGGCTCATGCCGACGGTGCGCAGCACCTGGTCAGTGTCCAGGTCGACGACGTAGCCGCCCTGGGCGAGCACCGCGAGGCCCCGGCCGCCGAGGACCGCGCGGACGGTGTCCAGCAGCCGCGGGCCGCGCCCGGTGACGCCGACGAACGGGATGCCGGCCGCCCAGCAGGCGTCGATGGCCGCCCGGTTGCGCGGGCTGACCTCGCCGTCGGAGGTCAGCAGCGTGCCGTCGAGGTCGCTGGCCACCAGCCGCGGCCGCCAGCCGGCCAGCCGCGCGGCCAGGTCGCCGAGGTCGACGACCTCGGTCGCGGCGGAGCCGGGGTCGAAGGCCGGGAGCTCGCCCCGCTCAACGGTCATGCGGCGGGCGGCGCCACCGGCGCCAGGGCCATGCCCGGGGTGAGCACCTCGTGCCCGCCGAGCCACGGGCGCAGCGCGACCGGCACGTGCACCGAGCCGTCGGCGCGCTGGTGCACCTCGAGCAGGCAGGCGATGGTGCGCGCGATCGCGCACAGCGTGCCGTTGAGGGTGGCGGCCGGCTGCGGGCGGCCGTCGGCGTCGCGGTGGCGGATGCCCAGCCGGCGGGCCTGGAAGGTCGTGCAGTCACTCGTGGACGTGAGCTCGCGGTAGGTGCCCTGGCTGGGGAACCACGCCTCGATGTCGAACTTGCGGGCGGCGCTGGTGCCCAGGTCGCCGGCGGCGATGTCGACCACCCGGTAGGGCAGCTCGAGCGCCTGGAGGAACTCCTCCTCCCACTGCAGCAGGCGGCGGTGCTCGGCGGCGGCGTCCTCGGGGGCGCAGAAGCTGAACATCTCGACCTTGTCGAACCAGTGCACCCGGATGATGCCGCGGGTGTCCTTGCCGTACGAGCCGGCCTCGCGGCGGAAGCAGGACGACCAGCCGGCGTAGTGCCGGGGGCCCGCCGACAGGTCGAGCACCTCGTTCGCGTGCATGCCGGCCAGCGCCACCTCGGAGGTGCCGACGAGGTAGAGGTCGTCGCGCTCGATCCGGTACACCTCCTCGTCGTGCTCGCCGAGGAAGCCGGTGCCCTCCATCGCCTCGGGCTTGACCAGCGCCGGGGCGACCACGGGGGTGAAGCCGGCGGCGACCGCGCGGGTGATCGCCAGCTGGGCGAGCGCGAACTCGAGCAGCGCGCCCGGCCCGGTGAGGAAGTAGAAGCGGGCGCCGGAGACCTTGGCGCCGCGCTCCATGTCGATGGCGCCGAGGGCCTCGCCGATCTGCAGGTGGTCGCGGACCTCGAAGTCGTAGCTGGGCACCTCCCCGACGGTGCGCAGGGTGACCGCGTCGTCCTCGCCGCCCGGCGGGACGTCGTCGTGCACCACGTTCGGGATGCGCAGGTGCACCTCGCGCAGCGCGGCGTCCGCGGTGCGCTCGGCCTCCTCGGCCTCCTTCACCTGCGCGGCCAGCGCCTTGGCGCGCTCGAGCACCGCGGGGCGCTCCTCCTTGCTCGCGTTGCGCACCGCCTGCGAGGCGGCCTTCTGCTCCGCGCGCAGGTCGTCGGCGGCCTTGACCGCGGCACGGCGGGCCTCGTCGGCGGCCAGCAGCCGGTCGACCAGCGACTCGTCCGCGCCCCGGGCGCGCTGGCTGGCCTTGACCCGCTCGGGGTCCTCACGCACGAGACGCAGGTCGATCACAGGGGGAATGGTAGGTGCCGGGCGGACCGCACCCGACCAGCCGGCAGGAGCCCGGCCGTTGACGCCGCGCGCCGCACGGGCCAGCGTTGCGCCGACGGCATCGTGACGGGAGCACCCGATGGGCGTTCTGCCGACCAGGACCCCCGACGGCGGGGCGGGGACGGTGCTGCGGCACGAGGAGTGGATGGCCGCCGCGGCCGAGGAGTACCACCGGCTGGGCGCCGTGCTCGCCGAGCTCACCGCCGAGGACTGGCACCGGCCCACCGACTGCGCGGAGTGGCAGGTGCGCGACGTCGTCGCCCACCTGGTCGGCGCCGCCGAGTCGACCGCCCGGGTCCGCGAGCTGGTCCGCCAGGCGCTGCGCGGCCGGCGGCTGCGGCCCGGGGAGCCGGCGGTCGAGGGCATCAACGCCGTCCAGGTCGACGAGCGGATCGCCCTGGGACCGGCCCGGCTGCGCGCCGACCTCGCCGACGCCGGCGCCCGCGGGCTGCGCGCCCGCAGCCGCCTGCCCGCGCCGCTGCGGGCGGTGCCGCTGCCGTTCGGCCCCCCGCTGGGCACCCGGCCGCTCGGCTACCTCACCGACCGCGTCTACACGCGCGACGCGTGGATGCACCGGGTCGACCTCTGCCGCGCCACCGGCCGCCCGCTGCAGCTCACCGCCGACCACGACGGGCGGATCGTCGCCGACGTCGTCGCCGACTGGGCGGGGACGCACGGGCAGCCGGGCACGCTGACGCTCACCGGGCCGGCGGGCGGCACCTGGAGCCGGGGCCGGGACGGCGGGCAGCTCACCCTGGACGCGGTCGAGTTCTGCCGGGTGGTGTCCGGCCGCGCGCCCGGCGCGGGGCTGCTCGCCACCGGCGTGCCGTTCTGAGCGGGTGGCGCGGGCGCCCCCGGCCGTCCGCCCGGCCTGGGACACTGGGGGCATGCGCTTCCTCGGGAACACCCCGCCCGCGTCGGACCTGACGTACTCCGACGTCTTCATGGTCCCGGCCCGGTCGTCGGTCGGGTCCCGCCTGGAGGTCGACCTCACCACCCCGGACCGGATCGGCACCACCATCCCGGTCGTGGTGGCCAACATGACGGCCATCTCCGGACGGCGGATGGCCGAGACGATCGCCCGCCGCGGCGGGCTGGCCGTGCTGCCGCAGGACATCCCGGTCGACGTCATCGGTGAGGTCGTGCGCTGGGTCAAGGCCCGCCACCCCGTCTACGACACCCCGATCACCCTCTCCCCCACCTCGACCGTCTCCGAGGCGCTGTCGCTGATGGGCAAGCGGGCACACGGGATCGTCGTCGTGGTCGAGGACGGCTCGCCGGTCGGCGTGGTCACCGACGGCGCCTGCCAGGACGTCGACCGGTTCACCCAGCTGTCGCAGGTCATGACCGCGGACCCCCTGGTCATCCAGGCGGGCACCGACCTGCCGAAGGTGTTCGACGTGCTGTCCGACGAGCGGGTCAACGCCGCCCCGGTGGTGGAGGGCGACCGGCTGGTCGGCGTCATCACCCGCAAGGGCGCGCTGCGTTCGTCGATGTACCTGCCCGCGGTCAACGCGACCGGCCAGCTGCTCACCGCCGCCGCGGTCGGCATCAACGGCGACGTCGCCGGCAAGGCCTCGGCCCTGCTCGCCCACGGCGTCGACGTGCTGGTCGTCGACACCGCGCACGGGCACCAGGAGAAGGCGATCGAGGCGGTGCGCGCCGTGCGCTCGGTGGCCGGGTCAACCCCGGTGGTCGCCGGCAACGTGGTCACCGCCGAGGGCACCCGCGACCTGGTCGAGGCCGGCGCGGACGTCGTCAAGGTCGGCGTGGGCCCCGGCGCCATGTGCACCACCCGGATGATGACCGGCGTCGGGCGGCCGCAGTTCTCCGCCGTCGCCGAGTGCGCGGCCGAGGCCCGGTCGCTGGGCCGGCACGTGTGGGCCGACGGCGGCGTCCGGCACCCCCGCGACGTCGCGCTGGCGCTGGCCGCCGGCGCGGCCAACGTGATGGTCGGCTCCTGGTTCGCCGGCACCTACGAGAGCGCCGGCGACCTGTACGACGACGGCAGCGGCCGCAGGTACAAGGAGAGCTTCGGCATGGCCTCGGCCCGCGCCGTGAAGGCGCGCACCGCCACGCAGAGCGGGTTCGACCGGGCCCGCGCCGGGCTGTTCGAGGAGGGCATCAGCTCCTCGCGGATGTACCTGGACCCCGCCCGCCCCGGCGTCGAGGACCTGGTCGACCAGATCGTGGCCGGCGTCCGGTCCTCGTGCACCTACGCCGGTGCCCGCACCGTCGACGAGCTGCACGAGCGCGCGGTGCTGGGGGTGCAGAGCGCGGCGGGCTACGAGGAGGGCCGGCCGCTGCCCGCCGGCTGGTGAACCCGATCCCGGAGACGCGGTTCGAGGAGCTCGTCGCGCAGGCGCTGGACGAGGTGCCGGCGCAGCTGATGGAGCTGCTGGACAACGTCGTCGTCCTGGTCGAGGACCGCAACCCCGACGAGCCGGACCTGCTCGGGCTCTACGACGGGTTCGCCCTCACCGAGCGCGGCGCCGACTACGGCGGCGCCCTGCCCGACCGGATCATGATCTACCGCGAGGCGATCTGCGCGATCTGCGCGGACGAGGACGAGGTCGCCGAGGAGGTCGCGATCACCGTCGTCCACGAGATCGCGCACCACTTCGGCATCGACGACGACAAGCTGCACCGGCTGGGCTGGGGCTGACGTAGCGTTGTCGGACGTGCCCGAGGACGCCGCCCGACTCCCGATCAAGATGCTCCACGACCGGCTGCTGGTCGCTCTCCGCAAGGAGGACGGCGAGCGGCGCTCCACCGGCGGCATCCTCATCCCCGCGACCGCCCAGGTGGCCAAGCGACTGGTGTGGGGCGAGGCGAAGGCGGTCGGCAACAGCGTCCGCCAGGTCAAGGTCGGCGACCGGGTGCTGTTCTCCCCCGAGGACCAGCACGAGGTCGAGGTGCACGGCGAGGACCTGATCATCCTGCGCGAGCGCGACGTGCACGCCGTCGCCGCCGAGCGCATCGAGGAGTCCACCGGCCTCTACCTCTGACGCCCGGCCCCCACTTCCCGCTTTCTCGCGAGAAGGCGGGCCGGTTTCTCGCGAGAAAGCGGGCCGGTCAGGGGATCAAGGCCAGCTTCCCGCCGGGGTGACCGGTCTGCAGCAGCTCCAGCGCCTCGCGGGCGTCGGCGAGCGGGAAGGTCCGGGCCACCGGGACGACGAGCTGCCCCTCCGCGGCCAGCCCGATCAGCCGGGCCCGGGCCTCGTCGCGGAACGCCTTGCTCGCCGGCATCGTCCCGCCGATCACCCGGTACCCCTCGGCCTGCGCCCGTTCGAAGGCGGCGATCGAGACGATCCGCTGCCGGTCGGCGACCAGCTCCAGCGAGACGTCGACCGCCTCGTCGGTGCCGACGGCGTCCAGCGCGGCCTGCACGCCGTCCGGCGCCAGCTCGCGCACCCGGTCGGCCAGCCCGTCGCCGTAGCGCACCGGTTCGCCGCCGAACCGCCGGACGACGTCCGCGCTGCGCTCCCCCGCCGTCCCGATGACCCGGGCGCCGAGCAGCGCCGCCTGCTGCAGCACGCTCACCCCGACCGCGCCGGACGCCCCGTGCAGCAGCACCGTGTCGCCGCGGCCCACGCCCGTGACGGACAGCATCTCGGCGGCCGTCGTCCCGGCGAGCAGCAGGTTGGCCGCCTCCTCGGGGGCGAGCGCCGGCGGGCGGGCGAAGACCGCGGACGCCGGCACGGTCACCTCGGTGGCGTAGCCGCCGGAGATGCGGAAGGCGAGCACCTCGTCCCCGACCTCGGCGGCTCCGGAGCCGATCTGCGTGTCCGGGCCCAACGCGGTGATCCGGCCGGCGACCTCGTAGCCGATCGGCAGCGGCAGCTGCTCGCGGTCACCGGGCCGGGCGACGTGCTTGGCGTCGGCGGGGTTCATGCCGGCGGCGGTGACCGCGATCGTCACCTCACCGGGGCCGGGCGGCGGCACCTCGTACTGCTGGAACTCGAACACGTCGAGCCCGCCGAAGTCCGTCGCCACCCAGCGCTGCGCCATGCAACCAGCCAACACCCGTGCGCCGGTGTGCGCTCGTCGTCGTGTCCGGGGCGCGGATGCCGCACTGCGCGCACACCGGACGCCGTCCGGTCAGCCCCGTGACGAACCGGTCCACCCCAGCGGTTGCTTTCCGTCCTGGACACGGCACACTGGGTCATCATGGCTGGTCACCCGGGGTCGGCGTCAGCCCGCCTGCCCGTCGCGCACGCGGGTCAGCCATGCCTCCGCCTCGGTGAACGCCCGGTCGGCGACCCGGTCCTCGACCGGGCGGCTCGCCCGCCCGTCGGTCCGCGGGTAGGAGCCGAGGAAGCGCACGTCCTCGCACAGCCGGTGCAGCGCGGCCAGCGCGTCACCCACCCGCCGGTCGGCCACGTGGCCCTCGCAGTCGATGGAGAACGAGTAGACCCACGGCTCACGGGTCGGCCGGCTCTCGATCCGGGTCAGGCTGATCCCGCGGACGGCGAACACGGCCAGCAGGTCCAGCAGCGCGCCCGTACGGTCGGTGACCACCGCCGTCACGCTGGTCTTGTCGGCGCCGGTGACCTCGGGCAGCGGGCCCGGCTGCTGCACCAGCACGAAGCGGGTGACCGCGCCGGGGTGGTCGGCGAGGTCGTCGACGAGCAGGTCCAGGCCGTTGCGCTCGGCGGCGATGGCCGCGCAGACGGCGGCGTCGTACTCCCCGGCGGCCACCCGGCGGGCGGCGTCGGCGGTGGACGACGTGGGCACCACGTCCGCGTCGGGCACCAGGGCGGCGACCCGGCCGCGGCACTGGGCGAGCGCGTGCGGGTGGCTGGCCACGGTGCGCACCTGCGCCGCCGTCGTCCCGGGGCGCACGCCGAGCACGAAGGCCACCGGCAGGAACACCTCGCGGGTGATGACCAGCGGGGCGCCGTCGACCAGGCCGTCCATGGTGGCCGGCACGGAGCCCTCGACCGAGTTCTCCATCGGCACCAGGGCGGCGTCGAACTCCCCGGCCCGGACCGCGGCCAGCGCCGCCGGGACGCTCGGGACCGGCGTCCGGTCACCCACGGCGAGGGTGCCGAGCGCCGCGTCGGCGAAGGTACCCTCGGGGCCGAGATAGGCGAACCTCGTCGGCGCTGTGCTCAGGTGTGCGCGCGGCATCCGGTGAGGGTAGTGCGGCCGCACCGGGACCTGGCCCCGGTGCGGGGGGAGCTGCCTCGTCACCAGTCGGGCCTGCCGTCGTTGGGCAGCCCGGAGCGTGAGGGGAGGTGAGCGTGACCGCGGAGCCCGAGGTGGTCGACGAGCAGCGGCTCGAGGCTGCCCGCTGGCGGCTGCTCGCCACCAGCGACAGCGACGACGTCGCCGCGTTCGACGCCGAGCTCGCCGGTGTGCTGGCGGCGTTCACCCACGCGGACGCGCCCCGCTGGCTGGCCTGGGCGCAGGCGTTCGCCGCCCGCTCGGAGCTGGTGTCCGGCGCACCGGAGACCGCCGCCGAGCACGTGGCCGCCGCCCGAGCGGCGCTGGACCACTGCGGCCCGTCCGCCGAGCAGGCGCTCACCCTCGCCTACCTGGCGTGGCTGGAGGTCACCGCCGACCGGCTGGACGCCGCCATGCACCTGGCCGTCGACGCCAGCCTGCTCGCCGACCAGCTCGGCGGCGCCGAGCCCAGCCGCGCCCTGCACCAGGCCCACCACTGGCTGTCGCTCGCGCTGACCCGGCTCGACCTGGAGGAGCTGGCGGTCGCCCAGGCGGTGCGCGGACGGCGGGTCGCGGCCGCGCTGCCCGACGTCGCCGACCAGTGGCAGCTGCTGCGGCTGTCCGCCCAGCAGCACGCCGAGCTGGCGCAGACCGTGCACCGCCGCGGCGACGCCGCCCGCTCCCGCGAGCTGGCCGAGGAGTCGCTGCGCTGCGCCACCGCCGCGCGCGAGCTCCCCGTCGAGCCGGCCGACGACGAGGCCGACCTGCTCGACGTCGTCCAGGCGTGGGCCACCGCCCTGGCCGGCCGGCTGGACGACGCCCTGCCCCCGCTGCGCCGGGTGCGCCGGCACCTGAGCGGACCCGGCGCCAGCCTCTGGCTGCTCGGCTACACCGAGCTGGCGCTGGGACGGCTGCTGGGCCGGCTGTGCGACCGCGGCGCGATCACCGGCACCGACGGGCCCGGCGACCGGCTGCACGGCGAGGAGGCGATCGAGCTGCTGGTCACCGCCTCGGGTGCGTTCGCCGCATCCGGTGACCGCCGCCGCTACCGCCAGTGCCTGCTCGAGCTCGGGCAGGCCACCGCCGCGCTGGGCATGCCCGCCGAGGCGCTGCACTGGCTGGAGGCCTACCGGGCCGAGACGGTGCGCGGGCACCAGCGCAGCCGCGAGCTGTGGGCGGAGATGTTCGTGCGCCGCAGCCGGCTGCGCGAGGCGGAGCGGCAGACGGCGGTGCTCCGCCGCCACGCCCTGGAGGACCCGCTGACCGGGCTGGGCAACCGGCGCAGCGCCGAGCGGCGGCTGGCCGAGCTGCCGCTGGACGGCGAGCCGGTGTCGCTGGCGGTCATCGACGTCGACGGCTTCAAGGCGGTCAACGACGAGCACTCGCACGTCACCGGCGACGCGGTGCTGCGCGGGGTGGCCGAGCTGCTGCGCCAGTCCAGCCGCACCCACGACGAGGTGTTCCGCTGGGCCGGCGACGAGTTCCTGGTGCTGCTGCCCGACACCGCCGAGACCCAGGCCGTGGTGGCGCTGGAGCGGCTGCGCGCCGCCGTCGCGGGTTCGGACTGGGCGGCGCTGGGCGTGCCGGGCCGGATCACCGTCTCCATCGGGGTGGCCACCGCCGACGGCGGGACGGGCGCGCGCACCTGGCGCGACCTGTTCGACCGCGCCGACCTGCAGCTGTTCACCGCCAAGCGCGCCGGCCGCGACCGGGTGCGGGCCGCCGGGGGCGCCTCGGCGTCGACCGCGCCGCGCGCCGCCGTCCGGTCGACCAGCGCCACGGTCGACGAGATGGTCGCCGACATGCTCGGCGGCGGGGCCGGCCGCCGGCCCGGCTGGGCGTTCGAGGACGGCGAGGTGGCGTCGTGATCCGGAGGTCCCGCGGGAGCGGGAACACCACAGGACAGGACTCCCGTCCCAGCCGTCCCACGGGCGACATCGCGGTGCGTGACACTCCGCCACCGAGCATGCACAGTGCGCTTGTGCCGCCAGGTCTGCTCCACCACCAGGTGGCCACCGCTCTCGCGAACTGGCAGCTCGACCAGGCGGAGGCGCTGCTCTCCCAGGTCGACGACCAGGTGCCGGCGGTGCGCGCCGACGAGCACGGCGCCCCGCTGACCTCGCTGGCCCGCGCCTGGGCCGACACGCTGCGCGCCGAGCTGCTGGTCCGCCGGCTGCGGCAGGCCGGCTGGTCGGTGTTCGGCGAGCCGCTCACCGGCGGCCCGGGCCAGCCGCTGGACCTGCACACCGACCTGGCCGGCGACCCGGACCGCGGCGAGCCCGCCGGCTCCGCGGCGCAGGCGATCGCGCTGGTCCGCGCGGCCCGCGCCGCCTTCGACGCCCAGGACGACGACCTGCAGCGCGCCGCGGGCCTGGCCCGGCACGCCCGGATCGAGCTGCTGTCCCGCCGGGTCGACGCGGCGATGGACGAGGCGGTGGAGGCCGCCAGCCTGCTGGACCCGGCGCTGCCGCCGTCCGGGCTGCTCGTGCACACCCTCGGCTCGCTGGCCGCGGTGCTGGCCGACCTCGAGCTGATGCCGCTGGCGCTGGACTACCAGCGCCGCGCCGCCGACACCGCCGCGCTGCTCCTCACCGCGCCCGCCGACCCCGCCGAGGGGCGGCTGCCGACCGCGTCGCTCGCGGGGGACGCCGCCACCCGGCTCGCCGCGCTGTGCGCGGAGGTCGGCGAGGGGCTGCTCGACGACGGCACGCCGGAGACCGCGGCGCCGCACTTCGCCGAGGCGCGGGAGCTCGCCGTCCGGGCGCTGCACCAGCTGCCGGCCGGTGACCCCGGGGTGCTCGAGGCGCAGGTCGTGCACGGCTGGGCACTGGTGGGCCTGGGCGAGCAGGACGCCGCCCGCGAGCTGCTGCAGGCGTCGGTGAACGCGGCCCGGCTGACCGACGACCGGGCGCTGCTGGCCGGCGCCGAGCTGGGCCTGGGCCGGGCGCTGCGCCGGCAGGGCGACCCGCGGGCCGCCGACGACCACCTGGCCACCGCGCTGGCGCTGGCCACCGAGCACGGGCTGGCCCGCCTCCGCCGCGCCGCGCTGCGCGAGCTGTGCACGCTGCACGCCGACCTGGACGACGCCGCCCGGGCGCTCCCCTACCTGCAGGCCTACCTGGCCGACGAGCTGGACCGGGTCGACGAGCGGCGCACCCGCTGGGTCGAGCTGTTCGGCCGCCGCAAGAGCCTGCTGGAGACCGAGCGGGCCGCCGGTCAGCTGCGCCGGCAGGCGTACGAGGACCCGCTGACCCACCTGCCCAACCGCCGGTACGCCGAGGCCCGGCTGGAGGGCCTGCTGTCCTCCGGCGCGACGCCCGCGCTGGCCGTCGTCGACATCGACCGGTTCAAGTCGATCAACGACGCGGCCGGGCACCCCGGCGGCGACGCGGTGCTGCGCGCGGTCGGCCAGCTGCTGGTCGACGGCTGCCGCGACACCGACGAGGTGTGCCGCTGGGCCGGCGACGAGTTCGTCATCCTGCTGCCGGACACCTCCGCCGAGCACGCCGAGCGGGCGATGGAGCGCATCCGCCGCTCGATCGCCGCGCACGACTGGTCGGCGCTGGGCGTCGAGGTGCCGGTGACCATCTCGGTCGGCATCGCCTCCGCGGCCCGCGGCGACGACCGGCGCACGCTGTTCGCCGCCGCCGACGGCGTGCTCTACGACGCCAAGCGGGCCGGCCGGGACCGGGTGGTCCGGCTGTCCGACGTCACCCAGACCCGGGTGGCCGACGAGGCTGCTGGGACACCGGGGACGGCGCCCGACGCGTCCGCCCCGGAGGCCGCCCTGCCCGCACCTATCGTCGACGACGTGCAGATCGACGCGCTCCCGGACGGCGACCCCACCGACCCTGCGGACGGCGCCGGCGGGTTCGCCCCGCTGCTGGTCGAGCCGCCCGCGCAGGCTCCGGTGGGCGCGCCCCGGCGGCCGATCGACGAGCTGTTCGGCCCCGCCCCCGTGGCCGCCGAGGAGTCGCCGCGCCCGTTCGGCGAGCGCGCGCCGGTCGTCAACGGCGCCGGCTCGCGGCCGGCCCCCGCTGCCGTTCCCGAGCCCGCTGCCGTTCCCGAGCCCGTGGTGGTCGAGCCCACCGTGGTGGAGCCTCCCGCGCCGCCGGTGACCCGAGCAGCGGCCGGCCCCACCGGCCCGGACGTCATCTGGGGCACCGGCCGCAGCACCGAGCAGGTGCTCGCGCTGGTGCGCGCCGCGCGGCGGGAGTTCCCCGACCGCCCCGCGGTCGTCGTCCGCGCCTCGGCCGACACCCTCGTCGCGCTGGCCAGCGAGCACGACGCCTACACGACGATGGACCGCGACGCGATGGCCGCCGCCGTCGGCCCGCTGCCCGAGCCCGCCGGCCGGGTCGCGGTGCTGTGCGGGAGCAGCGGCGACACCCCGATCGCCGCCGAGGCCGCGTTCGTCGCCCGGGTCACCGGCACCGACGTCGTCCGGGTCGACGACGTCGGCGGCAGCCGGCTGCGGCCGCTGCTCACCGACCCCGCGCTGCTCGACGACGCCGACTGCCTGGTCGTCGTCGCCGGGCTCGACGCCGGCCTGGCCAGCGTCGTCAGCGGGCTCACCGAGGTGCCGGTGGTCGCCGTGCCCACCTCGACCGGGGCCAGCAACGCGTTCGGCGGCTTCGGTGCGCTGATGGCGATGCTCAACTCGGCCGCGCCCGGCGTCGTGGTGAGCAACATCGACAACGGCTGGTCGGCCGGCGTCTTCGCCGCCCGCCTGGCCCGGCGCACCGCCCCGCGCTGAGGCACCCGCCGCGGGGTGGGGCGGCTCACGTCGGGCGGGCAGGCACCGTCGGCTAGTCTCGACGGCAGTTGAAGGGGAGTAGCCCCCCGACCGCTGGTCGACATGCTGGTGCGTTCCGCACCCGGTCAGCGGGCCCGCGCTCCGCGGGTGGGCGAGACCTTCGGCCTCGTGGTGTCACCTGTCGGTGCGCCGCCGGCCGAGGGCGCCCGCGTCCGACGCCCGCGGCGCGGAGTGGAAGAGAAATCCGTGGTCCTCTCGGTCGTCCTGGCCGCCTTCGTGCTGATCCTCCCGGTGGAACTGCCGGACAAGACGCTGTTCGCCACCCTGGTGCTGGCGACGCGGTTCCGGCCGCTGCCGGTGTTCGTCGGCGTCGGGCTGGCGTTCGGCCTGCAGGTGGTCATCGCCGTCACCGCCGGCAGCCTGCTGTCGCTGCTGCCCGACGCCGTGGTCAGCGGGGTGGTCGCGGTGCTGTTCGCGGTCGGCGCCGTCCTGCTGTGGCGGGAGGCCCGCAAGGGCGCCGAGGGTGAGGACGCCGCCGCGCAGACCCGTGAGCAGACCTCGTTCGTCCGCGCCGCCGCCATCTGCTTCGGCGTGCTCTTCGCCGCCGAGTGGGGCGACCTCTCCCAGCTGGCCACCGCGGGCCTCGCCGCCCGCTACGCCGAGCCGCTGTCGGTGTTCGTCGGCGCGTGGGCCGCGCTGCTGGTCATCTCCGGGCTGGCCGCGTTCCTCGGCCGCAAGCTCGCCGACAAGCTGCCGCTGGCGCTGCTGCACCGGATCGCCGCCGCGCTGTTCCTGGTGTTCGCGGTCATCGCGGTGGTCGAGACGGTCAACGCGCTGACCTGACCCGCCCGGGTGACCCCGGTGCCGGGGCGCGTTGACCCCGCGCCGCCGCCGGCCGACACCTGCAGGAGCGGCCGAGGTACGGCCGCGCCGACGGGAGCAGGCCATGGACGCGATCCGGGTGGAGCAGACGCAGGACGTGCTGGTCCGGACGGCGGCCGTCATCGCCGCCCAGCGGCAGTTCGCCCATCGGCTCCGGCAGCGGACCGTGCCCGATCCGCTCACCGGCCTGCCCGTCCGCAGCCTGCTCATCGACCGGCTCGAGCGGGCGCTGGCCGCCGCGGGCAACGAGACCGGCCGGCTCGCCGTCCTCTCCTGCAACCTCGACGGGCTCACCGAGCTGGAGGCGACCCGCGGGCGCGCCGTCGCCGAGGCCGCCCGCGCGGAGGCCGCCGGCCGGCTGGTCACCGCCGTCCGGCAGGGCGACGTGGTCGCCCGGATCAGCTCGCAGACCTACGTCCTGCTCTGCCCGGCCATCCACGTGGTGGCCGACGCCGACGGCATCGCCCGCCGGGTCGCCGCGGCGTTCGACCGGCCGCTGCGCCCGCTCCGGGACGTCGAGCACCGGGTGCGGATCAGCGTCGGGGTGGCCGTGTCCGGCCGCGCGTCGACGCCCGAGTCGCTGGTCGCCGCGGCCAACGAGGCGATGACCCGGATCCGGCACGAGCGCCAGGGCACCGGCCGCCACGGCTGATGCGGAGTGGATCCGTCGACGTCACGCCCGACGGATCCACTCCGCCTCTCAGTCGAGGGAGCGCTGGAGGTCGTGGCGGTCGGTGCCGCGGCCCTCGAGCGCGCCGATCCAGCCGGCCAGCGCCCGACCGAGCTCGTCGGGCGCGTCCTCGGGCACCAGGTGCCCGGCCGGCACCGTCACCTCGGTGAGCGACGGCCACCTCCGCACGGCCTTCCGCATCCGGCCGACCAGCACCGACCCCGGGTCGGCGTCCACGAACAGCTTCGGGACGTCGGAGTGCGCCAGGAACTGCTGGTACCTCGCGACGATGTCGTGCACGTCCGGCGGCGCGTTCTGGATGGGCAGCTGCCGGGGCCACTCCAGCGTCGGCCACCGGTCGGCCGGCTCGGCGTAGGGGCGCCGGTAGCGGTCGTGCGCCTCCGCCGACAGCCCGCGCCGGGTCGAGGCGGGCAGCAGGTGCTCGACGACCAGGTCCTCGTCCAGCGCGGCCGCCTCGCCGTCCGGGCTGCGCAGCCGCTGCAGCGCGGGCTTGCCCTCCCTCGGCACGTCGGCCCACAGCAGCGGACCGACGAACGTCTCGGCGAACGCGATGCCGCGCACCGCGCCCGGGTTCTTCCGCGCCCAGTCGAACGCCAGCGCCGCGCCCCACTCGTGGCCGACCAGGACCACCCGCTCGGTGGCCTGGACCGCCTCCAGGAACGCGGAGAGGAACTGGGAGTGCCGGTCGAAGGAGTAGTCGCCGGGCGCCGGGTCGGGCAGCTTGGTGGAGTCGCCCATGCCAATCAGGTCGGGGGCGATGCACCGGCCCAGGTGCTGCACGTGCGGGATGACGTTGCGCCACAGGTAGGACGACGTGGGGTTGCCGTGCAGGAAGACGATCGGGTCGCCCTGCCCGGCGTCGACGTAGGTGAGGTCCAGCTCCCGGTCGGACTCGTGGCCCAGCCGCACGCGCGAGCGCGGGAACGGGTCGTCGGCGGGGGCGGGCTGGGTGGCCATGCCCTCGGGGTCCCCGATGCCGGCGGAACCGAAACGACTTGACCCTGACGCGGCGTCAGGCTGTGCAGTGGTCGGCGTCAGGGAGGAGGAGCGATGAGCTGGACGGTGGGCGAGGTGGCCCGGCTGACCGGCGTCACGGTGCGCACGCTGCACCACTACGACGCGATCGGGCTGGTGCGCCCGGCCGGCCGGACGTCGGCGGGCTACCGCGTGTACGGCGCCGGCGACCTGGACCGGCTGCACCAGGTCCTGGTCTACCGCGAGCTCGGGTTCCCCCTCGAGGAGGTCGCGACCCTGCTGGACGACGCCGGCGCCGACCCGGTGGCGCAGCTGCGCCGGCAGCACGCGCTGCTGCGGGAACGGCTGGCCCGCACCCAGGCGATGGTCGCGGCCGTCGAGAAGGAGATGGAGGCACGGCTGATGGGCACCGAGCTCACGCCGGAGGAGCGGTTCGAGGTGTTCGGCGAGCACGACCCGGCCCGGTACGAGGCCGAGGTGGAGGAACGCTGGGGCGACACCGACGCGTACGCGGAGTCGAAGCGGCGCACGGCGCGGTACGGCAAGGCCGACTGGTTGCGGGTGAAGGCGGAGGCCGCGGACGTCGAGCAGCGGCTGGCCGCAGCGCTGCGCGACGGCCTGCCCGCCGACTCCACCCCCGTGATGGACCTCGCCGAGGAGCACCGGCAGCACATCAGCCGCTGGTTCTACGACTGCCCGCCGGAGCTGCACGCCGGCCTGGGCCGGATGTACGTCGAGGACCCGCGGTTCGCCGCGCACTACGAGGAGGTGGCGCCGGGGCTCGCGCAGTACGTGAGCACCGCCGTCCAGGCGAACGCCGCCCGCCAGGGCTGACCGCCCCGGGTGCGGGCTCCGGGGACGGGGCCCGCATCCTGGCGGGGTGAGCTGGATCGAACCGCTGCGCCGGCCGTGGGTGCAGCGCGGCGTGCGGGCCGCCCTGGCGGCGGGGCTCGCCTGGCAGGTGGCCCTGCTGCTGCCGCCGGCGCTGTCGGACTACGCCTACTACGCCCCGCTGGGCGCGGTCATCGCCGTGCACCCCACCGTCGCGGACTCCGCGTCGGCCGCGTGGCGGACCGTGCTGGCCATCCTCACCGGCTTCGCGCTGGCGGTGGTGGTCTACGAGCTCACCCGCGCGGTGCCGAACGCGCTGACGATCGCGCTGATCGTGGCGCTGGCGATCGCCGTGGAGCAGTGGCGGCTGTGGCGGGAGGCGGCCAGCTGGGTCAGCTTCGCCGCCGTCCTGATGCTCACCGTGGGCAGCACCGACCCGGCCGGGTACGCGGTGCGCTACGCCGGGCTGACCCTGCTCGGAGCGGCGATCGGCGTGCTCGTGACGACGGTGCTGTTCCCGCCGATGCAGCTCACCCTCGCCGTCCGCCGGGTGGCCGAGGCGCGGCAGCTGCTGGCCGCCCACCTGGACCTGATCGCCGAGGGCCTGCGCCGGGGGGAGCTGCCCGAGCCCGGCACGTGGGAGGCGCAGAGCCGGGAGCTGGGCGTCGCGCTGGACCGGATGCGGGCGGCGGAGACGCTCGTGGAGCGGGCCCGGCGGGCCAACCCGCGCGCCCGGCGCTGGCAGGGCACGGCGGAGAGCATCCGGGAGCAGTCCCGCGCGCTGGACCGCGTCGCCGTCCTCGTCGACGACCTCACCACCCTGGTGGTGCAGTTCCAGCCGCACCGGCGCGGGCTGGACCGGGTGGACGGCGCGACCGGCTGGGTGCTCGCCGACGCGCTGGCGGGCCTGGCCGCGGTGGTCCGCATCCCGTACCACGACACCGAGGGCGAGCCCGACGAGCGGGACGCCGCGATCGACACCGCCGTCTCGGCGCTGGCCCGGCTGACCACCCTGCTGCGCAGCTCCGCCATCGCCGACGACGAGGGGTTCTTCGCCCTCGGCGCGGTGACGGTCGGCATGCACCGGTCGCTGGCGACGCTCGAGGCGCACGTCCGGTTCCCGGAGCCGGCGGACGGTAGCGTCCCGTCCTCGTGAGCCGTGTCGGGGAGGTCCTGGTCCCGCGCCGGCTGGGCACGGGGTTCCGCTGGCTGGTCGCGTCGTCGTGGACGACGAACCTCGGCGACGGCATCGCCCTGGCCGCCGGGCCGCTGCTGGTCGCCTCGCTGACCCGCGACGCGTTCCTGATCGCGCTGGCCGCCACCGTCCAGTGGCTGCCGCCGCTGCTGTTCGGGCTGCTGGCCGGCGCGCTGACCGACCGGCTGGACCGCCGGCTGATCGTGGTCACCGTCGACCTGGCCCGCGCCGCGGTGCTCACCGTGCTCACGGTCGCCGTCGCCACCGACACGGTGTCGATCGCCGCGGTGCTGGCGGCGCTGTTCGTGCTGGGCACCGCGGAGGTGTTCGCCGACAACAGCTCGCAGACCCTGCTGCCGATGCTGGTGGCCCGCGACGACCTGGCGGTGGCGAACGCGCGGCTGCAGACCGGGTTCATCACCGTCAACCAGCTCGCCGGGCCGCCGTTGGGCGCGGCGCTGTTCACCGTCGGCGCGGCGTGGGCGCTGGGCGCGCAGGCGGTGGTCGTGGCGCTGGGCGCGGTGCTGGTCACCCGGATCGTGCTGCCCGCCCGCCCGGCGGAGGACCGGCCGCGGACGGCGCTGCGGCACGACGTCGCCGAGGGCTTCCGCTGGGTGCGCGGGCACGCCGCCGTCCGCACGCTGGTGCTGACCATCCTGATCTTCAACGTGACCTTCGGCGCCGCCTGGTCGGTGCTGGTGCTCTACGCGACCCGGCGGCTGGGGCTGGGCGAGATCGGTTTCGGCCTGGTCACCACCGTGCAGGCGGTCGGCGGCATCGCCGGCACCTCCGTCTACGGCTGGCTGACCCGGCGGGTGACCCTCGGCGGGCTGCTGCGCGTCGGGCTGGTCATCGAGACCCTCACCCACCTGGCGCTGGCCCTGACCACCAGCCCGTACGTCGCGCTGCCGGTGTTCTTCGTCTTCGGTGCGCACGCCTTCGTCTGGGGCACCACGTCGGTGACCGTGCGGCAGCGCGCCGTGCCCGAGCGGCTGCAGGGCCGGGTGAACAGCGTCAACCTGGTCGGCACCTTCGGCGGGCTGGTGGTCGGCTCGGGCATCGGCGGGCTGCTGGCCCAGCACGGCGGGGTCACGGCACCGTTCTGGTTCGCGTTCGCCGGGTCGGCGGTGTTCGTCGTCCTGATCTGGCGGTCGTTGCGCCACGTCGCGGTGGCCGACGCCGCCCCGGCACCCCAGGCATAGGAAGCTCTGCACCCACTCTCGGGCCCTGGAGCGGGTGCAGAGCTTCCTGTGCCTGTCACACGCGGATGAGCAGCTCGCCGTGGGTCATCGACAGCCAGCCGTCGTCGGCGTCCCGCCAGCGGCGCCAGGCGTCGGCCACGGCCTCGAGCTCGTCGGCGGTGGCCAGCCCGTACGCGAGCGCCTGCTCGGCGAAGGACGACGCGGTCGCCCGGCCGGCCCACGAGTTGCCCCACCACTCGCGCTCGGCGGGCGTGGCGTAGCACCAGGACGACGTGGTGGTGACGACGTCGCGCAGCCCCGCGGCGTGCGCCCAGGACAGCAGCCGCCGTCCGGCGTCGGGCTCGGCGTCGTTGCGGCGGGCCACCGCGTAGTAGAGCTCCAGCCAGCGGTCCAGGCCCCGGTCGAGGGGGAACCAGGTGAACGTCGCGTAGTCGACGTCGCGGACGGCGACCAGCCCGCCCGGGCGGGTCACCCGGGCCAGCTCGCGCAGCGCGGCGGCCGGGTCGGTGAGGTGCTGCAGCACCTGGTGGGCGTGCGTGACGTCGAACGAGCCGTCGGGGAACTCCAGCGCGTAGACGTCGCCGACGGTGAACTCGACCGGCACGCCCTCGGCGGTGGCCAGCGCCCGGGCCTCGTCCAGCGGGTCCGCCGAGGCGTCCAGGCCGACGACCCGGCCCGGCGCCACCCGGCGGGCCAGGTCGACCGTGATCGTCCCGGGACCGCAGCCGGCGTCGAGCAGGTCGAGACCGGGCCGCAGGTGCGGCAGCAGGTACCCGGCCGAGTTCTCGACGGTGCGCCAGCGGTGCGACTGCAGGACGGCATCCGCGTGCCCGTGCGTGTAGGTGTCCACGCGGGCAGCATGCACCTGCTGCCCACTACGTGGGAAGCTCGTCTCAGATGCTGAGATCGGTCTCCGCGCCGGCCTGCACCAGGAAGGCCGTCGTCCCCTCGAAGCGGGAGACCACGAAGCCGTACGCGTCCAGCACGTCGGCGACCGCGGCGCTCATCGTCCGCTGCGCGGCGCGCTCGGCCGCGCTGCCCCGGATGCGGTGCACCGCCATCCGGTCGTGCTGCGCCCAGGACACGAGGACGCCGGCCTGCGCGGGGCTCGGCGTCAGGCACACCCCGCCCAGCGGGCGGCTCGGCGTGCGGCCGGTGCAGTCGTGCAGCGAGAGCCCGGACTCCACCACCGCGGCCGCGACCTCGCACACCAGGCCGGTGAGCGGGTCGGCGTCGGAGATCAGCAGGTCCCACTCGTCGGCCAGCCGGTTGAGCTGGTCGGACAGGTGGGTGAGCCAGGTCTGGTCCTCCGGGGAGAACCGCGTCAGCACGGTGTCGTCGTCCATCCGCAGGCCGTAGAGGGCGCGCACGGGGCCGGCGGCGGCGACGGCCAGCTCGGCCACCGCGGCGTCCACCTGGCTGGGGAACGGGCCGCCGGCGACCCGGTCGTCGTCGTCGACCAGCCACCAGCCCAGCGTGGCGAGCGCTGAGTCGACCGACCCCGGACCTGTGCTCGGCGAACTCACGGAACCACTCCCCCTTGAACGGCGTTGCTCACCCCTCATCGGCAGCCCACCACGCCGTGCGGCGTCCCGCGGGAGCCGTGTGACGGACGGGCCGGATCGGGCCCGTGGTCGCCCTGGGTCGGTACCGCGCCGCCGGCCGGCCCGGGCAGACTGGGGCGGTGGTCGACCAACCGGAACTGACGGTCCAGGGCTGGGGGCCGGGCAGCTCCCGGGTCGCGCGGGTCGGCGAGCGGCCCGACTCGGCGGACGGCGTGCTGGAGCTCGAGCGCGACCCCGACCTGCGCACCGCGCTCCCCCGCGCCGCCCGCCGGTACCTGACCCGGGAGCTGGGCTGGACGCCGCGCAGCACGCCCCCGGTGCCGGTCGCCGACATCCGGCTCGCCCCCTCCCGGCTGCCCGCGGCGGACCGCGCGGCGCTGGCCGACCTGGTGGGCGCCGAGCACGTCGCCGACGACCGCACCGCGCGGCTCACCCACGCCGGCGGCAAGAGCTACCTGGACCTGCTGCGCCGCCGCGAGGGCGACGCCAGCGACGCCCCGGACGCCGTCGTGCTGCCCGGCAGCACCGAGGAGACCGCGGCGCTGCTCCAGCTGTGCAGCGAGCGGGGCGTCGTCGTGGTGCCCTTCGGCGGCGGCACCAGCGTGGCCGGCGGGCTGGCCGGCACCGACGCCGACGACCGGCCGGTGGTCGCCGTCGACACCCGCCGGATGGCCGCCATCCGCTCGATCGACGGCCCGTCGTCGCTGGTCACCGTGGGCCCGGGCATGCGCGGGCCGCTGTTCGAGGCGGCGCTGGCCACCGAGGGGCTCACCTTCGGCCACCTCCCGCAGAGCTGGGAGTACGCCACCCTGGGCGGCTACGCGGCGACCCGCTCGGCCGGGCAGTCGGCCACCGGCACCGGCCGGTTCGACGACCTGGTCGCGGGGCTCACGCTCGCCACGCCGTCCGGGGTGCTGGAGCTGGGCTCGCCGCCGGCGTCGGCCGCCGGACCGGACCTGCTGGGCCTGGCGCTGGGCTCGGAGGGCACGCTCGGGGTGATCACCGAGCTGCGGCTGCGGGTGCGCCCGGTACCGCGGGCCACCCGGTACGAGGGCTGGTCGTTCCGCAGCTGGGCCGCGGGGCTGGCCGGGCTGCAGCGGCTGGCCCGGCACGGCCTGCTGCCGGACGTCGTCCGGCTGTCCGACGAGCACGAGACGCGCACCACCCTGCTCCAGGCGACCGGCGCCGGCGCGCGGGCGCTGCGCGGCTCGCTGCGCGCCCGCCGGCACGGCGAGGGCTGCCTGCTGGTGGTCGGCTGGGAGGGCCTGCCGACCCTGGTGCGCGCCCGCCAGCGCGCCGCGGCCTCCGTCCTCGGCGAGGAGGGCGCCGCGCGGCTGGGCCGGCGGGTGGGCGAGCAGTGGCGGCGCGACCGGTTCACCGCGCCCTACCTGCGCGACCGGCTGCTGGACGGCGGGCTGCTGGTCGAGGTGCTGGAGACCGCGGCCACCTGGACGGCGCTGCCTGCGGTGTACGACGCCGTCCGGGGGGCGCTGCAGACGTCGCTGGCCGCGCCGGGGAAGCAGCCGCTGGTGCTCACCTCCGTGGCGCACGGCTACGCGACCGGCGCCTCGCTGACGTTCACCGTGCTGGCCGACCGGGACGACGACCTGCCGATCCAGCAGTGGCTGTCGGCGAAGCGCGCGGCCACCGACGCGCTGCTGGCCGCGGGCGGCACGCTCACCCACCACTCCGCCGTCGGCGTCGACCACCGGCCGTGGCTCGCCGAGGAGGTCGGCGGGCTGGGCGTCGACGTGCTGCGCGCGGTCAAGCGGCAGCTGGACCCGCACGGCATCTGCAACCCGGGGGTGCTGCTGCCCGACTGACGGTTCCGTGGTGGACGACCGGGTAGGGATCCTCCATGTCCGAGGTGGAGGTGGGTGCCGGCGCGGTGCCGGGCTCCATCGCCCTCACCGACGCGGACGGCGCGGTGCTGGTGTTCAGCGGGGTGGTCGGCAAGGACGTCGTCCGCGCGTTCCGGCTGCGGGTGCCGCCGGCGCTGTGGCCGGAGCGGGTCGACCTGTCGGCGGTGACGTCGCTGGACGCCGCGGCCGTGCAGCTGCTGGTGCACCTGGCCCGGCGGCCGCGGCGCGCCGGCCGGGAGCTGCAGGTCCACGGCGCACCCGCCCGGCTGCGCCCGCTGCTGGACCAGGCCGGGCTCACCCGGCCGGACGCCGCCGCCCGCTGACCTCCCCCGCCCGGGTGGACGGCGGCCGCCCGGCTGCAGCCGCGCCGGGCGGTCGCCGATGAGCAGGGCATGGAGGAGTTCCACTGCGGCGACCTGATCCCCGGCTGCGGCGCGGCGTTCCGCGCGGGCAGCGACGACGAGCTGCTCGCCCACGGCACCGTGCACGTGCAGTTCGCGCACGGGATGACCGAGGCCGACGTGACGCCGGAGCTGGCGGCCGCGGCCCGGGCGGCGATCCGCCCGGTCGCCTGAGCCCGGGCTGCTGACCGGCGAGGTCAGCCGCGCCGGCCGAGCGGGGGCAGCTTCGGGACGAGCACCCGGCTGATCGCACCGCCGGCCAGCGCGGCGAGCACGACCACCAGCACGAACACCGCCGAGGGCAGCCGGTCGACCCCGGTCGCGCTCAGCACGAGCAGCGCCAGCGCCGCGACGACCAGGGCGATGCCCGCCGCGACGAGGACGACGAACCAGCGGGGGTGGGTCGGGGTCGGCGCGCTCACCGCGCCAGTGCACCACGCCGGCCCGCCCGGCCGGGAGCACCCGTGGCCGGTGTCACCCCTGCTCCCCGCGCCGGAAGCGGTTCCACTTTCGGCGCCGAAAGCGGCACGGACGGCGTGCACCGGTGGCCGGTGCGACCAAGATCGGCGAGGCTTCGGGGCATGACGGCCGCCGCGCACCAGGTGACGAGCGAGGTCGGGCAGCTGCGCACCGTGCTGCTGCACCGCCCCGGCGACGAGCTGCGCCGGCTGACCCCGCGCAACAACGACGAGCTGCTGTTCGACGGCATCCCGTGGGTCGACCGGGCGCAGCACGAGCACGACGCGTTCGCCGCCACGCTCACCGACCGCGGCGTCGAGGTGCTGTACGTCGACCAGCTGCTGGCCGAGGCGCTCGAGGCGCCGGCCGCCCGCGACGCGGTGATCGGCACCGCCGTCGACGACCCGCGGCTGGGCGCCACGCTGCGCCGGGCCACCGCCGAGCACCTGGCCGGGCTGGCGTCCGAGGACCTGGCGCACGCGCTGATCGCCGGGCTGGCGCACGACGAGCTGCCCGGTGGGCGGGGGCTGGCCTACCAGCTGATGGGCCGCGGGGACTTCGTCGTCCCGCCGTCGCCGAACCTGCTGTTCACCCGGGACTCGTCGGTGTGGGTGGGCGACCAGGTCGCGGTCACCTCGCTGGCGATGCCGGCGCGGCGGCGGGAGAGCGCGCTGCTGGCGGCGGTCTACGCGCACCACCCGCGGTTCGCCGGCACCGGGCAGCTGTACGAGCCGGGGCTGGAGCACCTGGAGGGCGGGGACGTCCTGGTGCTGGCGCCCGGCGTGCTGGCGGTCGGGGTGGGCGAGCGGACGACGCCCGGCGGCGCGGAGCGGCTGGCCCGGCGGGTGTTCGCCCGGGGGCTGGCGCACACGGTGCTCGCCGTCCCGATCGCGCAGCAGCGGGCGACGATGCACCTGGACACCATCGCCACGATGGTCGACGCCGACGCGATGGTCATGTACCCACCGGTCGCGGACACGTTGCCGGCCTGGACGGTCACCGCCGGTCCCGAGCTGCCGGACGACGACGACGTGGTGGAGCTGTCCGTCACGGGACCGCAGCCGTTCCTGCTGGCCGCCGCGGCGGCGATGGGCATCGACCGGCTGCGGGTGATCGACACCGGGCTGGACCCGGTGACCGCCGAGCGCGAGCAGTGGGACGACGGCAACAACACCCTCGCGCTGGCGCCGCGGCTGGCGGTGGCCTACGAGCGGAACACCGTCACGAACGCGGCGCTGGAGGCCGCCGGCATCGAGGTGCTGCGGATCGCCGGGTCGGAGCTGGGCAGCGGCCGCGGCGGACCGCGCTGCATGTCCTGCCCGATCGACCGCGCGCCGCTGGGATAGCCGACGCTCTTTCCATTGCTCTTGACAGTCGACCTGTCTTTTCGACAGGCTACCTGTCATGCCGCGATCGACGCCCAGCCGCCCGGATGACACCCTGGCGGTGACCACCGGGGCAGGCGGCGATGCCGACCCGATCGGCGCGGGCGCTGCGGCATACCGGGTCCTGCAGCAGGTGCGCCCGCTCTACCAGGCCGCCGGCCGGGCCGTGGACGACGCGTTGGACGGCACCGAGCTGACGATGGCGTTGCGCGCCGTGCTGGAGCTCGTGCTCGAGCGGGGGCCCCTGACCGTCCCGCAGGTCGCCCGCGAGTTCGCCATCACCCGGCAGAGCGTCCAGGCGCTCGTCGACACGGGCGCGGACCGCGGGCTCGTCGAGCTCGCGGACAACCCGCAGCACCGGCGCTCCCGGCTCGTCACCGCGACCGGCCACGGCCGGCGGACCTTCGCCGAGGTGCACCGGCGCGAGCTCGCGAACCTCGACCGGGTCGCCGGCGACCTCGACAGCGCGGACCTCGTGCGGTGCGCTGCCGTGCTGGCCACCCTCACCGATCGCATCCGCCGGCTCTCCGACCAGGACCAGGAGCTCCCGTGAACCAGGCCCCCGACCTCGTCCTCCCCACCCGGCTCGTCGACCCCGTCGACCGCGGCGGCACCGACCTCTACCTGCCGGCGGACGGCGGACGGCCGCCCGTCGTCCTACTGGTGCACGGCCTGTTCGAGCAGCCCCCGCCGGTGAGCCCACGCCGCACGCCGTTCTTCCGTGCCTATGCCTCCCAGCTCGCGCACCGCGGGGTGGCCGCCGCGGTGTTCGACCACGAGCTGACCGGTGGCATGCGCTACCCGCAGGCCGCAGAGACGCTCGACCGGGTGCTGTCCGAGCTGCGCGGCGGTGGCGAGGTGGACGGCGACACGGTCGCCGTCTGGTTCTTCTCCGGCGGCGGTCCGCTCGCCTACCCGCTCCTGGCCGCCGGCCACGACTGGCTGCGCTGCGTGGCGCTGACCTATCCCCTGCTGCCCACCGAGGACATCCCCGGCTGGCCGTCCCTGTCCGACGCCGTGGACGGGCTGGGGAGCACCCCGGTGGTGCTCACGCTCGTGGAGCACGAGATCCCGGGATTCGTCGCCGGGCAGCAGGCGCTGCTCGACGCGCGCCCCGCCGGCCTGACGACCATCCGGGTACCGGCGGCGCAGCACGGCTTCGACACCGGCCCCGCGACCGAGCACGGCCGAGCCGCGGTCCGCGACGCGCTGGCAGCCGTCGCCGGCCACCTGGTCGGCCCTGGGGCATAGGCGCGGCGTGGACGAGGAGCTCGTCGCCGCCGTCTACGACCAGGTGCGCGAGGTGGCCCGTCTCGTCCGAGCTCCCGCCGCAGGGGAGCGGACCGACCCGGCGTGCCGGCGCGTCGGCCTACCGGGCCGCCGCTGCCTCCTCAGGCGCGCCCTGCTGGGCCGCGGCCGGGTCCATCCACATGACCTGCCAGCCGTGACCGTCGAGGTCGAAGAAGCTGCGCGAGTACATGAACCCGTGGTCCTCGGGGCCGTCCGCCTCCGCCCCACCCCCGGCCAGCGCGGCCGCAGCGACGTCGTCGACCTCCTCGCGGGTCCCCACGTTGAAGCTGAACAGCGCCAGCGCGTGCGTGGCGGGATCGGCCATCGGCCGGTGCGAGTACTGCGCGAAGGTCTCGTGGGTGCCGAGCATGACGCTGGCCTGCTCGCCCACCACCATGCAGGCGGCGGTCTCGCCGGAGAAGGCCGGGTCGAAGGTGAACCCGAGCGCGGCGAAGAACGCCTTGCTGCGCTCGAGGTCGGCGACGGGGATGGTGACGAACAGGTGGCGGCCGGGGTGGGCAGCTGCGGTCACGGAAGACCTCCAGGTCGGTGGTGCGATGGCGTCGAGGTCAGGACCGGCCGGCCCGGCGGAACTCATCGGTGCAGGCGGCAGGCCGTCGTCCGGCTCAGGCCGGGCGCGGCGCCCTGCCCAGCCGGCTGAGGTGCCAGGACAGGGCGTGGACGGCCATCACCACGGCCAGCGCGGTCGCGGCGTCGATCGCGAACGCGCGGGCCGCGTACTGCGCCAGGTCGGCGGCGCCGGTGATCCCGTCGTCCCGCACCTGCTGCCACTCCCCGACCGCGCCGACGGCCCCGGCCACCAGCGCCACGACCACCGCCACGGCGACCACCCCCGCCTGCACCCGGCGCCCGAGCAGCAGCCCGGCCGGCACCGGCTCGACGGCCGTCGTCCGCCACCACCGCACCGCCCAGACCAGCAGCACGACAGCGCCGACCACCCCGCTGAGCAAGTTGAGCCGAGACGACCAGCCGTACCCGGCGACGTCGTCCAGCGCGTCCCAGGCCAGGTGCGTCGCCGCCCCGGCGACCAGCGACAGCAGCAGCCAGCCGATCCGGTGCCACGTGAAACTCCTCGCCGCCCGTGCCGCCCGTCCTGCTGCGGCCGGCGGCAGCAGGGCCAGCAACGGCCGCTCGAGCAGCAGCTGGAACACCGCCAGCAGCACCAGCGCGATCAACGGGTCGAACCACAGCACCGCCGTCCAGCTGTGGGTGAGCGTCAGGTTGTAGTCGCCGCCCAGCCACCGCAGCGAGACGTAGTACGGCAGGTCCGGCGCCATCGCGCCGGCCGCCAGCGCCGAGGGCACCAGCGGCGTCCGCGCAAGCGGGAGCACCGCCGCGGGGTGGACCAGGGTGAACGGCACCCGGGCACCCTAGGGCGCCGCAGGTCGAGCCGGGCTACGCCGCGCGGCGGTCGGCGACGGCCGGCGCACCCGCCGGCGGACGGCGCAGCGGCTCGGCGTCCCGGGCCATCCGGCCGGCGTCCCGGCCCTCGCGCCACGACGTGAACCTGCCCAGCAGCTCCCCCACCGGCCCGCGGCCCGGCGTCCGGCCGCGCCAGGCCAGCACGCTCACCAGCACCGCCCCGGCGAACAGCAGCAGGTGCGCCACCGCGCGGTCGGCCGGCACGTGCCCGGCGCGCAGGTCGCCGAAGGTGACCCAGCCCAGCAGCGCGGCGAACGACAGCAGGAACGGCAGCGCCCCGGCCGCCAGCCGCGGCAGCGCCGCCACCCCGAGGAAGCAGGCGGCCAGCGCCAGGTTCCACGCGCCGGTCTCGTGCGAGAGGTGCACCGGCATCGCCATGTGCCCGGCGTGCGCGCCACCGCCGTCCAGCGCCGGCAGCCCGACCGCCAGCTGCCCGATGCCGGCGGCCAGCAGCGCCACCCGCAGCGCGATGTCCACCCAGCGGCGCGGGCCGTGCACCCGCGCCCCGGGCAACCGGGCCAGCACGGCGGCGGTCACGTCCGGGACGGCGACGTCGACCGGCGTCAGCCGCGCCCGGCGGGTGACCTCGGCGGCCGCCTCCGCCCAGCCACGGCAGGCCGCGCACCCGGCCAGGTGCTCGTCGACCCACTGCTGCGGGACCCCGGGCGACTCGCCGTCCAGACCCGCGGAGACGGCCTCACGACAAGCTGCACAGCGCACGGTGGGATAGTCGTCGGCGGCAATCGCTCAGTTCCCGGGGAGAAGACGTGGGTCAGCTGGAGCGCCTCGCGGCCCAGGCGGCCCGGGGCGACGTCGCGGCGCAGGCCGCGCTGATCCGCGAGACCCAGGCGGATGTGTGGCGGCTGTGCGCCCACCTCGCCGACCGGCAGGTGGCCGAGGACCTCACCCAGGAGACCTTCCTGCGCGCGCTGCCGGCGCTGGCCCGGTTCGAGGGCCGCTCGAGCCTGCGCACCTGGCTGCTGTCCATCGCCCGGCGGGTCTGCGCCGACCACCTGCGCGCCAAGAAGCGCCGCCGGCTGGTGCTCGTCGGCGAGGACACCGACCTCGGTGAGCTGGTCCGCGACCTCCCGGACGACGAGGTCGGCGGCACCGTCGCCGCGCAGGACGTGCTCGACCGGCTGGACCCCGAGCGGCGCGAGGCGTTCGTGCTCACCCAGCTGATGGGGCTGCCCTACGCCGAGGCCGCCGAGGTGGTGGGCTGCCCGGTGGGCACCATCCGCTCCCGGGTCGCCCGGGCCCGCGCCGACCTGGTCGCCGCGCTCGTCGCCGCCGACCACCCGCGCACCCGCGGCACGTCGTCGTCCTGAGTGGAGTGCAGGACGGCAGGAAACCTGCGGCCGCACACTCCGACACCTACGGGCGCTGGGCGGCGAGGCGGCGCAGGCGCTCGTTGTAGGCGAGCAGCTCCGGGTCGTCGCCGGACTCGCCGCGGGCGATCGCCCGGTCCCGCTCCCGCTCCGTCGACCGGTTGGCGCGCTCCTCCGAGCGGCTCCACTGGAAGAACACGACCGCCAGCACGATCACCGTCGGGAACTCGCCGAACGACCAGGCGATGCCGCCGGCCGCGCCCTGGTCCCACAGCGGGTCGACGTCCCAGGACGCCGGCGCGTGCTGGAACGACGTGACGACCAGGCTGCTGCTCATCATCACGATGACGCCGAAGAAGGCGTGGAACGGAGCGGGCAGCAGCAGTTCGAGCATCCGGGCGCCGTGGCCCGACCGGCGCGGCCACGGGTCGATCGCCAGGATCGGCCCGAAGAACAGCAGCCCGGTGACCAGGAAGTGCGTGAGCATGAACCAGTGGCCGAACGGGTTGGCCATCAGGTCGTCGAAGACCGGCGTGAAGTAGACGCCGTAGAGGCTCACGATGAACAGCGGGATCGTGAACAGCGGGTTCGACACGAACTGGGCCAGCCGGCTGTGCAGGCCCGCCAGCAGCAGCCGCCGCGGCGCCCCGGCGGTGCCCCGCGAGCTCGGCAGCACCCGCAGCGCCAGGGTGACCGGCGCGCCGAGCAGCATCAGCAGCGGCGAGACCATGGTCAGCGCCATGTGCTGGACCATGTGCAGGCTGAACAGCCCCATGCCGTAGGTCTGCAGGCCGCTGGCGGTCACGTAGAAGACGCTGCCGACGCCGGCCAGCCAGCTGGCGGTGCGCACCCACGGCCACTGGACGCCGCGGCGCCGCAGCACGAGGACGCCCACCAGGTAGACGACCCCGAGGGCCAGCGCCATCCAGGCCAGCGCGGAGGCGGCGCCGAGGTCCAGGCCCAGCACCCGGCCCACCGTGGGAGGTGCCTCGGGCAGGTGCATGTGGCTCATCCCGCCGCCCATGCCGCCCATGCCGCCGTGGTCCATTCGCTCGCACACTCCTCTGCCGCGCCGCTGGCGCCGTCCACGGTAGGCCGGTGACCCGGGCCGCGCCGCGCCACCTCCTCCGTCGTCCACGGCGGCCGTCCGGTTCCCGGAACCGCCCGTCGCGCCGCCGCACGGCCGCGTCCGCCCGCACCACAGGGCGTCCCCCTGCAGCAGCGTTGGTGCGGGGGGACGCCCTTCGATCAGGTCACCTGATCGAAGCCGGGGTCAGCGGAGGGTGATCTGGCGGGACAGCAGGCCCGCCCGGGCGCGCCGCTCGTCGGCGTCCAGCGGGGTGTCGACGGCGAGCGCCGCGGTCAGCCGCGCGTCCAGCTCCGCCGCCGGACCCTGCCACTCCTCGGCCGGGGTGTCAGCGGGCAGGTCCCACACCGGCACGACCAGCCCGTGGGCGCGGAACGCCCCGGCGTAGCGGGTGCCCTCCCCCAGCAGGACCTGCTCGGCGGCCGACAGCCGGGCCAGCGCGTCCAGCAGCCGCTCCTCCGGCTCGGGGCGCACCCAGCGCAGGTGCGCCCGCTCGTCGCTGGGCCGGCACCAGTAGGCGGCGCCCAGGTCGGTCAGCCGGGCGGTCGGCATCAGCATGTCGTTGGCCTGCTGCAGCCCGGCCAGCGCCTGCGGGCTGGGGTCGGTGCCCTCCAGCCAGAAGCCGAAGTCGTTGCGGACGTCGACCACCAGCGGGGCGGAGAGGTCGAGCAGCTCCTGCAGCCGCGGGCCCGCAGAGCCGGCCGCGCCGACCGGGCCCGGGTCGACCGGGGTGCCCTTCGGCGACTCCAGCGCGGCGGCCAGCGCCGTCCCGAGGTCGCGGCTGACGTCGTCGGACGCGGTCGGCAGCTGCGCGCCGAGCATGATCTCGCCGTTGGCGCGCACCAGCGCCGGCGCACCGCCGGGCAGCACGCTGGCCAGCGTCACGGCGCGGCCGTCGGCGGTGGTCAGCGGCGCGACCGCGGCCGGCACCAGCTCGCGTAGCGCGACCCAGTCGGCCTCACCGGGCAGGCCCTCGAAGGGCCGGCGGACGACGGGCGCGTACGACGAGCCGTGGCAGTGCTTGTACTTGCGGCCCGAGCCACAGGGGCAGGGGGCCTTCGGGTTGATCTCGCCGTCGGCGGCCGGGGCGGCGGCGGGACGGCGGGTCGCGGAGCGGGCCATGCGCCGAGGGTAGGTGGCACCCCACACCAGCGGCAGCAGCGGGCGGGGCGCGCCTTACCCTCGGTCCGTGACGCTGGCGCCCTCTCCGCTCGACCTCTCGAACCCGGCCGTGGTGGCCGACCCGTACCCGGCGTTCGCCGTGGCGCGGGCCCAGGCACCGGTGCAGTGGGACGAGCGGCTGGGCCTGTGGCTGGCGTTCACCCACACCGAGGCGAACGCGGTGCTCCGCGACCGCCGGCTGGGCCGCATCTGGCGGGACAAGGCCCCGGCGGAGCGGTTCGACCAGTTCAACCTCATCCACCGCAACGCCATCCTGGAGATGGAGCCGCCGACGCACACCCGGCTGCGCCGGCTGATCAGCGCGGCGTTCGCCCGCGGGCACGTCGAGCGGCTGCGGCCCTGGGTGCAGGAGCTGGCCGACTCCCTGGTCGACCAGCTGGTCGAGCGGTCGGCCGGCCGGACGCCGGTCGACGTGCTGTCCGGGATGAGCGAGGAGCTGCCGGTCGCGGTCATCGCCGAGCTGCTCGGCGTGCCGGCCGCCGACCGGCCGCTGCTGCGGCCCTGGTCGAACGCGATCGTGAAGATGTACGAGTACGGCCGGACGACGGAGATCGAGGACGCCGCCGAGACCGCCGCCGCCGAGTTCGTCGAGTACCTGCGCGCGCTGGCCGCCGAGCGCCGGCGGTCCCCCGGCGAGGACCTGCTCACCCACCTGGTCACCGTGCGCGACTCCGAGGGCGACCGGCTGACCGAGGACGAGCTGGTCACCACCTGCGTCCTGCTGCTCAACGCCGGGCACGAGGCGACGGTCAACGTGTCGGGCAACGGGCTGCTCGCGCTGCTGGAGCACCCCGACCAGCTGCAGCGGCTGCGCGAGGACCCGTCGCTGCTGCCCACCGCGATCGAGGAGCTGATGCGCTTCGACTCGCCGCTGCAGCTGTTCGAACGCACCGCCACCGCCGACGTGGAGATCGGCGGGGTCACCGTCACCGAGGGGCAGAAGATCGCCGCCCTGCTGGGCAGCGCCAACCGCGACCCCGCGGTGTTCACCGACCCCGACACGCTGGACGTCGGCCGCACCGACAACCCGCACATCTCCTTCGGCGCCGGGGTGCACTTCTGCATCGGCGCCCCGCTGGCCCGGGTCGAGCTGCAGGCGTCGTTCGGCGCGCTGCTGTCCCGCACCTCGCGGCTGGAGCTCGGTGCCCCGGCGCAGCGCCGTCCGGAGTTCGTGATCCGCGGCCTGCGCGACCTGCCGGTGGTGCTCACCGCCTGACCCCAGGGCCTCAGGCAAAGGAAGCTCTGCACCCGGTTCCCGGCGGGAAAGTGGGTGCAGAGCTTCCGTTGCCTGTGACGGGCAGACGGGTCAGGCGGCGGGGACCGGAGCGTCCGCGGGCAGGTCGGTGCCCAGGTAGGCGCCGGCCGCGACCAGCCGCTGCTGCAGCTGGTCGACCGGGACGCCGGCCGCGGTGGTGCCGTGCTCCAGCGCGAGGTCCGCGGCGGTGCCGGCGGCCTGGCCCATCACGAAGCAGGGCCCGGTGACCCGGCCGGAGGACTGACCCAGCTGGGTCATCGACGCGCACCGGCCGGCGACCAGCAGGTTGCCGACACCCTGCGGCACGATCATCCGGTAGGGCAGCTGGTTGTAGCCGCGGGAGTCCTCGGCGCGAGGGAAGCGGAACTCGACGTCGCCCTGCACGTGCGCCTCGACCGGCCAGCCGTTGACGCCGATCGTGTCGTCGAAGTCGACGCACTCGAGCACGTCGTCCTCGGTGAGCTGGTACGGCCCCACGATCCGCCGGGTCTCCCGGATGCCGATCTGCGGCGCGATGTCGACGACGTAGGAGTTCTCGAAGCCCGGCGTCCGCTCGCGGATGAACGCGAACGTGTCGCGCACCTGACGGCGGCCCTGGATCTCGCCGTGGGTCAGCTGCCGGACGTCGGTGCCGTCGACCGCCGAGCCGTCGGGGTTGCTGAGCTGGGTGAGGTTGGACCGCCACTCCAGCGGGTTGCGCTGCGGCCGGACGATCGGCTTCTTGCGCGGGAACGAGTGGGTGCCCGCGGCCTCGGCGTCCTCCATCAGGACCTTGATCGTGCGCCAGGCGTCGCCGGCCTCGACCGGGTCGACCCCGTTGATCCGGAACATCAGCGACGGGTAGAGCAGGTGCTCGGAGCGCTCGACCGGCACCCCGGCGCCCACCGCGACGTCCGCGTCGCCCGAGCCGTCGATGAAGAACCGGCCCCGGACGACGCCCGGCCCGGACTTGGACTCCACGACGACCCCGGCGATGGTGTCCTCGCCGTCCATGACCACGCCGGTCACGGTGGTGTGGAACAGCAGCTCCGCGCCGCCGGCCAGCACGAGCTCGTCGGCGGCGATCTTGTAGGCGGAGATGTCGAAGGCCTGCGCCATGATCCGGTTCTCGACGGTCAGGTGCGGGGTGTTCAGCCCGTCGAGGGCGGTGAGCCGGTCCAGCAGCTCGTCGGTGTAGCCGTGCACGACCAGCTGGTCGACGCCGTGCACCCGGGCGTGCAGGCCGCAGAAGGTGCTCAGCCCGCCCATCGTGCCCGCACCCCCGAGGAACCCGTACCGCTCGATGAGCAGCGTCGAGCGGCCCGCGCGGGAGGCGGCGGTCGCGGCCATGATGCCGGCGGGGCCACCACCGATGACCACCACGTCGTACTCGCCCAGGACGGGCACGGTGCGGGCCGGCAGGGTCAGTGCATCGGACATCAGGACTCCTTGACGACGCGGGAGGGGGACGAGGACGACGCGACGCACGCGCTGGGGTCCCCGTTCTCGCGGGCGCACAGCACGGCGCCGCAGGCGAGCGGCTGGACGAGATCGCGGTACTGGTCGAGCATCCCGCCGCCGGTGTCGGCGTCGGCCGGGGGCTGGTAGGGCGGCCGGGCGGCGAGCTCGTCCTCGGGCACCAGCAGGTCGAGGCGGCCGGTGGCGAGGTCGATGTCGATCACGTCGTCGTCCTGCACCAGGCCCAGCGGCCCGCCGGCGGCGGCCTCGGGCGAGACCTCGCCGACCGTCACGCCCTGGTTGACCAGGCCGCTGAACTGGCCGTCGGTCACCAGCGCGACCGACTCGGCGAGCCCGCGCGCGTGCAGCGCGAAGATGAACGCCGAGGTCATCCCCATGCCCGGGCCACCGGCGACGCCGATGCCGCGGATCACCGCGACGTCGCCGGGCTTGATCCGGCCGCTGGCGATGCCTTCGATCGCCTCCTCGCGGTTGGCGAACACCCGGGCCGGTCCGGTGAACCGCGGCGGGTCCGGGTCCGGCACGGGGCGCTTGGCGACCGCGCCGTCGGCGGCGAGCGTGCCGCGCAGCACGGTGATCGCCGGGGTGTTGCCGAACGGGTCGGACAGCGGGCGGATCACCTCGCCGTCGGCGGGCCGGGCGGTCGCGAGGTCGTCGGCCAGCGTGCCGCCGCCGACCGTGCGCTGCGCGGTGTCCAGCAGCGGCGCCAGCTCCCGCAGCACGGTCGCGCCGCCACCGGCGTCCTCGAACTGCTCGATCAGGTAGGGCCCGTTGGGCCGCACCGAGCTCAGCAGCGGCGTCTCGCGCCCGAGCTCGCGGTAGGCCGACCAGACGTCGACCTCGACGCCGGCCTCGATGGCCACCGCCTGCAGGTGCTTGATCGTGTTCATCGACCCGCCGATGGCCAGCATCGTGCGGACGGCGTTGCGGACCGAGGCCGCGGTGATGACGTCGCGCGGGCGGACGTCGTGCTCGATCGCGTCGACCAGCGCCCGGGCGGACCGGCGGACGTTGTCCCACATCGGGGCGCTGTTGGCGCGCACCGGGGCGGAGCCGGGCACCGCCATGCCCAGCGCCAGCGCGGCGATGTGCATCGAGTTCGCCGTGGCCATGCCCGAGCAGACGCCGGGGCCGAGGATCGCGTCGTCGGCGAGGTCGGCCAGGTGGTCGGTCGGCTCCCCGGTCACCGCGGCCTGCGCGGCGAGGAGGAAGACCTCCTCGACGTCGGCCTCGCGCCCCTCGGCCAGCCCGCTGTGCTGGTAGCCGCACGGCACGATGACCGTCGGGATGTTCATCCGGCCGGCGGCCATCAGGTGCGCCGGGGTCGTCTTGTCGCACGAGCTGAGGCAGATCATCGCGTCGAGCTTGGCGCCCTCGACCACCGCCTCGATGTCGTTCACGATCAGGTCGCGGCTGGGCAGGATGTACCGCCCGGCGCGACCGGCGCTGGTGACGAAGTCCGACGGCGCGGTCGTGCGGATCTCGAACGGCAGCACGCCCAGCGCCCGCAGCTCGTCCTTGAGCACCGCGACGATCCCGTCGAGGTGCGCGTAGCAGGCGGCCAGGTCCGAGGACGTGTTGACGATGGCGACCTTGGGCTTGCTCAGCTCCTCCGGCGCGATGCCGAGCGACCGCCACTGCGCCCGTCGGGCCAGCCCGAGCGCGGAGGTCGCGGAGAAGTTGCTGCGCAGGTCGGGCATCTCGTCCTCGCTGTCGGTCGGCGGAGGGGCTCCCCCGCATCGTTGCGGGACCCCACGGATGTCGAATGTACGCATTGCGGACATCGTGTCGCAATGCGTTGCCAAGCGTGGGTTCGTCTGGCTAGCCTGCCGCCTGTGTCCCAGGCCACAGCCCCTCGCGGGGCCGGTGCCGACCGGGACGAGCACCAGCCCAGACAACGGCGTCACCGGGTCGGTACGCCCATCCCCAGGAGGAAGCCCATGGCTCGAGCACTGACCCGGACCGGGGTCGTCGCGCTGACCGCGTTCATGGCCACCGGCCTCGTCGCGTGCGGCGGCGGCGACGACGACCAGGCGGCCGCGCCGGCCGCCGCGTCGAGCGGCGGCACCCGCCCCGTCACCGCGGGCGTCATCCCGGTGACCGACGCCGGCCCCATCGTGATGGGCCAGAAGCAGGGCGTCTGGACCGACGACGGGCTCGACCTGACCGTCAAGACGGCGAACTCCTCGCCGAACATCATCTCCGCGGTGATGTCGGGCGACTACCAGATCGGCTACGGCGGCGTGACCGCCGTCTTCCAGGCCGTCGAGAACGGCATCGACCTGACGCTCATCGCGCCGGCCAGCGCCACCGCCGACGACCCGAACAACGGCATCAACGACATCCTCGTGCTGCCGAACAGCAAGCTGCAGTCGGCCAAGGACCTGGAGGGCAAGAAGGTCGCGGTCAACGCGCTCGGCGGCTACGTGCAGCTGCTCGCCGACATCGCCATCGACGCCCAGGGCGGTGACCCGAGCAAGGTGCAGTGGGTCGAGCTGCCCATCCCGGACCAGCCCGCGGCGCTCGAGAGCGGCGCCATCGACGCCTTCGTCGCCGGCGAGCCGTTCGGCACCCTCGGCCGCGAGAAGGGCTTCCGCACCCTCGCCAACCCGCACGCGCTGCTCAGCGACAAGGCCGTCGTCGCCGGTGTCTGGTACGCCAGCCGCAAGGCCGTCGAGAAGGACCCCGAGTACTACAAGCAGGTCGCCAAGGCCATCAACGACTCCAACGCCCTCGCCCTCAAGGACGACGCCGGGCTGCGGAACACGATCGCCGAGTTCACCAAGATCGACCCCTCGCTCGCCGCGAAGATCCGGCTCGGTTCCTACGGCAAGCTGCCGCTCACCGCGGAGAACATGCAGCCGCTCGCGGACGCCTCGCTGAAGTTCGGCCTGGTGAAGAAGAAGGTCGACCTCGACAAGCTCATCTGGAAGCCCTGACCGACCGGTGCGGGGCCCCGACCGGGGCCCCGCACCACCGGGCCCACCGTCGGGCCCACCGGATCCGGAGGAAGGAGCACTGCCGGATGACGCAGACCCACCCGACCGCCACGGAGCTGCCCGCCGAGCTCCCGTCGCTGGTCGCCCCGCCCGCACCGGTCCAGCGCGGCCGGCGCTCGAACCTGGTCCTCGGCGTCGTCGGCGTCGCGGGCTTCATCGCGCTGTGGGAGCTGGTCTCCCGGGCCGACCTCGTCAACAGCACCTACCTGCCGCCGTTCAGCACGGTCGCGCGCGAGGTGGTCGACCTGCTCGGCACCGGCGAGTTCTGGACGGCGCTGGGCGACACGATGCGCTCCTGGGCCATCGGCCTGGTGCTCTCCCTGGTCGGCGGCGTCGTCCTCGGGATCGCCATCGGGTCCAGCCGCTTCCTCCGGCGGTGGACCTCCTCGACCATCGAGTTCCTGCGCCCGATCCCCTCGGTCGCGCTCATCCCGATCGCGATCGTGGTCTTCAGCATCACCCCGTCGGCGACCGTGTTCATCGTCGTGTGGGCCTGCTTCTGGGTGATCCTCGTGCACGTCACCAGCGGCGTCGCCGACGTCGACCCGGTGGCCCGGGACACCGCCCGCAGCTACGGCCTCAACTGGTGGTGGCGCGCCCGCTACGTCACCTGGCCCACCGCGCTGCCCTACCTCATGACCGGGGTGCGCATGTCGGGGACCATCGCGCTGGTCGTGGCCATCACGATCGAGCTCGTCGTCGGCACCCCCGGCCTGGGCGACCTGCTGGCCCGCAACCAGAGCGCCGGCAACGTCGACACCGTCTACGCGCTCGCGCTGCTCGCCGGCTTCCTCGGGCTCGCGCTGAACGCGGTCATGCAGTCGGTCGAGCGCTCCGCGCTGCGCTGGCACCCCTCGGTCCGGGCGGAGGGCCGGTCGTGAGGGCCGTCCGCTCGGTCGCCGCGGGGATCACGCTGCCGATCGTCCTCATCGCGATCTGGTGGGCGACCACGATCGACAACACCGACCCGTTCATCCCCGAGCCGCGCCAGCTGGTCGACGACTTCGTCAACATCTGGCTCAAGTCGCTGCTGTGGGACCAGGTGCTGCCCTCGCTGACCCGGCTGGCGGTCGGCCTGCTGTCGGCCGTCGTCGGCGGCATCGTGCTCGGCGTCGTCATCGGCTCGAACCGGGTCGTGCGCAAGCTGCTCAGCCCGCTGCTGGAGTTCATCCGCGCGGTGCCCCCGCCGGTGCTGCTCCCGGTGCTGCTGCTGCTGATGGGCATCGACAGCAGCTCCAAGGTCTTCCTGATCGCGCTGGGCTGCCTGTGGCCGATCCTGCTCAACACCGTCGACGGGGTGCGCTCCGTGGACGAGGTGCTGTCGGACACGACCCGCACCTACGGCATCAGCGGGTGGAACCGGCTGCGGTTCTTCGTGCTCCCGGCGGCGCTGCCGCGGATCGCGACCGGCATCCGGCTGGCCCTGCCGATCGCCATCATCCTGATGGTCGTCTCGGAGATGTACGCCGTCACCGGGGGCGGGCTCGGCTCGCAGATCATCCTCTTCCAGCGCACCTTCCAGAACGGCCCGATGTGGGGCGGCATCCTGGTCCTCGGGCTCCTCGGGGTCGCGCTGGCACTGCTCTTCCGGGTCTTCGAACGATCGATGCTCGGCTGGTACCACGGCCAGCGGGAGGCTGAGTCCAATGACCGGTGACATCTCGGCGGTGCGCGGCGCGGGAGACCCGCTGCTGTCCGTCCAGCAGCTGCAGAAGGTCTACCCGACCTCGGCCGGGCCGGTCGAGGCGGTGCGCGACCTGACCTTCGACCTGCACCGGGGCGAGTTCGTCTGCCTCGTCGGGCCGTCCGGCTCGGGCAAGACCACGCTGCTCAAGTGCATCTCGGGCCTGATGGCGCCCACGTCGGGCCGGGTGACCGTCGACGGCAAGCTGGTCGACGGACCGCCGCGGAACATGGCGCTGGTCTTCCAGGAGTACGGCCGGTCGCTGTACCCGTGGATGAAGGTGCACGCCAACGTCGAACTGCCGCTGCGCGCGGCCGGCGTGCCCAAGGCCGAGCGGGCCGAGCGGGTGGCCGAGGCGCTGGAGGCGGTCGGGCTCGACCACGTGCCGCAGTCCTACCCGTGGCAGCTGTCCGGCGGCATGCAGCAGCGCGTGGCCATCGCGCGGGCGGTGGCCTACCGGCCCGAGGTGCTGCTGATGGACGAGCCGTTCGCCGCGGTCGACGCGCAGACCCGCGCCGACCTCGAGGACCTGGTGCGGTCGGTGTGGCGGCGGCTCGGCCTGACCGTGCTGTTCGTGACGCACGACATCGACGAGTCGGTGTACCTCGGCGAGCGGGTCGTCATCCTGTCGTCGTCGCCCACGATCGTGCAGGAGGACCTGCACATCGACCTGCCGCGGGACCGCGACCAGCTGGAGACCCGGTCGCTGCCCCGGTTCGTCGAGCTGCGGCACCACGTGTACGAGCAGATCCAGCGGGCCAAGCGCGGGTACAACGCGGACGCCGCCGCCTGACCGCACCGGGGCGGCGGGTCGGGGCGCCCGCCGTCCCGGCCCGCCGCCCCGGGCACGTCGTAGGGTTGTCCGACAGTCTGGACGTGGGGAGGACGGGTGACCGACACCCGGGACCGGGACCGGGTCCAGAGCATCGAGCGCGGGGTCGCGGTGCTGCGCGTGTTCGCCGGCCGCGAGGGCCAGCTGACGATGAGCGACGTGGCCGCCCGGGCGGACCTGCCGCGGCCCGTCGTCCGCCGCATCCTGCTGACCTTCGAGCACCTCGGCTACGCCCGGCTGCACAAGGGCCTGTGGAGCCTCACCCCGCGCATCCTCGAGCTGGGCTCCGGCTACTTCGCCGCGTCGTCGCTGCCCGAGGTGGCGTACCCGGTGCTCAACGACGTCGTCGAGCGGACCAACGAGACCTGCAGCCTCGGCGTCCTCGAGGGCACCGAGGTCATCCACGTGGCGCGGGTCGAGGACCAGCGGCCGATGCCCGGCGCCATCCGGATCGGCATGAAGCTGCCCGCGTACGCGACGGCACTGGGCAAGGCGCTGCTGGCGTACGCGACCGAGGAGGAGCTCGCGGAGTTCCTGGCGGCTGCGGACCTGGTCGCGATCACCCCGAACACCGTCACCGACCCGGCCGAGTTCCGGGAGCGGCTGGCGCTGGTGCGGGAGCAGGGCTACGACCTGTCGGTCGAGGAGTACACCCCCGGCCGGCTGTCGGCCGCCGCGCCCATCGTGCTGGACGGCGCCGCGGTCGGCGCGCTCGCGGTGTCGACGACGACCTCCCGGGAGACCGTGGAGAGCATGGTCGAGACGATCGTCCCGGTGCTGGTCGAGGCGGCGGACAGCATCGGCCGCACCTACCGCGCGGCGAACCCGCAGTTCTACCGGTCGAACGGCAACTGGGCCGACCACAGCGCCGTCTGAGGTCGCCCGTCCGCGCCGTGATCACCCCTGCTGCTCCCCGACGCCCGGGGTGCAGGGTTGTGGGAGCTGACCGCTCGCGCGCGCCCCAGCGCCGCCCACCCGCCGTCCGACGTGCTGCGGGCCCTGGTCTCGGCGGTCCGGGCGGCCTGCTGACGTCGTCCGCCAGCCGGAAGAACGTGCCCCACGTCACACGCGAGGTGCAACCATTCCCCAGCCGGCACCTGGTCCACGCACAGACGCCGGCCCGCTCAGCAACGGCGGGCCGCGCCGGACGGTGCCGCGCGACCCGACTCGACGACGAGCGAAGGGCGGACCCGCATGAGGTCCTGGGGGATGTTGCGCCGGCGGAGCAGGACGATGGCGGTGACGGCGGTGCTGGCCGCCGGGCTGGGGGCGGTGGTCGTGCCCGCGGCCCAGGCGGGGCCACCGCACGGGGCCCCACCGGCGGCACCACCACCCCCGGCACCCGTGGTGGCCTGCGCCGACCTGACCACCGGGGCGCTCGGCCTGCCCGGCACGACGGTCACCTCGGCCGTCGCCGACGCCGGTGACGCGACCACCCCGGCGTCCTGCCGGGTGACCCTGACCGTCACCCACCCGCCGGCCGGCGACGCGGTGACCGTCTGGGTGCACCTCCCCCAGTCGGGCTGGAACGGCCGGTTCCAGGCGATGGGCGGCGGCGGGTTCAGCGGCGGCTCGGTCGAGTCGCTGCTCACCCCGCTGCGCAACGGCTACGCCACCGCGGCCACCGACGCCGGCCACCCCGGCGCGACCGCCGACTTCGCGCTGACCGCCGAGGGCCGGCTGAACTGGCCCGCCATCCAGGACTTCGGCTACCGCGGCGTGCACGACATGACCGTCACCGCGAAGGCCGTCATCAAGGCGTTCTACGGCACCGACCCGCAGTACTCGTACTGGAACGGCTGCTCGACCGGCGGCCGGCAGGGGCTGATGGAGGCCCAGCGGTACCCCGAGGACTACGACGGCGTGCTGGCCGGCGCCCCGGTGGTCAACTTCTCCCGCATGCAGATCGGCCAGATGTGGGGCCAGGTCGTGATGCTGGCGGAGGACAACCCGGTCGCCCCGTGCAAGTTCGAGGCGGCGCTGGCCGCGACGATCAAGGCCTGCGACACCGTCGGGGACGGCGTCGTCGACGGCGTGATCGGTGACCCGCTGGGCTGCTCGTTCGACCTGGGCAGCCTGGTCGGCACGAAGACCCCGTGCGGCGACATCACCGCCGGCGACGTCGAGGTCATGCGGAAGATCGCCGAGGGGCCGCGCACCCAGGACGGGCAGTTCCTCTGGTACGGCCAGGCGCCGGGCACCCCGTACGCGGGGCTGAACGACGTGGTCGAGCAGGACGGTCGGCTGGTCGGCAAGCCCTTCCAGTACGACCTGTGGTGGATCGGGCTGTTCCTGGCGCAGGACCGCAACTGGGACTGGCGGACGCTCACCTACGCGGGCTTCGAGCAGTTCTTCTCGCAGTCGATCGAGATGTACACGTCCGTGCTGTCCGCCGACGACCCCGACCTGTCGGAGTTCGCCGGGCACGGCGGCAAGGCGCTGCTGTGGCACGGGGCCGCTGACTTCGGCGTCCCGTTCCAGGGCACGGTCGACTACTACGAGCGGGTGCAGCAGACGCTGGGCGAGGGCCAGACCGACCAGTTCATGCGGCTGTTCCTCGCCCCGGGCGTCGGCCACTGCGGTGGCGGCGCCGGCCCGCAGCCGACCGGCCAGTTCGACGCGCTGGTCGACTGGGTCGAGCACGGCAGGGCGCCCCAGACGCTGACC
Source organism: Modestobacter sp. NPDC049651 (assembly GCF_040659695.1). NCBI lineage: Bacteria > Bacillati > Actinomycetota > Actinomycetes > Geodermatophilales > Geodermatophilaceae > Modestobacter > Modestobacter sp. NPDC049651. The sequence continues at coordinate 134,981 of NZ_JBFAOG010000009.1, forward strand.
GCGGAGAAGAAGGACGCGCAGGGGCAGGTCGTGCAGACCCGGCCGCTGTGCGCCTACCCGCGGGTGGCCCAGCTGACCGGGCACCGCGACCCGGCGCAGGCGAGCAGCTACCGCTGCGCGCGGGCGACGGAGCTGGAACCGGCGCAGCGCTGACCGGGGACCGGGGTGCCGGCGGGGACCGTCCCGCCGGCACCCCGGCTCACGCGCCGCGCAGGATCTCGGCCAGCGGCTCCCGGACGGCGCAGCGGTCGAACGCGAACGACCCGGCGAGCTCCGCGGCCTCCTCCGGGGCGACGCCCTCGAACGCCCTGCCGAAGTCGCCGACCAGCGCCTCGGCGAACAGCACGTGCCGCACGATCCCGTGGACCCACCGGTGCTGGCCCCACGGGTAGGGCTGGAAGTCGGGGAACTCCTTCGCGAACAGCTCCTCGATCGGGCCCAGCACGTCACGCACCCCGGCGTCCGTCGAACCCCACGAGTCGACGCCCAGCCGCGCCTTCTTCTCCAGCACCGGCGCGATCCGCTGCAGGTAGGGCGAGGACGGCGGCACCGTGACCAGCCCCTGCAGGCCGATGTCCTTGTAGGTCCACAGCGCCCAGCTGGCGCCGTGCTCGCGGTAGACCGCCAGCTGGTCGCGCAGCAGCTGGAACCGCATCGCGTCCCGCTCCGGGTCGCCGGTGTAGACCGGCCCGAACTCGCCGACCCAGATCGGCGTGCCGGTCTCGCGCATGTACGCCGTCCGCTCGAGGAACGTCCGCTCCACCACGTCGCGGTCGACGAACGCCCCGCGGCTCACCCCCGGGTACGGGCCGCCGTCGACGAAGCCGGGCAGCGCGTAGTCGTGCGCGGTGTAGACGGTGTTCGGCAGCGGCTCGCCGAGCTGGTCGAACTGGGTGGAGTAGCGGTTGCCGTCGAGGAACAGCACGTGGTGCGGGTCGACGGCGCGGATCGCCTGCTCCAGCCGCCGGTAGTAGGGGCCGAGGGTCTCCCCGACCGCGTCCGCGGGTTCGTTGATCGGGTTGTAGCCGGCGACCCAGGGGTTGTCCCGGTAGTACTCGGCCAGCGCCTCCCACAGGTGGACGACGCGGTCCTGGAAGTCGCGGTGGGTCCAGAAGTGCGCCCAGTGCGTCGGGTTGTCGCTGTGCCAGTGCTGGTTCTGGTGCCCGGGCAGCGCGTGCAGGTCCAGGATCGACCAGATCCCGGCCCGGGCGCAGGCCTCGACCGCCTGGTCCAGCCGGCGGAACCCCTCGGCCTTGAGCTCCCCGGGCCGGGCGTCGTCCTCGAAGTGCCGGTAGCTGAACGGGATGCGCACGCAGTTGAGCCCGAGCGAGGCGAGGAACGCGGCGTCCGCGTCGGTGAAGAAGTCGTCGAGGAACCGGTCGAAGAAGGCGTCGTAGCCCTCCTGGCCGAGCGCGGCGCGCAGCACCCGGCGCTGCTGCGACTCCGTCCCCGGGTAGCCGGTGATGAAGTTCTCCATGTTCAGCCAGCCGCCGAGGCCCAGCCCGCGCAGCACCACGGTGCTGCCGTCGGGGGTCGTCAGCCGGTCGCCGTCGACCCGGAGGAACGCCTGCTGCGGAACCGTCACGCCCCGATCCTGCCCGGGGGCGCCCGGGCCCGCTCACCGCCCGGCAGGCACCGGCTCGGTCAGCAGGTCGCCGGCGGCCTCGGCGCTCAGCGGCCGGGCGAGCAGGAAGCCCTGCACCCGGTCGCACCGCTGGCCGCGCAGCTGCTCCAGGTGCCCGGTCGTCTCCACGCCCTCGGCGACGACGTCCAGCCCGAAGGTGTGCGCGGCCTCGATCATCAGCGTGACCAGCGAGTGGGACGCCGGGTCGTCCGCCGCGACGAAGCTGCGGTCGATCTTCACCGTGTCCACGGGGATCGACCGGAGCTGCCCGATCGAGGTGTAGCCGGTGCCGAAGTCGTCGATGGCGACGCCCACGCCCAGCCCCTTGAGCTGGTCGAGCTGACCCAGGGCGGTGGGGCTGCTCACCAGCACCGTCTCGGTCACCTCCAGCACCAGCGCGGACGGCGGCAGGGCCGCGGCGGTGAGCGCCTCGGTGACGTCGTCGGCCACCCGCGGGTCGGACAGGTGCCGCCCGGACAGGTTGACGGCGACCGTCAGCGCCTGCGCGCCGTCCGCGGTGCCCTGCCCGGCGCGCCACCGGGCGAGCTGGCGGGTGGCCTCGCCGAGCACCCAGCGGTCCAGGTCCCGGATCAGGGTCGACTGCTCCGCGACCCCGATGAACTCGTCCGGGGTGACCACCCCGTGCCCGGGCCGCTGCCAGCGGACCAGCGCCTCGAAGCCGGTGAGCCGGCCGGTGGGCAGGTCGACGACCGGTTGGTAGACCAGGAAGAACTCGCCGGCGACCAGCCCCGCGGAGACCGCCCGCTCCAGCTCGTCGCGGGCGGTCAGCCGGGCCTGCAGCTGCTGGTCGAAGAACTCGACCCGGCCGCGGCCGTGCGTCTTGGCCTGGTAGGCCGCGGCGTCGGCCTGGGCGAGCAGCGTCGCGCTGTCGACCTCCCCGTCGGCGCTGACCGCGGCTCCGATGCTCGCCCCCACGGTCACCTGGGTGCGGTCGCCGGTGGGGCCGGGCACGCTGATCGGCTCGGCGACGGCCGCCAGCAGCCGGTGCGCCAGGTGCAGCAGCTCCTCGTCGCCGTCCACCGGCTCGATGACCGCGACGAACTCGTCGCCGCCGAGGCGGGCGACGCTGTCGCCGGAGCGCAGCCCGGCCGACAGCCGGCCGGCCACCTCCTGCAGCACGGCGTCGCCGGCGGCGTGGCCGAGCCGGTCGTTGACGGCCTTGAAGCCGTCGAGGTCGATGAACAGCAGGCCGACCGCGCTGCCGGTGCGACGGCCGCGGTGCAGCGCGCCCGTGGCCAGCTGCAGCGCCTGCGCGCGGTTGGGCAGGCCGGTCAGCGCGTCGTGCGCCGCCTGGTGGGCGAGCTCGAACTGCAGCTGCTCGCTGCGCTGCACCGAGTGGACGATCTGCTCGACGGAGGCGTGCACGACGGCGCCCAGCGGCCCGGGCAGCGGCTCCTGCAGCGCTGCGTTGCCCAGGTCGCCCCGGGCGACGGCGCCGGCCTGGTCCTGGATGCGGCGGAGGCTGGCCACCGCCGCGCCCAGCGCGGCCGACACGGTGCGCACCTCGCGCGGGCCGGCCGCCGTGACGTCGACCAGCGTGCCCTCGCTGATCTGCGCCGCCGCCCGGGCCAGCCCGCGCAGCGAGCGTGACAACCGGTGCCCCAGCGCGACGCCTGCCGCGAGGCTGAGCGCGAGCACCGCGAACGCGCCGGCCAGGCTGCGGTCGCGGCTGCGCTCCGCGGCCACCCGGTCCGCGGTCGCGACCGCCCCGGCCCGGGTCACGGCCGCGTCGAGCAGCGCGGAGATGGCCTGGTTGCGCTGGTCACCGGCGGTGAGCAGGCCGAGCACCTGCGGCATGCCCGGGGTCGCGCCGGTCGCACCGGCCGCGCCGGCCAGGCCCTCGATGGTCTGGTTGGCCGCCCCGGCCCGGACGGCGGCGAGACCGCGGCTCAGCTCCGGGGACGTGACCCGGTCGGCGACCTCGTCCCCGGCCAGCTGGTAGGCGAGCCGGGCGGTCAGCGCCGCCTCCAGCCCCGCGGTGCCGGCACCGCCGGTGCCGGGCATGACGGTGCCGACGAACTGGGGGATCTCGTCGCCGGCGGTCTGCACCAGCCGGCCGAGCAGGGTCACGTCGGCGATCGCGGTGGTGGTCCGACCGCTGACGTCCGCACCGGTGGCGGCGGCGGTCTGCGCGTCGGCCGCGGCGTCGATGCGGCGGACGACGGCGGTGTAGTCGGCGTAGACGCCGGCCAGGTCGGTGACCCGCAGGGCGGCCCCGGCCGAGGTCCGGTTCAGCCGGGCGAGCTCGCCGTCCAGCTGCTCGGCCACCGCGCGGGTGGCCGGGTCGCGGCGCGCCGCCTCCAGCGCCCGGCTCGTGCCTGCCCGGTCGGCGTCCAGCAGCGGCATCAGCTGCGCCTGCGCCAGCTGCCCCTGGACGTCGGTGAGGCCGAACTGCACCGCGATGGCCGGCGTGCTGACCACCGCCAGGGCGAGGGTCGGCACGATCTGCTGCTGGACGGCGCTGCTGAGGGTCGTCAGCCGGCCGAACGCGGACACCGCGTCGGCCGCCGCCTCGGCGCTCGCCGCCTGGCGCACCTCGGAGAGCACCGTGGTCGCGGTCAGCGCGCCCACCCCGGTCAGCGGGAGGAGCACGAGGGCGGTCAGGTGGCACCACAGCGGGAGGGCCCGGACGGAGGTCACGCCCCCGCATCGGCGGGCGGGCGGCGCCGGAGCACCGGCGGTGACCGCGGCCACCCCCGATCGGGTGATCCCCGGGGCGGTGGAAGGTGAGCCCGGTCACTGGCACCATCGCGGCATGCGCGGGCTGATGCAGGACACCCCCCTCACGATCGACACGATCTTCCGGCACGCCGAGCAGCACCACGGCGACGTCCCGATCGTCACCGACGGGCCCACCGGCCGGACCCGGTCGACCTACGCGGAGTGGGCCGACCGCACCCGCCGGCTGGGCGGCGTGCTCGACACGCTCGGCGTCACCGCCGACGGCCGGGTGGGCACCTTCGGCTGGAACAGCCAGCGCCACCTGGAGCTGTACTTCGCCGCGCCGTGCACCGGCCGGGTGCTGCACACGCTCAACATCCGGCTGTTCCCCGAGCAGCTGACCTACATCGCCAACCACGCCGAGGACGAGGTCGTGTTCGTCGACCGCTCGGTGCTGCCCGTGCTCTGGCCGCTGCTGGAGTCGATGAAGACCGTCCACCACGTGGTGGTCATGGACGACGGCGGCACCGCCGAGGTGCCCGACGACCCGCGGGTGCTCGACTACGAGGCGCTGCTGGCCGACGCCTCGCCCGTGGAGTTCCGGGTCGACGACGAACGCCAGGCCGCGTCGATGTGCTACACGAGCGGCACCACCGGCAACCCGAAGGGCGTCGTCTACAGCCACCGCTCGACGGTGCTGCACACGATGGCGGTGATCAGCCCGAACGGCTTCGGCATCGGGGTGGAGGACGTCGCGATGCCCGTCGTCCCGATGTTCCACGCCAACGCCTGGGGCATCGCCCAGGCCGCGCCGGCCGCGGGGGCGGCGATGGTGTTCCCCGGCCCGATGATGCAGCCGCCGGCGCTCGCCGACCTGATCGTCGAGGAGGGCGTCACCTTCACCGCCGGGGTGCCCACCATCTGGCAGGGCGTGCTCCCCCACCTCGCGGGCCGCCCGCACCGGCTGCGCAAGATCGGCTGCGGCGGATCGGCGGTGCCCCGCGCGCTGAGCGAGGCCTACCGGGAGCAGGTCGGGCTGCCGATCTACCAGGCCTGGGGCATGACCGAGACCCACCCGGTCGCCTCCGGCGGCACGCTGGCCGCCCGGTACGCGGACGCCGACGAGGACACCAGGGCCGACCAGCGGGCCCGCGCCGGGCTGCCGCTGTTCGGCCTGGAGGCGCGCATCGTCGAGGCCGGCACCACCGACGAGCTGCCCTGGGACGACGTGGCCACCGGCGAGCTGCAGGTCCGCGGGCCGTGGTGCGCGTCGGAGTACTACAACCCGGACGCCGGCGCGGAGCTGACGACCTCCGACGGCTGGATGAAGACCGGCGACGTCGCCGCGCTCGACGAGTTCGGCAACATCCGGATCGCCGACCGCACCAAGGACCTCATCAAGTCCGGCGGCGAGTGGATCTCCTCGGTCGACCTGGAGAACGCGATCATGAGCCACCCGGCGGTCGCCGAGGCCGCGGTCGTCGCGGTGCCGCACCCGAAGTGGGACGAGCGGCCGCTGGCCTGCGTGGTGCTCAAGCCCGGCGCGACCGCCACCGAGGCGGAGATCCTCGACCACCTGCGGCCGCTGGTGGCCAAGTGGTGGGTGCCCGACGCGGTCGAGTTCATCGACGAGGTCCCCAAGACCAGCGTCGGCAAGTTCAGCAAGAAGGACCTGCGCAGCCGCTTCGCGGAGTACCCGGCGAGGGGCTGAGGCGGGGTGGACCCGTCGAGGTGACCTCGACGGGTCCACTCCACCTGGGCGACACGCCGGGCGCGGGACCCGGCGCGTCCCGATCGGGGTCCCTAGCCTCCCTGCATGTCCAGCAGAGGGCGGTGGGACCGGTCCGTCACCCGCCGGGCGTTCCTGGGGACGGCCGCGGCGGCCGGACTGGCCGGGTGCGCCTCGTTCGCCGCCCGGCCGACCGCGCGGGCGACGCCGCCGGCCGGCACCACGCCACCCAGCCCGGCTCCTCCTCCGGCGCCACCGGCACCGGCGACGCCCGCCGTCCGGCTGGTCGGCGACGGGTCGACCTCCGACACCGGGCCGCAGCCGCACCAGCCGGTGCCCGAGCGGCTGGTGCCCGGGCAGGCGCCGCCGCAGTTCGTCGTCCTCTCCTGGGACGGCGCGGCGAACCTCTCCACCGGGCTGTTCCCCCGGTTCCGCGCGCTGGCCGCCGAGACCGGTGCGGCGATGACCTTCTTCCTCAGCGGCATCTACGCGCTGCCCGCGGGGCAGCGGATGCAGTACGCCCCGCCGCAGCACCCGGTCGGCGCCTCGGACATCGGCTTCCTCTCCACCGACGAGGTGGTCGCCACGATGCGGGAGATCGGCGCCGCGTGGCTGGACGGGCACGAGATCGGCACCCACTTCAACGGCCACTTCTGCGGCGCGGACGGAGTCGGCCGCTGGTCACCCGCCGACTGGGCCAGCGAGATCGAGCAGGCCAAGCGGTTCGTGCAGACCTGGAAGACGAACACCGGCCTGGCGGGGCGCCCCGACGTCCCGGCGCTGCCGTTCGACTACGACGTCGAGCTGATCGGCGGCCGGACACCGTGCCTCGAGGGCCAGGAGGCGCTGCTGCCCACCGCCGCCGGGCTGGGGTGGAGGTACGACGCCAGCTCGCCGGGCGGCCAGCAGATCTGGCCCACCCAGCGCCAGGGCCTCTGGGACCTCCCGCTGCAGGCGCTGCCCTTCCCCGACGCCGTCGCGGGCAAGAGCCGGCACGTGCTGTCGATGGACTACAACCTGATGTACAAGCAGAGCAACGGGGACATGCACGGCGACCCGGCGATGTACCCGACCTGGCGCGCCCAGGCCCGGAACGCCTACCTGGCCGGGTTCGACCGCGCGTACGGCAGCAACCGGGCGCCGCTGTTCATCGGCAACCACTTCGAGCAGTGGAACGGCGGCATCTACATGGACGCCGTCGAGGACACCGTCCGCGCCATCGCCGGGCGGCCCGACGTCCGGCTGGTGTCCTTCCGCCAGCTCGTGGCGTGGCTGGACGCGCAGGACCCCGCCGTCCTGGCGAAGCTGCGCACCCTCACCCCCGGCACCGCCCCGCCCGGCGGCTGGAGCTCGTTCCTCGCGTGAGCGGAGTCCCAGCGCTCGCCTGTCGATGCGCTGGGACCCCACTCAGCCCCGCATCAGCGGACGAAGGGCTGCTGGCCGGTCTCGCTGACCATCGGGCGGCCGGCGGCGTCCCACTCGCCCATGCCGCCGCCGACGTTGACCGCGTCGTAGCCGTTGGCGTTCAGCCACGCGGCCACCCGCGCGGAGCGGCCGCCGCCGCGGCAGGTCACGTACAGCGGGTCGGCCTCGGGCAGCTCGTCGAGCCGGGCGGGCACGTCGCCCATCGGGATGTGGGTGGCGCCGTCGATGTGCCCGGCGACCCACTCGTCGTCCTCGCGGACGTCGAGCACGACGGCGTCCTCGGGCACCTCGGCGGCGGGAACGGTCGGGACCTGGTTCGGCATCGTCACGGCGTCCATTCTGCCTCCGACCCGCACTGCCAGGATGGCGGTCGATGAACACCGCCCCCGCGCGCGACCCTGCCTGGTCCCTCTCCCGCAGCGCGATCGGGTTGTGGGTGACCCAGGGGGCGCTCGGCACGCTGTTCTGGGCGGTCGTCCTGGTGGTGTGCTGGCTGGTGGTGCCCGGTGACGCGGCCGCCGTGCCGGTGCTGCGCTGGGTCGGGCTCGCCGCGGTCGTGCTCTACGGCGCGCTGGCGGTCGGGGTGCGGCCCCAGCTGCGCTACCGGGTGCACCGCTGGGAGGTCACCGGCGCCGCCGTCTACACGCTCACCGGCTGGTTGACCCGCGAGTGGACGCTGGTGCCGATCGCCCGCATCCAGACCGTCGACGTCACCCGCGGCGTGGTGCAGCAGGTGTTCGGGCTGGCCTCGGTGGCGGTGATGACGGCGTCCTCGCAGGGCACCGTGCGCATCCCGCACCTCGAGGTGGACGTCGCCCGCCGGGTGGCCGAGGACCTCACGCTGCGCGCCGAGCAGGTGCGGGACGAGGCCACGTGACCCCGCGGCGCACCTCCCCGCTCGTGCTGCTGGTGCACACGATCACCTTCAAGCAGGCCCGCAGCTGGGTGCCGCTGGCGCTGTTCGTGCTGGCCACCCGCGGGTTCGACGGCGGCCCGGGCACCATCGTCGCCCTGGTCGTGGCGGTCACCGCGCTGTCGCTGGCCACCGCGCTGGTGGGCTGGTGGCGGTTCAGCTACGCCGACGGGCCGACGTCCGTGGTCGTCACCCGCGGGCTGCTGTCCCGGTCGGTGCGCACCGTGCCCAACGACCGCATCCGCGGGGTCGAGGTGGAGGCGCCGCCGCTGCACCGGCTGTTCGGGCTGGTGCGGGTGCGCATCGACGCCGCGGCCGGCGGCGGGGGCCGGCCCGGGCAGGAGGAGGAGCTCGTCGTCGACGGCGTCCGGCCGGCCGAGGGCGACCGGCTGCGGGCGCACCTGCTCGGTGCCCGGCGGTCAGCGGCGCCGGACGGCAGCACGGCGGACGACGCCGTCCCCGCCCCGCCGCCGGAGGAGGTGGTCGCCCGGCTCGACCACCGCTGGCTGCTCTACGCACCGCTGGTCGGCAGCTACCTGGCCGTGCCGCTGGCCGCGGTCGGCGCGCTGTTCCGGGTGCTCGACGAGCTGCCGGAGGGCTGGCAGCCGCGCGTCGGCCGGCCCGGTGTGCCCGACGGCGCCCTCGTCGCGGGGCTGCTGGTCGCGGCGGTGGTCGTGCTGGCCGTCGGCGCGGTGGTGGGCAGCGCGCTGGTGAACTGGCGGTTCCGGGTGGTGCGCCGCGGCGGCTCGCTGATCGCCTCCCGCGGGCTGCTCACCCGCCGGCACACCGAGCTGGAGATCGACCGGATCCGCGGCTGCACGGTCACCGACGGCGTCGGCATGCGGCTGGTGCGCGCCGCCCGGACCACCGCGCTGGTCACCGGGCTCGGCGACGCGGCCCGCCGCGGGCAGGTGCTGCCGCTGGGCCCCCGGCCGGTGGCGTACGCGCTGGCCACCCGGCTGGTCGCCGACCCCGGCCCGCTGGCCGCGCACCCGCCGGCCGCCCGGCGGCGCCGGCTGGTGCGCGCGGTGGCCCCGGGCGCGGCGGTGCTGGTCGCCGGGGGAGTGCTCACCGCCGTGCTCGGCTGGTGGCCGGTGCTGGCGGCCGGCGCGGCGCTGACCGCGCTCGGCGTGCCGCTGGGGCTGGCCCGGTACGCCGCGCTCGGGCACGCGGCCGGCCCGCGGTCGTTCGCGGTGCGCGGCGGCTGGCTGGTGCGCACCCACGTGCTGCTCGAGCGCCGCGCCGTCGTGGGGTGGCGGGTGCGGCAGAGCGCCGTCCAGCGGTGGTCCGGGCTGGCCAGCGTCGAGGCGTGCGTGGGCGCGGGTACCGGCGGCTACACCGCCGTCGACATGGCGGCCGGCGAGGTGGCCGGGTTCGCCCGGGCGGCGTCGGGCAGCTGGGCGGACGCGCTGCAGCGCTGACCGGTCAGCCCGCGGCGACCGCCTCCGCGCACTCCGGGCAGGCGGGCCCGGCGGGGTCGGGGAAGCTCCCGGCGCGGACGGCGACGATCGCCCCGCACACCGCCAGCTCCGGCTCCCCGGCCGGCTCCTCCTCGCTGCGGTGCCACTCGACGGCGTGCACCTGCCCGACGGCGGGTTCGGGGCACAGCCGCCGCGGCCAGGCCGGGCGCGCCTGCCCGGGTCGGAAGTCGGTTCGTCCCACCAGCTCCATGGGAGCAGAGTGACGGGTGGGAGCCCGCCGCGGGAGCCCGACTTCCGCCCGGCCGACGAACCGGAACGAACTCTTGACGCCCCCGCAACACGGCGGGGTCGGCCAGGATGGCCCGGTGCCCCTCGACGCCGCCGCCCTCGAGGCGCTGCTGCCGGACCTGGACGACGCCCCGTCGGGGCACGTGGACGCCGCCCGCCCCGCCGACGGCCTGCGGTTCACCGACCTGGAGCTGACCGGCGACGGCACCGGTGCGCGCTTCCTGGAGTGCGAGCTCACCGGCTGCGACCTGGGCGCGGTGCCGTTCGACGGGGCGCGGCTGACCAGCTGCCTGCTCACCGACGTGCACGCCCCGGCGTGGTCGGTGACCGACGCGACGCTGCTGGACGTCGTCGTCACCGGCGGCCGGTTCGGCGCGCTGACCGCGCACGGCAGCGAGCTCACCCGGGTGCTGCTCGACGGGGTGAAGGTCGACCTGCTGGCCCTGGGCAGCGCCCGGCTGGTCGACGTCGAGCTGCGCGGCTGCACCGTCGGCGAGCTCGACCTCGCCGCGGCCGACCTGCGCGACGTGCGGCTGGTCGGCTGCAGCGTCGAGCGGCTCACCGTCGCCGGTGCCCGCTGCCGCGGGGTCGACCTGCGCGGCGCGGCCCTCGGCGGGCTGGACGACGTGGCGGCGCTGGCCGGGGCCACGATCAGCACCGCGCAGCTCACCGCGCTCGCCCCCGCGCTGGCCGCGCACGCCGGGCTCACCGTGCGCTGACCAGCTCCGCCAGCACCCCCGCCGCCGCGGCCGGGTCGTCGCCGGCCAGCAGGCCCGCCGCCGCGAGCACGTACCGGGTGTCGACGGTGACCTGCGCGCCGCTCAGCACGCCGCCGGCCCCGCCCCGGTCCGCGGCCACCCGCTCGACTGCCGCGGCGACCGCGGCCGGGTCGCCGTGCCGGAACACCCCGCCCGACAGCACGACCAGGCCGACCGCCCGGGCGCTGGCCCCGCCGGGCCCGTAGCCGGCCTCGGCCCGCAGGTGCCGGCGCAGCGCGACCACGGCGGCGGCCTCCCCCAGGGCCAGCGGGTCCTCGCCCGGCACGGCCAGCCCCTCGGCGGCCGCGGCGGCGCGCAGCGCGCCGGCGCTGGCCGCCACCCCCAGGTCGCCCTCGACGGTGCGCCGCCGGGCGGGCACCCCGACCGCGGCGCGGGCGAGCGTCGCCTGCTCGGCGTCGGCGGCCGGCACGCAGTGCACGTCGGTGGTGGCACCGCCCACGTCGAGCACCAGCACCCCGGGGACGTCGGCGTCCGCGCGCAGCCCGGCCAGCACCGCCACCCCCGCGAGCACCGCGTCGGGGGTCACCGCGCGCACCCACTGCCGCAACCGCGGGTCGGCCGACAGCCGGTCGCCGCCGATGACGTGGGCGAGGAAGACCTCCCGGATCGCGGCGCGGGCGGGCTCGGGGTCCAGCTCGCCGATGTCGGGCAGCACGTTCGCGGTGGCGGTCACCGGAAGCCCGGCGGCCCGCAGCACCGCCGCCACCTCGTCGCGCACCGCGGCGTTGCCGGCCAGCACCACCGGGACGGACCGCGCCGGGTCGGCCGGGGCGGCGGCGGCGAGGGCGGCGGCGTTGGCCCGCAGCACGGTCGCGTCGCCGCCGTCCGTGCCACCCACCAGCAGGACGACGTCCGGGGCCGCCGCGTGCAGCGCGGCCAGCGCGGCGGCGTCCAGCCGGCCGGCGGCCACGTGCACCACGCGGGCGCCGGCGGTCAGCGCGGCCCGGTGCCCGGCCTCGGCGCTGATCAGCTCCTCGTAGCCGACGACGGCCAGCCGCAGCCCGCCGCCGGCGCTGGAGCAGGCCCGCACCGGCGCCGCCCAGCCGTCGGTGGCGGCGAGCACGCCGGCCACCACGTCGTCCGGGGTGGTGGGCGCCTGCCGGGTGGCCAGCAGCCGCCCGGTGCCGTGCTCGACGAGCGCGGCCTTGGTCCAGGTCGAACCGATGTCGACGCAGGCGGTGGTCGGCACTGCCCCAACCTAATCGTCACGCAGAGCGACGCCGCCCCGACCGGACCTCCCGGCGGAACGGAACTGACCGGTCCGCGGGTGTGCCCCGGCACGCCGGGTAGGTCGTGCGCGATGCCCCCGCCTGCTCAGCGCACCGCCGCGTCGCCCTCGCCGAGGCCCACCCGCCCGGCCAGCGCGGCCGCCTCGACCCGCGTGGCCACCTTGAGCTGGCGCAGCAGGTTGGCCACCAGCCGCTTCACGGTCCGCTCCGAGACGTGCAGCGTCGTGGCGATGTCGACGGTGCTCGTGCCGGCCGCCACCAGCCGCCACAGCCGCCGCTCGTCGGCCGAGAGCCGGCCGACGACGCCCTGGTCCTCGCTGGGCGCGGCATCCGCCAGCAGCTGCCGCAGCAGCGACTCCGGCAGGACCGACCAGCCGTCGAGCACCGCCAGCAGCGGCCGCACCAGCGCCTCCGGCGACGTGGTCTTGGGCAGGAACGCGCTCGCCCCGGCGCGCAGCGCCTCCAGCGCGGCGTCGGCCTCGGCGAGCCCGGACAGCGCGACGACCCGCACCATCGGGTCGGCCCGGCGGATCGCCGCGATCGCCCTGGTGCCCCCGGGCGGCGGCATGTGCAGGTCGACCACCGCCACGTCCGCGTGGTTGCGCAGCACGAGCGCGGCGGCGGCGGACGCGTCCTCCGTCGTCGCGACCACCCGCACCCGGCCGCCGCTCTCCGGCGGGAGCAGCAACGACAGGCCCCGGCTGAACAGCGGGTGGTCGTCCACGACCACCACGTCGACCGGCGGACGGTGCCCAGCCCCGGCACCTGCGTCGGTTCCCTCCACATCACTCCCTCGGTCGGTTGCGCGCGGCGTGGCTGACCGGTCGCGCCCCCGGAGGTGCCCGTGACCCTCGCTGCCGACACCCGGACCACCGCGTTCCCGAACCGCCTCACCGGCCTGCTGCGCGCCGTCCGCAGCCGGCTGCCCCGCCCGGCCCCGGCCGAGGTCGAGACCGGCGACGCCCTCGTGCGGGCGCTCTGCCACGACATGCGCACGCCGCTGGCCTCGCTGGAGGCGGTCCTCGACCGGCTGGACAACGACGGCGGGCGGTCGGCGGACGAGCTGCTGGAGCTCGCCCGGGCGCAGGCGCAGCACCTGTCGTCGATGCTGCGCACCGCCGACGCCACCGGGGGCGCGGTCCCGCGCCGGAGCCTGCGCCGGCTGGTGGACGTCGTCCGCGCGTCGGCCGGCGCGTGCGGCCTGCCGGCCGCGCAGCTGACCGTCGAGCTGGACGGCGACGTCGGGGACGTCGAGGTCGCCGACGCCCGGGTGCAGCGGATCCTCACCAACCTGCTGGAGAACGCCCACCGGCACGGGGCGGGTGCGCCGGTGCGGCTCCGCGCGCAGCGGTCCGCCGGCTGGGTGCAGCTGGCGGTCACCCAGGCCGGCGTCCCGGCCGAGCGGGTGCTCGGGCACCTCAACCGGGCCACCCCGCCGCCGGACCTCACCGGCCTGGGGCTCTGGTCGGTGCAGCGGCAGACCGCGGAGCTGGGCGGGCGGCTGGCCTGGTCCGAGAGCGGCGACGGCGCCTTCACCCTGTACGTGCGGCTCCCCGACCGGTGATCAGGCGGGCAGCGGCTCGGGTTCCACCTGCCGGGCGGTGGGGGCGGGGCGGGCCGACAGCGTCGAGCCGACGCTCGCCAGCACGACCAGGCCGATCGCGACCAGCCCCACCGGGCCGATCCCCTGGCCGAGCATCAGCCAACCGGCGAGCGTGGCGACGGCGGGCTCCAGGCTGAGCAGCACGCCGAACACCCGGGTGGGCAGCCGGCGCAGCGCCGCGAGCTCCAGGGAGTAGGGCACCACCGAGGCCAGCACCGCCATCGTCACCGCGACCACCACCAGGTGCGGCGCCGCGCTCAGGTGGGCGGCACCGGTGGCGCCCAGCGGGACCAGCAGCAGGGCGGCGACGCCCATCGCCACGGCCAGCCCGCCCTGCCCGGGCACCGCGGCGCCGACCCGGGCGCTGGCCAGGATGTACAGCGCCCAGAAGACGCCGGCGACCAGGGCGAAGACGACGCCGACCGGGTCGAGCCCGCCGCCCGCACCGCCGTCGGTCAGCCCGAGCACCGCCACGCCGGCCGCGGCCAGCGCCACCCAGCTGAGGTCGCGCAGCCGCCGGGACTGGACGGCGGCGAGCACCAGCGGGCCGAGGAACTCCACGGTGACCGCGGTGCCGAGCGGGATGCGGTCGATCGCGGCGTAGAAGGCACCGTTCATGCCGACCAGCGAGCCGCCGAAGGCCAGCACGGCGGTCCACTGCCTGCGGGTCCAGCTGCCCAGCCGGGGGCGGGCCAGCGCGAGCAGCACCAGCGCGGCGAGGCCCAGCCGCAGCAGGCTGGCGCCGGCCGGCCCCACCCGCGGGAACAGCTGCGCGGCGAACGCGGCCCCGACCTGCAGGGACGTGCACGAGCCGAGCACCATCAGCACCGCCGGGCCGGTGCGGGGGCTGCTGACGGCGGGGGCTGCGTGCACCCGACGAGCGTCGTTGCGCGGCACACTGTCGTCCAGCGAATCATCCTGGGCCGCAATCGTCAGCTCAGCTGACGAATGGGGGTACCGCCGTGCTCGACGTCCACCGGTTGCGCCTACTGCGCGAGCTGCACCGCCGCGGGACCCTCGCCGAGGTCGCCCGCGCGCTCTCGTACAGCCCCTCGGCCATCTCCCAGCAGCTGTCCCAGCTGGAGGCCGAGACCGGCGTGCGGCTGCTCGAGCGGGTGGGCCGCGGGGTGCGGCTGACCGAGCAGGCCCGGATCCTGGTCGGCCACGCCGACGTGGTGCTCGAGCGGCTCGAGCTGGCCGAGGCCGAGCTCGCCGCCTCGCTCACCGAGGTCACCGGCCGGCTGCGGGTGGCGTCGTTCCAGACCGTGCTGCTCACGCTGGTGCCCGATGCGCTCAGCCGGCTGGCCGGGCAGCACCCCCGGCTCCGGGTGGAGATCACCCAGAGCGAGCCGGAGCCGGCCTTCGCCGGGCTGCTCGCGCACGACTTCGACGTGGTGCTCGGCGAGGAGTACCCCGGGCAGCCGGGCACCCCGCTGCCCGGGGTCGCGGAGGAGGACCTGGCCCACGACGAGATGCTGCTGGCCGTGCCGCCGACCGGCCGGTTCGGCGCGGGGCCGGTGGAGCTGGCCGACCTGGCCGCCGAGCCGTGGGCGTTCGACCCGGCCGGCACCGCCGCCGGCGCGTGGGCGCGCAGCCTGTGCCGGGCGGCGGGCTTCGACCCCGACGTCCGGTTCGAGAGCCCCGACTACCTGCTGAACATGCACCTGGTCGAGACCGGGCACGCGGTCACCCTGCTGCCCGACCTGCTGCTCACCGCGCGGCCGGCCGCGGTCCGGCTGGTCGAGCTGCCCGGCCGGCCCACCCGGCGGCTCTACACCGGCGTCCGGTCGGGCACCGCGGGCCACCCCGCCGTCCGGGCGTTCCGGGACGCGCTGCGGACCGCGCTGCCCGGCTGACGCGAGGTCGGCCCCTGCGGGCCACCGGACGGCACGGGGGTGACACCGCGGGTGGGGATCCCCCTGGTGTCACCGCACCGGCGGCGACGGCGACCGACGCAGACACCAGATCCCAGGGAGACCCCGTGTTCACGCACACCCACGCCCTGCAGTACGAGGCCAAGCCGGACGCTCCGGACCCCGACTTCGCCCGCAAGATGCAGGAGGTGCTCGGCGGCCAGTGGGGCGAGATGACCGTCGCCACCCAGTACCTGCTCCAGGGCTGGAACTGCCGCCTGCCCGGCAAGTACAAGGACCTGCTCCTGGCCATCGGCACCGAGGAGCTCGCGCACGTCGAGATGATCGTGACGATGATCGACCGGCTGCTGGACCACATGCCGCTCAAGCCGGACGCCGCCGACCGCACCAAGGAGGCCGCGGCGGGCTACGGGCAGCACAACCCGCAGCACCCGATCGCCAACGGCGGCGGCGCGTCCTACATGGACAGCATGGGCAACCCCTGGACCGGCGCCTACGTGACCGCCAGCGGCAACCTGATGGCCGACTTCTCCTACAACGCCACCGCCGAGATGCAGGGCCGGCTGCAGGTCGCCCGCCTGTGGAACATGACCGACGACCACGGCGTCAAGGACCTGCTCCGCTTCCTGCTCACCCGCGACCACTACCACCAGCAGCAGTGGCTGGCCGCGATGGAGCAGCTCAAGGAGGACGGCCTCGAGGGGCTGCCGGTGCCCGAGGCCTTCCCGCTGGAGGAGGAGCTGCCGGAGTTCGCCTACACCTTCATCGACGCCTCCGACGGCCCCGAGGCGGCCAACGGCCGCTGGGCCAGCGGCCCGGCCCTCGACGGCACGGACAACGTGTTCCGGGCCGCGCCGATCGCCGCCAACGCCGACGCGCCGATCCTGCCGCCGGGCGACCCGCGCCTGTACGGCACCCCGCAGACCGAGGTCACCGGCCTGCTGCAGAAGGCCAAGGACGCCATCAAGTAGCGCAGCCCGCTCCCTGCACCACCGAAGCGCCGTCGCCGTGCCGGCGCCCTGGTCCGCCGCACCCGGACCGGGACGCCGGCACAGCGGGCGCCCCTCCTCCCTGGGAAAGGACCTCGTCGTGCACCTGACGCCCTCCCCGGCGGTGCGGCACCTGCCCGCCGTCCACCGGGTCCCCGTCGCGGCCGCGCTGCTGGCCGCCGTCTACCTCGCCGCGCTCGCCGTCGCCGTGACCGCGCCCGGCGAGCGCGCCGTCGCCGGGCTGGTCGTGCTCGCCGGCCTGACCGCCCGCCTGCTGGTCCGGCGCCGCCGGTCCACCGCCGCCGCCGTCGCCGCGGCGAGCACCGCCGTCGACACCGTCGCCGTGCCCGAGGTCGCCGCCCCGGCCCCCGCCACCGCGGCCTGAACCGCACGCGAGGCGCGCCCCCAGCAGGGACGCGCCTCGCGCAGTGCTGTTCCGGCCCCGTCCAGAGGCTCGCCCCGAGCTCGCGAGGGGTGAGGAGGACGGGGTCCTCTCAGTGCTGGACGGCCTTCTCCGCGCCGATGCCGGTGAGCGAACGCACCTCCAGCTCGGCGTACTTGTCGGCGTCCGGGCGCTCCTTGGACAGCTTGGTCCCCAGCCAGCCCAGGAGGAACGACAGCGGGATGGACACCAGGCCGGGGTTGTTCAGCGGGAACCAGTGGAAGTCCACGTCCTGGATCAGCGACGTGCTCTTCCCGGTCGCCGGGTTGACCGCCGCCCCGGAGACCACCGGGGAGAACAGGATCAGCACCAGCGAGGAGACCAGCCCGCCGTAGATCGACCACAGCGCGCCCCGGGTGGTGAACCCCTTCCAGAACAGCGTGTAGAGGATCGTCGGCAGGTTCGCCGACGCCGCGATCGCGAAGGCCAGCGCCACCAGGAAGGCGACGTTGAGGCCCGCCTGCAGCGCCAGGATGCCCAGCCCGATGGAGATCGCGCCGATCACCACCGCGGTCAGCCGGGCGACCCGCACCTCGGCGTTCGGCCGGACCTGCCCCTTCTTGATCACCGACGCGTAGACGTCGTGGGCGAAGGACGCCGACGCCGTGATGGTCAGGCCCGCGACCACCGCGAGGATGGTGGCGAACGCGACGCCGGCGATGATGCCCAGCAGCACGGTCCCGCCGAGCTCGAAGGCCAGCAGCGGGGCGGCGGAGTTCACCGCGCCGGGTGCGCCGAGGATCCGCTCCTTGCCGACCAGCGCCCCCGCGCCGTAGCCGATCACCAGGCTGAACAGGTAGAACGCGCCGATCAGCCAGATCGCCCAGACCACCGAGCGACGGGCGTCCTTGGCCGTCGGGACGGTGTAGAAGCGCATCAGCACGTGCGGGAGGCCCGCGGTGCCCAGCACCAGGGCCAGCCCCAGCGAGATGAAGTCGAGCTTGGTCGCGTTGGAGAGGCCGTACTGCGCGCCGGGCTCCGCGACGGCCTGGCCGCCCCGGTCGATCGCGCCGCCGATCAGCGACGACAGGTTGAACCCGTACTTGCCGAGCACCCACACGGTCATCACCAGGGCACCGGCGATCAGCAGCGCGGCTTTGATCATCTGCACGTACGTGGTGCCGCGCATGCCGCCCACGAGCACGTAGAAGATCATCAGCGCGCCGACGATGACGACGACGATCGCCTGGGCCGCCTCCCCGCTGACGCCCAGCAGCAGGGTGACCAGCCCGCCGGCGCCGGCCATCTGCGCGAGCAGGTAGAACAGCGACACCACCAGCGTGGAGAAGGCCGCCGCGGTGCGCACCGGCCCCTGCCGCATCCGGAAGGCCAGCACGTCGGCCATCGTGAACCGGGCGGTGTTGCGCATCAGCTCGGCGACCAGCAGCAGCGCGACCAGCCACGCCACCAGGAAGCCGATCGAGTAGAGGAAACCGTCGTACCCGTAGACGGCGATCGCCCCGGCGATGCCGAGGAAGGACGCCGCCGACAGGTAGTCGCCGGAGATCGCCAGGCCGTTCTGGGTGCCGGAGATGTTGCGCCCGGCCGCGTAGAAGTCGGCGGCGCTCTTGTTGTTCCGGCTCGCGCGGAAGGTGATGACCAGGGTGATCAGCACGAACACGGCGAAGATGGAGATGTTGATCGCCGGTTCGCCGATGGTGCCGGCGTCGGCGGCGCGCACGTCAGGCACGGGTGGTCTCCTCGTTGCCGGGGACGTCCGCGGCCGGCCGGCCGGCGAACTCGTGGGCCTCGAGGCGCTCGCGCATCTCGTCGGCGATCGGGTCGGTGCTGCGGCCGGCGTGCCGCACGTAGAGCTGGGTGATCAGGAACGTCGAGACGAACTGGAGCAGCCCGAAGAGCAGGCCGATGTTGACGTTGCCGAACACTTCGGTCGACATGAAGCCGTGCGCGTACGTGGAGAGCAGGACGTAGAGCAGGTACCAGACGAGGAAGGCGACGGTCATCGGGACGGCGAAGCTGCGGAAGCGGCGGCGCAGTTCCGAGAACTCGGGCGAGTCCTGGGCCTGCCGGTACTCCTCCGGCGAGAGGAGCCGGCGGTCGGGCGGTTGGGTCACGAGAGCACCTCACTGTGCGTGGCCTGAGCGATCCGATCGCGGAACAGGATAGGGTGCTCCAGGTCACAGTGGGGTGAAGATCACAGGAGAGACCACTGGACGGGTGACGCCAGAAGTCCACGTCAGCGCAACGGCGGGGTAACGGCGCACTGCTGCCATGGGGCATGACCACCTGGGGGAACGCCGTGGACTCCGATCTCGACCTCGACCACGCGTGGCACCCGGTCGCCCGCAGCGCCGACCTGGTCGAGGGCGGCTGGGTGCAGGTCCGGCTGCTGGGGCGCACCTGGACGGTCCAGCGCAGCGGCGGGGCGCCCGGGGCCGAGCCGCCGGCGTGGGGCGTCGACGAGCAGCACGGGCTGGTCTGGCTGGCACCCGCGGAGCCGCACGGCCCGCGGCTGGAGGTGCCCGAGGCCCACGACCCGCGGTTCGCGGCCGCCTGGCTGCCGCCGGTGCGCAGCGGTGCCCCGGCCGCGGCGCTCGCCGACGCGCTGCGCACCGGCCCGGCCGAGGAGCCGGGGCGGCGGGTCACCACCGTCGTCCAGGAGCCGTTCCAGCTGCGCCGGCGGGTCGAGGACCCCGTCACCGGGACGGTGCGCACGCTGCACGTCGTCCTCCAGCCCGAGGACGACGACTCGACCAACGTGCACGCCCGGCTGCTGCTGCGCACCGAGGTGCCGCCCACCGCGGACGACGTCGCCGCCGAGGTGGCCGCGGCGCGCGAGCAGCTGGCCGCCACCCTCGCCCTGCCCGCTCCCCCGGCGCCGAACACGGTGGCGCCGCTCGCCGCGCCGGTCCCCGCCTGACCACCCGGCCGGGCGGGCCCGCGACCACCGGGCCATGATCGCTGCGTGTCCGCAGCCGGCCAGTTCGAACGGGGTACCGACGGTCCGCGGGTGATCCTCGCCGGGGTCGACGGGTCACCGACGTCCCTGCGCGCGGCCTCCTACGCCGCCGGGCTGGCCCGCCGCCAGGGCTCCCGGCTGGTGGTCGTGTTCGTGCTCGCGCCCACCCCGGCGATGGTCGGCTGGGTGCCCAACGGCGAACAGGTCGCCGCCGAGGCCGCGGCCGAGGTCGCCGAGGAGATCCGCCGCGAGGTCGCGGTCGGCGCGGACACCCTGGGCATCGCGATCGACTACCGCACGGTGCACGGCGACCCGGTCGGCGAGCTCACCCGGGTCGCCGACGAGGTGCTCGCGGACGCCGTCGTGGTGGGCGCGTCCGAGCAGGCGGGGCACCGGGTGATCGGCTCGGTCGCCGTCCGGCTGGTGAAGGCCGGCCACTGGCCGGTCACCGTCGTGCCGTGACGGCCACCGGGTCGCCGAACGCCGACCCGAGCAGCTCCCGGTGCGCGGTGAGCAGCCGCCACAGCACCGCGGCCAGCACCAGCAGCCCGGCACCGCTGACCACGAAGACCGTCGGCAGGCCGGTCGCGCCGGCCAGCGCCCCGCCCAGCAGCGACCCCACGGGGATCCCGCCCCACACCAGCGTCCGGTAGGCGCCCTGCACCCGGCCGAACAGCTCCTCGGGGACCAGCGCCTGGCGCAGCGACATCGTCAGCACGTTCCACCACATGACGCCGGCCGCGCTGGCCGCGTAGAGGGCGCCCGCGGCGACCGGGTGGTGCACCAGCCCCATCGCCCCGACCGCCACCGCCGAGACCGCCGCGCCGGTGACCAGGGTGGTCCCCCGGCCGATCCGGGCGGCCAGCCGCGCCGCGGTCAGCCCGCCCAGCACCGCGCCGACCCCCGACCCGGCGAGCAGCAGCCCGTACCCGGCCTCGTCGACGCCGAGGGTGTCCAGCGCGAACAGCACCAGGACGCCGGTGACCAGCGACTGCACCAGCGACGTCGCCGCGGAGACCAGGGTGAGCCCGCGCAGCAGCCGGTGCCGCCACAGCCACGCCACCCCGTCGGCGACGTCCCGGCGCAGCGTGGTGCGCGGGGCGTCGGCGGCCCGGGCCGCCCGGTGGCTGCCGGCCAGGGTGAGCACCAGCGCCGCAGCCACCAGGTAGCCACCGGCCGTGGTCAGCAGCGGCGCCGCGACGGCCAGGCTGAACAGCAGCGAGCCGATCGGCGCCCCGATGAACGTCTCGCTCGCGGTCTCCGCCACGGTGAGCAGCCCGTTGCCGCGGTCGAGCTGGTCACGGGCGACGACCAGGGGCAGCACCGCGCGGGCGGCGCTGTCGTAGACCGTCTCGGCCACCCCGATGACGAACGCCACCCCGTAGAGCACGGCCAGCGAGGCCGCTCCGGTGAGCACGGTGACCGCCAGCGCGGCCAGCGCTGCGGCCCGGACCGCGTTCGCCGCCGCCATCGCGCGCTTGCGGTCGACCCGGTCGACGACCGCCCCGGCGGGCAGCGCGAACAGCAGCCAGGGCAGGAACGACAGCGAGCTGAGCGCCGCGACCAGCAGCGGGTCGCGGGTCAGGGTGGCGGCCAGCAGCGGCAGCGCGACCCGGTCGACGCCGTCCGCCAGGTTCGACGAGCCGCTCGCCGCGAGCAGCCGCCAGAACCGGGAACCGAGCGGGGCGGGCACCCCCCGACCCTGCCAGGCGGGTGTCCGGTGCTCCGGGGGCGGGCGCTGGGGGGCGGGCACGGGGGGCGGCACTGCCATGATCGGCGCCGTGCAGACCGCGGAGCCCTTCGTCAGCCTCACCGCCCTGGCCGGGCGGACCTTCGACGCCGTCCTGTTCGACATGGACGGCACGCTCATCGACTCGATGGCCGGCTCGCTGCGCGCGTGGGCCGCGTGGGCCGAGGAGCACGGCGTCGACCCGGCCGCGCTGGCCGAGGTGGGCGGGCGCCCGGCCGCGCAGGTGGTGCCCGCGCTGCTGGCACCGGACCGGGTCGCCGCCGCGATCGACCGGATCGAGCGGATGGAGGTCGAGCTGGCAGCCGACGGCATCGAGGTGCTGCCGGGCACGGTCGACGCGCTGGCGGCGCTGCCCGGGGACCGGGTCGCGATCGTCACCTCCTGCACCCGCCGGCTGCTGGCCGCGCGGCTGGCCGGCTCGGGGCTGCGGCACCCGCGGGAGATCGTCAGCTTCGACGACGTCGCGCGCGGCAAGCCGCACCCCGACCCGTTCCTGCTGGGCGCACAGCGGCTCGGCGTCGACCCGGCCCGCTGCCTGGCCGTCGAGGACGCCCCCGCCGGGCTCGCCTCGGCCCGCGCCGCCGGGTGCACCACGCTCGCCGTCGGCAGCACCCACACCCCCGACGAGCTGGTCGCCGACGCGCACGCGCCCGACCTGTCGCACGTCCGGTTCGCGGTCACCCCGGCCGGGATCACCGTCACCGCGGCCTGACGGCGTCCACCCGGGGTCGGACGCGCCGGTCCCCCCGCGGGACGACGACGCGGCCGCCCGCCGTCCCTACGCTGCTCGCGTGGACAGGACGCCGACGCTCGAGCGCTTCGCGAGCTGGCTGCGCCGCCACCCCCTCCTGGTCGACGCCGGCCTGGCGTTCGTGGTGTGGGCGCTCGCGGCGATCGTCGCGGAGTCCGGCTCCCCGGACGGCGTCCAGTCGCTGGTCGACCTGCTGATCTGCCTGCCGCTGGTCTGGCGCCGCCGGGCACCGGTCCCGGCGGCCGCGGCGATGACCGTGGTCGGGCTGGTCCAGCTGGTGGTGACCAGCGGGCCGCTGGTGTCCGACGTCGCCGTCCTGCTCATGGTCTACGCGCTGGCGGGCTACGCCCCCCGCTGGGCGAGCCGGGCCGGCCTGGCGGTCGGTCTGGTCGGCGCCGGCCTGGCCGCGGTGCAGTTCACGTCGTCGTACTACTCCCCCGCGGACCTGCTCTTCCTCGCCGGCGCGATGGGCGTCGCCGTCGTCGCCTCCTGGGCGCTGGGCGACCTGCGGCGGGCCCGGCTGGTGCAGCTGGCCGGGCTGGAGGAGCGCGCCCGGCTGCTCGAGCTGGAGCGCGACCAGGAGATGCGGCTGGCCGCGACCGCCGAGCGGGCCCGGATCGCCCGCGAGATGCACGACGTCGTCGCCCACTCCCTGTCGGTGGTGATCGCGCAGGCCGACGGCGGCCGGTACGCCGGGCAGACCGACCCGGCGGCCGCCACCACGGCGCTGGACCAGATCTCGGCCACCGGGCGGCAGGCGCTCACCGACATGCGCGCGCTGCTCGGCGTGCTGCGCGACGGCGGCGGGGAGGAGTACGCCCCGCAGCCGGACGTCGCCGCGATCGGGCAGCTGGTCGCGGACGTGCAGGCCAGCGGCCTGGACGTCGACCTGATCGTCGAGGGCAGCCCGCAGCCGATGCCGGCCGGGCCGCAGCTGGCCGCCTACCGGATCGTGCAGGAGTCGCTGACCAACGTGCTCAAGCACGCGGGGCCCGCCAGCCGGGCGTGGGTGCGGCTGGCCTGGCGCGCGGACGCCCTCGAGGTCGCGGTGCTGGACGACGGCCGCGGCGCGTCCGCGGCGATCGCCGAGTCCGACGGCAAGGGGCAGGGGTTGCACGGCATGCGCGAGCGGGCGCAGCTGCACGGCGGGCGGCTCACCGCCGGGCCGCGACACGGCGGCGGTTTCAGCGTCTCCGCCGTCCTGCCCTACCGTGCTGCCCGATGAGTGAGCCGATCCGCGTCGTCCTGGTCGACGACCAGCAGCTGGTGCGCGCCGGGTTCCGGATGGTGATCGACTCCCAGCCCGACCTGACGGTCGTCGGCGAGGCCGGGGACGGCGCGGCCGCCGTCGAGCTGCTGCGGCACACGCGGTCGGACGTCGTGCTGATGGACGTCCGCATGCCCGGCACCGACGGCATCGCCGCGACCGGCCTGGTCACCGCGCTGCCCGACCCGCCGCGGGTGGTCGTGCTGACGACGTTCGACCTCGACGAGTACGTGGTGGCGGCGATCGGGGCGGGGGCCAGCGGGTTCCTGCTCAAGGACGCGCCGCCCGAGGAGATGCTGGACGCCGTCCGCACGGTGCACGCCGGCGACTCGGTCATCGCGGCGAGCTCGACCCGGCGGCTGCTGCAGCACGTGGCGCCGCTGCTGCGCGGCACCGGGGGCGGGGTGAGCGCCGACGACCGGCCGCTCGCCGAGCTGACCGCCCGCGAGCGGGAGGTGCTGGTGCTGATGGCCTACGGGGCGACCAACACCGAGATCGCGCAGCAGCTGTTCGTCAGCGAGGCGACGGTGAAGACCCACGTGGGCCGGGTGCTGGCGAAGACCGGCTCGCGCGACCGGGTGCAGGCCGTCGTCCTGGCCTACCGCACCGGCCTGGTGCAGCCCGCCGACCTCCTCCGCGACGCCCCCGCCTGACCCATCCCCGCTTTCTCGCGAGAAACCGGCCCGGTTCGTCGCGAGAAACCGGCCCGGTTCCTCGCGAGAAAGCGGCCCGGATTCTCGCGAGGGAGCGGGTGGGGTACGACCGGGGGATGACGTCGGGTGGGCCCGTGGGTGCACTGGGCGGCGGCTGAGGACCAGCCCCGGCGGTGACGCGGGGTGACGCCTCCGGCCGGGATCGTGATCACCGTCCTGATCACCGTTCCCGGAGGCCGCAGTGTCCGTCCCCCTCATGACCGTCCCCGGCGAGGCGCCCGCCTCCCACCAGTCCGCCGCCGTCCGCGCGAGCGGGCTGCGCAAGACCTACGGCACGGGGGAGACGGCGGTCGACGCCCTCGCCGGCGTCGACGTGGCGTTCGCCCGGAGCGCGTTCACCGCCATCATGGGGCCCTCGGGCTCCGGCAAGTCCACGCTCATGCACTGCCTGGCGGGCCTCGACACCGCCACCGCCGGCCAGGTGTGGCTCGGCGACACCGAGCTGACCCGGCTGCGCGACGAGCAGCTGACCACGCTGCGCCGGGAGCGGATCGGCTTCGTGTTCCAGTCGTTCAACCTGCTGCCGGTGCTCGACGCCCGGGAGAACATCCTGCTGCCGATGCAGCTGGCCGGGCAGCGTCCCGACTCGAACTGGTTCGACGCGGTCGTCGCCCGGCTGGGCCTGCGCGACCGGCTCCGGCACCGCCCGCACGAGCTCTCCGGCGGCCAGCAGCAGCGGGTTGCCGTCGCCCGGGCGCTGCTCCCCCGCCCCGACGTCGTCTTCGCCGACGAGCCCACCGGCAACCTCGACTCCCGCGCCGGCGCCGAGGTGCTCGACCTGCTGCGCAGCAGCGTTCGGGAGACCGGGCAGACCGTCGTGATGGTCACCCACGACCCGGTGGCCGCCGCCTACGCCGACCGCGTGGTGCTGCTGGCCGACGGCCGGCTCGCCGGCGAGATCGAGCAGCCGACCGCCGACTCGGTGATCGACGCCCTGCACGGCCTGGGGGCCTGAGCCGTGCGTGCGGTCACCCTCGCCAGCCTCCGGGCGCACGCCGCCCGCCTGGTGGCCTCCACCCTGGCCATCGTCATCGCCGTCGGCTTCGTCGTCGGCACCCTGGTGCTCAACCAGACCTCCCGCGACACCCTGCTGCAGTCCGCCGGCGCCCAGTACGTCGACACCGCCGCCGTCGTCACCTCCCGGGACGGCTCGTCGCTCGCCGGGGACGTCGGCACGCTGGCCGCCCAGCCCGGCGTCCGCGCCGTCGAGCCGAGCTGGGAGACCTCGGTGCAGGCCGTCGTCCCCGGTTCCACCGGCGCCCGCTACCTGACCGTCGACTCGGTCGCCACCGACCCGGCCCTCCGCTGGCAGCAGCTCTCCGCCGGCCGGCTCCCCACCGCGCCCGGCGAGGTCGCGGTCAGCGAGCGGGCCAAGGCCGCCGTCGGCGACCGGCTCGAGGTGCGCAGCTACGACACCACCACCGGGGAGGAGACGACGTCCGCCGCGACCGTGGTCGGCGTCGTCGACCTCCGGGGCGACCCGACCGCCGGCCTCTACGGGCAGGCGTTCGTCACCGCCGAGCAGGCGCAGCAGTGGGGCGCCACCGACCCGACCGAGCTGCGCATCGCCGCCACGCCGGGCGCGGACGACGAGGCCGTCGCCGACGCCGTGCGCGACGCGCTGACCGGCCAGTCGGTCACCGTGCGCACCGGCACCGGGCAGGCGGAGCAGGAGGCGGCCGACCTCAGCGGCGACACCCTGGCGCTGACCTCCGTGCTGCTGGTGTTCGCCACCGTCGCGGTGCTGGTCGCCGGGCTGGTCATCGCCAACACGTTCGCCGTCCTGCTGGCCCAGCGCACCCGCGACCTGGCGCTGCTGCGCTGCGTCGGCGCCACCAGCAGGCAGGTGCGCCGCAGCGTGCTCGGCGAGGCCGCGCTCACCGGGCTGGCCGCCTCGGTGGTCGGCGTGGCCGCGGGCATCGGGCTGGCCGCCGGCGTCTCCGCGCTGGTCGGCAGCGACTCCCCCATCCCGCTGGCCGGGGTGTCGGTGCCGCTGTACGCGGTGGTCGTGGGCGTCGCCGTCGGCACGCTGACCACGCTGGTCGCCGCGCTGGCCCCCACCCGGGCCGCGACCCGGGTGGCCCCGCTGGCCGCGCTGCGCCCGCTGGACCCGGCGCCGCTGCGGTCCCGCGGCGGGGTGCTGCGGCTGGTCGCCGGCCTGCTGCTGGCCGTCGGCGGGGCGGCGCTGATGGGGCTGGGCGTCGTGCTCGGCGGCGAGGACGGCGTCCTCGCCGCGCTGGCCGGCGGCACGCTCAGCTTCCTCGGCGTCGTGCTGCTGTGCCAGCGGGCGGTGCCGCCGGTGGTCGCCGCGGCCGGGCGGCTGCTCGGCGGGCTCGCCGGGGTGCCCGGCCGGCTCGCTGCGGGCAACGCCACCCGCAACCCGCGGCGGACGGCGGCGACCGCCACCGCGCTGCTCATCGGCGTCACCCTGACCACGGCGATGGTGGTCGGCGCCTCGTCGACCCGGGAGACCGCCGCGGCCGGGCTGGACGCCGAGTACCCGACGGACGTCGTCGTCGACAGCGGGGGGACCGACCCGCTGCCGGCCGCGCTGCCCGGCCGGCTGGCCGCGCTGGACGGCGTGACGCGGGGCACCGCGCTGACCGGGGCCACGCTCACCGGCCCGGACGGCGAGGAGGCGTTCGTCGAGGGCATCGACCCGGCGGCGGCCGCCCAGGTCATGCGGTCGACGACGAAGCTGAGCCCGCCGGCGCTGGACACCGTGCTGCTGCCCGAGTGGCAGGCGCAGAGCTGGGGCGTCGCCGCCGGCGACCCGGTGACCCTGACCGCCGGCGACCGCAGCCGCACGCTCACCGCCGCGATCGGCGACACCGAGGTGCCGCTGCTGGCCGCCGCGGACCTGGCCGGGCTCTCCCCCGGCGCGCCGGTGAGCGCGGTGTGGCTGCGGCTGTCGGCGTCCGCCGACCAGGAGGAGGTCGTCGACCGGGTCACCGACCTGGCCGGCACCGACGCGCCGCTCGCCCGGGTCACCGGGCTGGCCAGCGAGCGCGCCGCCCTCGACGAGGTGGTCGACGTGCTGCTGCTGGTCGTCACCGGGCTGCTCGGCATCGCGGTGGTGATCGCGCTGATCGGGGTGGGCAACACGCTGGCCCTGTCGGTGGTGGAGCGCCGCCAGGAGAGCGGGCTGCTGCGGGCGCTGGGGCTCACCCGGGGTCAGCTGCGGGCGCTGCTCGCCTGGGAGTCGGTGCTGGTCGCCGGGGTGGCCGCGGTGCTCGGGGTCGCGCTGGGGACGGCGTACGGCCTGGTCGGCGCGGCGTCCGTGCTGGGCGACGTCGGCGAGATCGTGCTGTCGGTGCCGTGGCTGCAGGTGCTGCTGATCGTCGCCGTCGCCACGGTGGCCGGGCTGCTGGCCTCGGTGCTGCCGGCCCGCCGCGCGGCCCGGACCCCGCCGGTCGCCGCCATCGCCGGCTGACGCAGACATCTCCCATGGCGGAGACCCGACGAATCGCCTGTCGCGAAGAAGGGACCGAGTAGCCGGGACGCTGGTGCTCTGCTGCCCAACTGGCAGCAGAGCACTAGCGTCGGAAGGGAACGCATCTCGGACCGACATCCATTGTTGGGAGCTGCCGCGTGAGCACCTCCGAGACAGCCTCGTTGGCCATAGCCTTGCTGGCGTTGGCCGTTTCGCTGTGGACGAGCCGGCGCTCAGTCCGAGCGACGCAGGCGTCCCAGCAACTCACAGTCGTCAAGGACCTCTTGGTCCGCCGTCACCAGACGGACTTCGAGGAGGCACTCGCCACACTGCGCGCTGCCGCCTTCACCAGCGACAACGACCCGAGGTCGGGCTACGACGGGTTGCGGCCCACTGACCGACAACGGGCCTACCTCGTCACGAACTACTACGACCTCCTGGGCAAATTGGTAGCGCATCAAATCGTCGACGAGGACCTCGTTCTAGGCGCCTACGGGCACTCCGTCCACTGGGCATGGACGGCATTGAGGCCGTTCGTGTACGCCCAACGAGCCAAAAATCGAACAGAGTTCAACGTGTACTTCGAGCATCTGGCGCAGCGAGCGCGACTGCGCCCGGCAGCGGAGATCCACGCGGATCTGAAGCTGCTGCGCGACCCGACGATCTCCGCGGCCGCTGAGTCGGTCGACGGCTGAGGTACGCCCCAGCCCGGAGTCGAGCTCCAACTGAACGATCCACGGGGGCAGGGTCACTGGGCTTCTCCCGAGTACACACTGCACCTCCTGGGCACCGCCGGGCGACGTCGGGGATGCTGGAGGGCGTGCCGAGCCTCCGCCGCAGCCTCACCCGCACCGCCGCCGTCGCCGCCACCGCCGCCCTCGCGGGCGGGGTCGGCTGGGTCGTCCGCGCCTCCTGGGGCCTGCCCACCGCGCTGGGCGCCAGCCAGCGGCAGCTGCGCCCCACCGTCGCCGGCTCCGCCCAGTTCGCCGACGGCAAGTTCCACAACTCCCTGCCCACGCCCGCCCTCTCCCCGGCCAACGCCCGCGACGGGCTGCTCCGCCAGTGGCACGAGGACCGGCACCGCGGCCGCCCCGGCGGGCCGATCCCGCTGACCACCCCGGAGCTGCCGGCCGAGGCCGCCGAGCTCGCGGTCACCTGGTTCGGGCACTCCAGCGCGCTGCTGGAGGTCGACGGCCAGCGGGTGCTCGTCGACCCGGTGTGGGGCGAGCGGGTGTCGCCGTCCCCGCTGATCGGGCCCACCCGGCTGCACGAGCCCCCGGTGCCGGTGGAGAGCCTGCCGCCGGTCGACGCGGTGCTGATCAGCCACGACCACTACGACCACCTGGACCTGCCCACCGTTCGGGCGCTGCTGCACGGGCAGTCCGCGCCGTTCGTCGTCCCGGTCGGGATCGGCGTCCACCTGCGCGGCTGGGGTGTGCCCGAGGACCGCATCGTCGAGCTGGACTGGGACCAGGAGACGACGGTCGGCGGGCTGACCCTCACCTGCACCGAGGCGCGGCACTTCTCCGGCCGCTTCTTCGCCCGCGACACCACGCTGTGGTCGTCGTGGGTGGTCAGCGGCCCGCGGCACCGGGTGTTCTTCGGCGGCGACACCGGCTACACGCCGGCGTTCGCCGGCATCGGCGCCCGGCTGGGCCCCTTCGACCTCACCCTCCAGCCGATCGGCGCCTACAACGACGCCTGGCACGCGATCCACATGGACCCGGAGGAGGCGGTCCGGGCCCACGGCGACCTGGGCGGGCAGGTGCTCGTGCCCATCCACTGGGCCACGTTCAACCTGGCGTTCCACCGCTGGGCCGAGCCGGTGCAGCGGCTGGTCGCCGCGGCCCGGGAGCGCGGCGTGCAGGTCGTCGTCCCGCGGCCGGGTGAGCGGGTCGACGTGCTGGCCCCGCCGCCGCTGGAGGACTGGTGGACCGCCGTCGGCTCCTACGACGACGCCCCCGCCGCGCCGCGCCGCACGTTCGGCGCCCGCCGCGGCACCGTCCAGCGCACCTGAGGTGGAGTGGATCCGTCGCGCTCACGCCGACGGATCCACTCAGCCTCAGCGCAGCAGCTTGGACATCCGGCGGTCGGCCAGCGGTTTGCCGCCGGTCTGGCAGGTCGGGCAGTACTGCAGCGACGTGTCGGCGAACGACACCTCGCGCACCGTGTCGCCGCACACCGGGCAGGGCAGCCCGGTGCGGGCGTGCACCTGCAGCCCGGCCCGCTTCTCGCCCTTCATCGTCGCGGCCCGCTGCCCGAGCTGGCGCTCCAGCGCCCCGGTCAGCGTGGTCCGCACCGCGTCGTAGAGACGGACCAGCTCGTCGTCGGTGAGCTTGTCGGCCATCTTGAACGGCGACAGCTTCGCCGCGTGCAGGATCTCGTCGGAGTAGGCGTTGCCGATCCCGGCGAGCACCGTCTGGTCGGTCAGCGTGCCCTTGAGCTGACCGCGCCGGCCGGCCAGCACCGCGGTGAACTGCTCCGGGTCGACCGCCAGCGCGTCCGGTCCCAGCCGGGCGATGCCCGGCACCTCGGACGTCGACCGCACGACGTACACCGCCAGCCCCTTGCGGGTGCCCTGCTCGGTGAGGTCGAAGCCGTTCGCCTCCCCATCCCGACCCGACCCACCCGCGAGGTGCAGCCGCAGCGCAAGCGGCCCCTTCCCCGGCTTCGGCGGCGCCGTGGGCAGCCCCTCCCGCCAGTGCAGCCAGCCGGCCCGGGCCAGGTGGACGACGAGGTGCAGCCCCGACACGTCGAGGTCGAGGAACTTGCCGACCCGCCCGGCGCCGGTGACCTCGAGCCCGGCGAGCGAGGACAGCGGTGGGTCGAAGGTCTTGATCGCCTGGACGGCGGCCAGGTCGACGCGCGTCACGATCCGGCCGACGGCGTTCTCGCGCAGGAACGCCGCCAGGGCCTCCACCTCGGGCAACTCGGGCACCGGACCATGATCCACCCCGGAGGCGGGTCGCGCCGCCCGCTCAGCCGCGCAGCTGCGGCGGGGTGGGGTCCAGCGGCCCGCCGGACCGGGCCGCGGCGGCCAGCGCGCTCGCCCAGCGGGCCAGCCCGGCGCCGTCCACCCCGTGCCGGCCGGCGGCGTCCCCGGCGGTCGACAGCGACCGGACGCCGCGGTCCAGCAGCGTGCCGGCGCCGGCCCGGTTGCCGCGGGCGGCGTGGGTCAGCCCGACGGCCAGCTGGGCCAGTCCCCGCCACAGGTCGCGCTCGTCGTCCGGGCCGGTCTTCCAGGCGTCCTCGAGCACCTCGTGCGCGTGGAACGGCCGCCCGGCGTCCAGCAGCTGCTGCGCCTCGGCCAGCGTCGCCGCCGGCGTCCGGACCACCCCCTCGGGAGCCCGGGGCTCGCCCACCGCGCCGTGCGGCAGCGGGCGGCCGAGCGCGTCCCGCGGCCGGGCGTTGCGCGCCCGGCCGGTGGCGTCCCGGTCGCGGTCAGGCACCCGGCGCCGCGTGCCCGTCCGGGCGCAGGACGGTGGTCAGCCGCACCCGGACGCCGTCCGCGCCCGGGCTGATGTCGACGTGGTCGCACAGCTGCCGTGCCAGCCACAGGCCCATGCCACCCAGCGACAGGTCGTCGCCGTGCGCGGGGCCGTAGCCGATGAACGGGTCGTCCAGCCCGGCGCCGCGGTCGGTGACGGTGCACACCAGCCGGCCGTGGCCGGCCCAGAGCCGCAGGTCCACCGGTGGCCGGCCGTGCCGGAGCGCGTTGGTGGTCATCTCGTCGACGGCGAGCAGGAAGTCCTCCAGCGCCGGCTCGGAGCCCGCCGGCAGGGGCGCCTCGGCCGCCTGCTCCGCCAGCTCACGGCGGAGTCCGCGCAGGTCGCGGACCGAGTCGGCGCGCAGCAGCGGCGCGGTCTCCTCCAGCGGCTCGGGCGGTACCGGCAGCGAGGTGAGGTAGGTGGCCGGGTCGACGTACGCCGGGTTCGGCGTGTCGTCGCCGTCGGCCAGCAGCTGCGGGTGGGTGGCGGTGGCGGCCTCCACGAGCGGCCCGGGCACCCGGCGGCGGTCGGTGAGGCAGAGCACCTCCAACGGTGACCCGGCCACGGCGTGGTCGAGCACGGCGTCGTAGCGCTGCCACTCCCGCCAGCTGTCGGGGTCGTGCGAGCCCAGCGGCTCGAGGACCACCCGGACGACGGGGCTGCCGTCGGACCGGTGCCGCTCGGCGAGCCGGCGCACCGCGGTGATGGCCGCCGCCGGCCCGTTGCCGTAGACGTCGGCCCAGTCGGCCCACGCCACCGCCGGCTCGCCGGCCAGCGCGGCCCGCAGCAGCGCCGCGGTGGGCTCGGTGACCGCGACGACCACCGGCTGGCCGGCCTTCAGCCCGGCCGCGGCGAAGGCGGTGGCGCCGGCGACCAGGGCGTCGTCGGTGGCACCGATGAGCACCCGGTGCCCGGACCCGGCGGCCGCGTCCATGTGCTCGAAGTCCCCGTCCTGCCGCCCGGTGCCACCGTGCTGGTGGCGCTGTCCTGGCAGCCTCCTACCCCGCTGGTGGGCAACCTAGGCGTGCGACCTGCGGCACCGCCGCCGGCCGGTGCTCGCTAGCGTCCCCGCACGTGACCGCCGCCCTGCCGCACGACGACCTCGCCGACCGCTGGCGCGCCGCCCGCCCCGCCCGCGCGGCGCTGCACCTGGACTCCGCGGCGTGCGGCCGGTCGAGCACCCGGGTGCTGGAGGCCGTGGCGCAGCACGCCCGGCACGAGGCCGAGCTCGGCGTCGCCGCCGAGGCCGCGGCCGAGCCGCTGCTGCAGCAGGGCCGCTCGGTGCTCGCCGGGCTGGTCGGCATGGCCGCGGCCGACCTGGCCTTCACCGAGAGCGCCTCCGCGTCGGTGCGCACCCTGGTCGACCGGTGGCGGCTGCCGGCCGGCACCCGGATCGGCCTGCTGCCCGGGGAGTACTGGCACAACGCCGCGGTGTTCGCCGACCGCGGCCTGGTGCCCGCGCCGCTGCCGGCCGACCCGCTGGGCCGGGCCGACCTGGACGGCGTCGAGCGGCTGCTG
The DNA here is from genome assembly GCF_040659695.1 of Modestobacter sp. NPDC049651. NCBI lineage: Bacteria > Bacillati > Actinomycetota > Actinomycetes > Geodermatophilales > Geodermatophilaceae > Modestobacter > Modestobacter sp. NPDC049651. The sequence continues at coordinate 167,819 of NZ_JBFAOG010000009.1, forward strand.
CGCGACGACCCGCCGGCGCTGGTGCACGTGACCCTGGTGGGCAGCCACCGCGGCGTGCTGCAGCCGGGCAGGGAGCTCGCCGCGCTGTGCCGGGCGGCCGGCGTCCCGCTGGTGCTCGACGTCGCGCAGGCCCTCGGCCACGTCGACTGCGACCTGGGCGCCGACGTCGCGTACGCCCCGGCCCGCAAGTGGCTGACCGGCCCGCGCGGGGTCGGCGTGCTGGTGATGCGCCCGTCGGTGACCGCGCAGCTCACCCCCGTCGTGCCGCCGTCGGCGTACGACGACCGCGGCGCCGGGGTCGACCACGCCCGCTGGTACGAGTCGCACGACGCCCACCTGGCCGGCCGGGTCGGGTTCACGCTGGCCGCCGGCGAGCACCTCGCGGCCGGGCCGGACCGGGTGCGCGAACGGCTGGCGGCCCTGGGCCGGGCCACCCGCGAGCGGCTGGACGGCCGCGGCGGCTGGTCGGCGGTCGAGCCGCTGGGCGAGCCGACCGCGATCACCACGCTGCGCCCGCCGGACGGCGCCGACGTCCCGGCGACCGCCGCCCGGCTGCGCACCGAGCACGGGGTGGTGGTGACCGCGGTGGGCCGGGAGCGGGCACCGCACGAACTGGCCGGGCCGGTGCTGCGGATCTCCCCGCACCTCGACGCGACCCTCGACGACCTCGACGCGCTGGCCCGGGCGCTCGCCTCCTGAAGGAAGTTGAAAGTCCGCGCATCCGGCTGAGCGGGTCCAGCGGAAGAGGGGGTGTCAGTTCCCCTTCCGGAAGGACCGCACCATGCGCGCGACCCGCTCCCTCGCCCTCGCCGGCACCGCCGGTGCCCTGGCCCTCGTCTTCGTGCCGGGCACCGCGAACGCCGCGGACACCGCCAGCGTCTCCGTGCTCCACGGGGTCCCCGGCGTGACCGTCGACGTGTACGCCAACGGCGAGGAACTGCTGTCGGACTTCAAGCCCGGCACGCTCACCGACCCGGTCTCGCTGCCGGCCGGCAGCTACGACCTGGCCATCTACCCGGCCGGCTCGGACCCGAAGTCGACCCAGCCCGCGGCGAAGGCCGACGACGTGCAGGTGCCCGCGGGCGCCAACGCCACCGTGGTCGCGCACCTGAACGAGGGCGGCACGCCGGTCCTGACGCCGTTCGTCAACGACACCTCCCCGGTCCCGGCCGGGCAGGCCCGGGTCACCGTGCGGCACGTGGCCGCCGCCCCGGCCGTCGACGTGCGGGCCGGTGGCCAGGTCGTCGCTCCCGGGCTGACCAACCCCAAGGAGGCCACGCTGACCGTGCCCGCCGGCACTGTCAGCGCGGACGTCGTCCTCGCCGGCACCTCCACCGTGGCGATCGGCCCGGCCGACCTCACGCTGGCCGAGGGCACGTCGACCGCCGTCTACGCGTGGGGCAGCCAGCAGGCCGGCTACCAGCTCGCCGTCCAGCAGCTCGGTGACGCGCACTCCTCGCCGTCCGGCGTGAACGCCGGCTCCGCCGGCCTGGCCGCCGAGGACGGCGGTCTCCCGGTGGGCGTGCTGGCCGTCTCCGCGGCCGGCATCGCCGGTGCGACCCTCGCCGGCCGCCGGCTGGTCTCGGCCCGCCGCTGACCGGCTGACCGGGGAGGAGGACGTCGTGCGGCGTGCGGTGATCGGCCTGGCGGCCGGTCTGGCGGTGGCGGCCGGGGCACCGGCGGCCTGGGCGGTGACCCGGCCCGAGCCCGCGGCCGGGGTGCCCGTGGCGGCGGCGCTGGCCGCCGCACCCGGCACCACGCCGGCCGGCACCGCGCCGGCCACCGCCCCGCCGGCCCCGCCGCAGGCCGCCGACGCCCTCCCCCCGGTGACCGTCCGGGACGCCGCACCACCCCGGGTCGCCGCCGCCCCGCCCGCGCCGCAGCTGGTGGCGGTGGGCGGGGCGACCGCGCCGGTCGACCCGGTCGGGGTCACCCGGGCCGGGCTGATGGAACTGCCCGGCGACGTCGACCGGGTGGGCTGGTACCGGTACGGCCCGGTGCCCGGCCGGCCGGGCTCCGCGGTGATCGCCGGCCACGTGGACGACGTCCGGCAGGGGCTGGGCGCGCTCGGCCGGCTGCGCACCGTCGAGCCGGGGGACCCGGTCGAGGTCACCGACGCGGCGGGGACCGTCACCCGGTGGACGGTGGTCAGCCGCGAGCTGCTGGACAAGCAGGCCCTACCGGTCGACGCGCTGTTCGCGCGGACCGGCGACCCCCGGCTGGTGCTGGTCACCTGCGGCGGGCCGTTCGACGCCGACCGCGGCAGCTACCGCGACAACGTGGTGGTCGTGGCGGTGCCCGCGTGACCGTGATCGCCGGTGTGGGCCAACCACCGGCCGCGCTCTACGGTCAGCGGGTGCGTGCCGTCCCCCCGCCCGAGACCCCGGAGCCCGCCGACGACGTCGGCCCGCGGTTCCGGGACGGCGACGAGCAGGCGCTGGCCGAGGCGTACGAGCGCTGGGGCGGGCTGGTGCACGGGATGGCGGTCCGCGCGTTCGGACCGGGGCCGGACGCCGAGGACGTCACCCAGCAGACCTTCATCTCCGCGTGGACCGGCCGCGCCGGCTACCGGCCGGAGGCCGGCCCGCTGCCGGCCTGGCTGGTGGGCGTGGCCCGGCACCGGATCGCCGACGTCTGGGCGCGCCGCGAGCGGCAGCGCCGGGCCGCCGAGGCGGCCGCCACCGCCGAGCGCGCCCGCCCCGCGCAGCAGCCGGACGACGAGCTCTCGCAGACGGTCGCCGACCGGGTGCTGCTGCTCCGCGAGCTGGACCGCATCGGTCAGCCGCAACGGGGCATCATCGAGCTGGCGTTCTTCGCGGACCTCACGCACGCGCAGATCGCCGACCGGACCGGGATCCCCCTGGGCACGGTGAAGAGCCACATCAGGCGCACCCTGGAGCGCCTGCGGACGCGGTTGGAGGTGGACGGTGCAGCACTGCAGCCCTGAGCAGCTGGCGCTGGCCGCCCTCCGCGAACCGCTCCCCCCGGACGACACCGTGCACCTCGGGGCCTGCGCGGAGTGCCAGCGGGAGGTGGCGTCGCTGCGGCGCGGCGTCGACGCCCTCGCCGTCCCGGAGTTCGCCGTCCCCGGCGCCGCCGTCGCCCCGCCGCCGCGGGTGTGGGACGCGATCGCCGCCGCCACCGGCGTGACCGCCACCCCGGCCGGTCACCCGGTCGGGGTGGCCCAGCCGGTCGAGCCGCCGCCGGCGCCGGTGGTGCCGATGCAGCGTGCCCGCCCGTCCCGCCGGTGGCTCGCGGTCGCCGCCGCGGTCGTCGTCGGCGGGGTCGTCGGCGCCGGCGCGGTGGCGCTGAGCCGCGACGGCGGCTCCCCGGCGCGCACGGGCACCGTGGTGGCCTCCGCCGGGCTCGACCCCCTGGACGACGAGGACGCCTCCGGCAAGGCCGCCGTGCACGACCACGACGGCCGTCGCTCGCTGCAGGTCGACCTGCGCGCGCCGCGGCTGGACGACGGCTACTACGAGGTCTGGCTGCTGCAGCCCGACGCCGTCCGGATGGTGCCGGTCGGCGTCGTCCGCTCCGGTGACACCGTGCTGCCGCTGCCCGACGACATCGACCTGGCCGCCTACCCGGTGGTCGACGTCTCGATCGAGCCGATGGACGGCGACCCGACGCACTCCGGGGTCAGCGTGGCCCGCGGGTCGCTCAGCCGCTGACACGCAGCAGGGGCCGGCCCACCGCGAACGGTGGACCGGCCCCTGCCCCGTGCCGTGCTCAGACGGTGAACTGGGCGACCCGGCTCTCCAGGTCCGCCGCGCGGGCGGCGAGCTGGTCGGCGATGGTCCGCGACTCGTCGATGCGGCTCGCGCTGGTCTCGCTGGCACCGGCGACGGCCTCCGCGCCGCTCGCGATGTCCCGGCTGCCCTGCGCGGCCACGCCGATGTTCCGGTCGATCTCGGCCGCCGAGGCGGTCTGCTCCTCGACCGCGGCGGCGATGGTGGCCTGCAGCTCGTTGATCTGACCGACGGTGTCGCCGATCCGGGCGATCGCCTGCACCGCCTGGCCGGAGTCGGCCTGGATCGCCTGGATGCGCAGCGCGACGTCCTCGGTGGCCTTCGCGGTCTCCTGCGCCAGCTCCTTGACCTCGGTGGCGACGACGGCGAAGCCCTTGCCGAGCTCGCCGGCGCGGGCCGCCTCGATGGTGGCGTTGAGCGCCAGCAGGTTGGTCTGCTCGGCGATGCCGGTGATGACCTTGATGACGTTGCCGATCTCGGCCGAGGAGTTGCCCAGCTGGTTGAGCGTGTCGTTGGTGCTGGCGACGATCCGGACGGCGTCGTCGGCGACCGCGGCGGCCTGCTGCGCGGAGCGGGAGATGTCGCGGATCGAGGCGGTCATCTCCTCGGCGCCGGTGGCCAGCTGGGCGACGTTGCCGGAGACGGTGGCGGCGGTGCCGGACACGGTCTGGGCGTGCTGGACGCCGCTGCGCGAGGCGTCGACGACCGAGGCGGTCGACCGGGTCAGGTCCCCGACCAGCGAGGTCATGGCGCCGGCGGAGCCGACGACGTCGGCGACCATGCCGCGGATCCGCCCGACGCCCTGGTCCAGCGCGTTGCTGAGCTGGCCGAACTCGTCCTCGCCCCGGCTGTCCAGGGTGTGGGTCAGGTCGCCCTGGGCGAGCGCCTCGACCGCGGCGCGGACCGGGGAGATGCCGCGCCGGATGTCCCGGGCGATGAGGATGCCCAGGCCGAGCGCGAGCAGCACGCCCACCAGGAGCAGCAGGAGGGTGACCAGCCGCGCGGTGGCGAAGCTGTCGCCGATGACCCCCCGGCTGTGCACCTCGTCGGCGACCAGGGTGTCCTTGAGCGCGTTGATGTCCTGCTCGAGCTTCAGGTAGGAGGCCGTCGCGCTCTCGTTCTTGGCGTTCGCGTCGGGGGTGCCGGCGGCGGCCGCGGCCTGGTACGCCGCGTCCTTGGTGACCATGCCCTCCCAGCCGGCCTTGATGGCGTCCACGGTGGACCGCAGGTTGCTGGGGATGTGCTCGGCCAGGGCCGCCAGGTCGGCGTCCGTCGCCTTCTTCGAGTCCGCCTTGAGCGCGGTCTGCTGCTGCAGCGCCTGCACCTGACCGGTGATCCCGCTGAGGCCGGCGACCAGGCCGTGCACCGCGTACGCCTGGAAGTCGTCGGTCAGCCCCTGCAGGTCGGCCAGCGGCTTCACGTCGCGCGCGGAGGACTCCTCCACCTGCGCGTGGATCGACGACATCTGACCCACGTTGATCAGCCCGAGGGCGACCACCACGGCGGCCACGCCGAGGAAGGCGGCGATGAGCTTGGTGCGCACACTGCGGCGCAGGAACGACGGGACCACCGGGCGGCTCCAAGATAACGGAAACGTTCAGACCAGAACGTGTTCGGCAGGGGGGCGGCCGGAGTTGAGCCGACGGCCGTGCGCCTCTCGCCACGGTGGTTCCGGCGGATTCGGCGGGGTAGGGCGTCGGCACCTGATCCGACGAAGTCCGGGAGGACCCATGACCCAGCCCGACGACGACCTGAAGGCCCGCGCCAAGCAGCACGTCGAACAGCTGCCGGCCGAGACGGCCCTGGGCAACGCCGACCCGGCAGGCGGGGTCGACGACGACCCGAAGATCCTCGACGAGGCGGCGCGCGAGGAGGGCGAGCAGCAGAGCTGACGTCCGCCGGCGGCGCCCGATGGGGCGCCGCCGGCAACACCCCTTGTCGTCTGACATGTTGCGATATATCGTGACTGCATCAACGACACAGGAGGTGTGGCATGGAGCCCACGAACCCGTGGTCGCGACAGCGTCGCCACCACCATTCCCACGACCGTTTCCGCGACCTTGCGCCCGGCGAGGCGCGGCGGCACCACCCGCACGAGCACCCCGGCGGCTGGGCCGGCGGCCGCCGGCACCACCCGCACGGCGGCGGCCCCGGTTTCCCGGAGGGTGGACCGGGCTTCCCCGGCGGCCCCGGGTTCCCCGGCTTCCCTGGCGGCGGGCCCTGGGGGCGACGCGGAGGTGGTCGCCACGGCGGCCGAGGCGGCGCCGGCCGGGCCGGGCGCGGCGACGTCCGCGCTGCCCTGCTGACCCTGCTCGCCGACGAGCCGATGCACGGGTACCAGCTGATGCAGGCGGTGGCCGAGCGCACCGGCGGTGCCTGGCGGCTCAGCCCGGGCGCGGTCTACCCGACCATCGCCCAGCTCGAGGACGAGGGCCTCGTCGAGGTGACCGCCCAGGGCGGCCGGAAGCTGGTCACGCTGACCGACGCCGGACGCGACCACCTGGCCGGCCTCGGCACGGCTGACCCCTTCGCCGCCTTCACCGACGGCGGCGACCGGGCCGACCTGCGGGGGCCGATCGAGGAGCTGATGGGCGCCGCCCGCCAGCTGGTCCGCTCCGGTGACCCGGAGCAGCTCGCCGCGGCCACCCAGGTGCTGACCGACGCCCGACGGGCGTTGTACCTGATCCTGGCCGGCGAGCGACCCGCCGCGGACACCGACCCGACCGACTGACCCCGCGCGGGGTCTTGCACTCCCGAGCCCGGCGGTTCTATGGTTCGTTACATGAGTAACGAACCAGTGAGCCGCCGGGCTCTCTGCGTCCGCGGGCAGTCGTGAACGACGACGGCGGCCCGATCTTCCGGCAGATCGCGGCGCAGCTCGAGAACGCGATCGTCGACGGCTCCCTCGCCGAGGAGAGCCAGGCGCCCTCGTCCAACGAGCTGGCCGCCTTCCACCGGATCAACCCCGCGACCGCGGCCAAGGGCCTGAACCAGCTGGTCACCGACGGGGTCCTCTACAAGAGACGAGGAGTCGGGATGTTCGTGGCCACCGGCGCCCGGGAGCAGCTGCTGAAGCGGCGCCGCTCCGAGTTCGCCGACCAGTACGTCGTACCGCTGCTCACGGAGGCCGAGAAGCTCGGCATCTCCGCCGACGAGCTGCGGGCCATGCTCCAGGAGAGGTCGACCCGGCGATGAGCGCAGCGCGCACCGACCACGTGACCCTGCGGTTCGCCGAGCACACGGCCGTCGACGACGTCACGACCGGGATCGCGGAGGGCTCCATCACCGGCCTGCTGGGCCGCAACGGGGCCGGCAAGACCACCCTGATGCAGCTGCTCACCGGCCACCGGGTGCCGACCTCGGGCTCGGTCCGGGTGTTCGGCGAGCGCCCGTTCGAGAACGAGGGCGTGCTCCGCCGGGTCTGCTTCGTGAAGGAGAGCCAGCGCTACCCCGACCAGTTCCGCGTCCGGGACGCCGTCGACTCCGCCGCCCGGCTGTTCCCCCGCTGGGACGCCGACCTCGCGCGCGAGCTGCTGGCCGACTTCGACCTCCCGCTCCGCCGGTCGGTCAAGAAGCTGTCCCGGGGCATGACCTCGGCGGTCGGCATCGTCATCGGACTGGCTTCCCGCGCGGAGCTCACCTTCTTCGACGAGCCGTACCTCGGACTGGACGCGGTCGCCCGGCAGCTCTTCTACGACCGGCTGCTGGCCGACTACGCCGAGCACCCGCGCACCGTCGTCCTCTCGACGCACCTGATCGAGGAGGTCGGCGACCTGCTCGAGCACGTGCTGCTGCTCGACCACGGCCGGCTCGTGCTCGACGAGGACGCCGACAGCCTGCGGGAGAGCGCCCTCACCGTGTCCGGCAGCGCCGGCGCGGTCGAGGCCTTCGGTCGCGGCCGCGAGGTGCTCCGGTCGGAGCGGCTCGGCGGTCAGGCGCGGGCCGTCGTCCGGGTGGCCGGCCCGTCGGACGCCGCGGTCGCCGGGACCCACGGGCTCCTCGCGGAGCCCACCCCGCTGCAGCAGCTCGTGGTGGCGCTGAGCCACCAGCCCGCCGCGCCCCCGCTCACCGCACCGGCCCGACTGACCGAGGTGTCCTGATGAACCGCACGCTCGCCACCGCACGCCTGCACCTGGTGAACCCGGCCCTCTCGCTGGGCATCCCGTGGTTCGTCGCGGGCTCGTCGTTCGTCATCAACCTGCTGGTCTGGGGGCTCACCGCCGCCGGCGAACAGCCGGGTGGCGGCTCCACGGGCGGGCTGGCCGCCCTCTACATCACCGTGCTGATCGTGTTCGCGCAGTCGATCACCCAACTGCTGCCCTTCGCCATGGGCCTGAGCGTCACCCGGCGGACGTTCTACCTCGGGACCGCCGTGTTCGCCGTCGTCCAGTCGCTGCTCTACGGCGTCGTGCTGACCGTGCTCGACGCGATCGAGAACGCCACCGGCGGCTGGGGCCTGCGGCTGCACTTCTGGGCTCCCGGCCGGATGGACGTCGCCAACCCGGTGCTGCAGTTCCTCGTGTTCGCCGGCCCGATGCTCGCCTGCTGCTTCCTGGGCCTGGCCTTCGGCGTCGTGCTCAAGCGCTGGGGGCAGGTCGGCCTCTGGACGACGTTCGTCGGGCTCGCGTTCCTGCTCGGCGGCGCCCTGGCCCTGATCGGCTACCAGGGCGCGTGGACCTCGGTCTTCGACTGGTTCCGGGACACCCCGATGCTCGTGCTCGCCTTCGCCGTCCCGCTCGCGGTGGCCGCGGTGACCGGTGTCCTCGGCTGGGCGGGGGCCCGACGCGTCGTCCCCTGAGGCCTCCCCGCCAACGGCCGGTCCACCCTACGGGGCGGGCCGGCCGTTCTCGTGCTCCGGGTCGGAGCACCCACCGGGCGGCGTACCGTTCCGTCACACCGCAATCAGGCCCGCCCGGTCCCAATCCGGACTCGGGGGTGGGTATGCGAAACGGGGGCCGGAGCATGATGCTCCGACCCCCGTTTCGAATGATTGTCCGGCGGCGTCCTACTCTCCCACCCCGTCCCCAGGGCAGTACCATCGGCGCTGAAAGGCTTAGCTTCCGGGTTCGGAATGTGACCGGGCGTTTCCCTTTCGCCATGACCGCCGTAACACTGTGAACTTATCGGCACCACCCACACCCGCCGGCCGCCCCCTCATCGTGTGAGGGGGTTCCCGGGGTGGGGGTGGTGGTTTCCGTACGTTCAGAACCACACAGTGGACGCGAGACACCGAAGTTGGTTGCCAGTTGCTGGCACACACAAGTGGGTGTGTAGT